>DASXOM010000101.1:0-20459 GCA_036494245.1 Gaiellaceae bacterium
GCGGACGACGACCCCGACCGGATGCTCTACGCCGCGCGCAACCGGCTCTACGTCTCGGCCAACGGCGGCGTCTTCTGGCGCTCGCTGCCGTTCGAGCTGCCCGACATCGACTCGGTCGCCTGGATCGACTGAACGAACGCCGCGACCTCGGCGTCCGAGCGCAGCCGATGCACCTCCAGCTGGGGATGCAGCGCGAAATGCTTCGGCAGGCGGCGCCGGTTCTCGAAAGCACGTTTGAACGCGGGCCAGATGAGCCAGCGGATCTGCTCCATCCACGGGGCCTCGACGTTCCCGTTCCAAAGCACCACCTTGTCGCGCTTCCGCACCCAGCTCCGCCGCAGGAGCCGCCACATGACGAGCGGCACGGGCAGGTCGAGCCACGCCACCGTCTCCGCTCGCTCGAGGACGAGGTCGCCGATGATCGTGTGGTAGGTGCCGTCGCAGACCCAGTCGTCGCCCTCCGTCGCGGCCGAGACGCGGCGGCGCAGCTCGTCCGGCCCGCAGCTCTCCCAGTTCGGGCCGTGCCACAACGCGTCGATCTCGACGTGACGCGCGTGGAGAAGCTCGGCGAGCAGGGCCGAGACCCGCGTCTTGCCGCTGCCGCTCGGGCCGATGACGACGATCCGGGTCACAACCGGAACTCGCCGCGCGCGACGATGACGGCCGAGCCGCCGACGTCGACGTCCTCCGGCGAGCGCGCGACTGCGTACAGCGTCGACGGCCGCCCGAGCTCGATGCCCTGGTGGATCTCGATCTCGTCGCCGTAGCCGATCCGGCCGTGCCGGGCGAGATGGAGCGCGAGCGGTCCTGCGGCCGAGCCGGTCGCGGGATCCTCGCCGACCCCGTGTGCCGGGACGAAGACACGCGCCTTCCAGCCCTTGCCGTCCCGCGCGAAGCAGGCTGTGCCGTACGGGCTGAGCTCGAGCAGCGCGTCGATATCGGGCCGCAGCGCCGCCACCGCCTCGGGCGAATCGAGCTCGATGTAGACGTGCCCAGGCCCCTGCCGGTAGAGCTCGACCGGCAGCCCGCTCTTCTCCAGTCCCAGCAGCGAGAGCAGCTCGCTTGCCTGCTCGTACTCCTCCGCTGCGACCACCGGCTGACGCATCCAGCCGAAGACGATCCGCGACCCGTCGCGCTCGAGCCGGATGGGGACGACCCCGGCACCGGTCTCGAGCCACAGCTCGTCGAGCTGCAGCGGCCCGCCCAGCACGAACGCAGTGCCGAGCACGGGATGCCCCGCGAACGGCAACTCGAGCGACGGCGTGAAGATCCGGATCCGCGCGTGCCCGTCGCCGGCCGCGGGATACACGAAGACCGTCTCCGAGAAGTTGATCTCGCGCGCAAGCTGCTGCAGGCGATCCTCGGGAATCTCACGCGCGTCGGTGAAGACGGCGAGCTGGTTGCCCGCGAACGGGACATCGGTGAAGACGTCCGCGATGACGAAACGGAAAGTGCCTGCCACGCGGCGACTGTACCGGCGGTCCCGTCTACCCTTCGTCGCCGATGCCTGCGATCGAGGTCAGCGGCCTGCACAAGGCCTACGGGAGCCTCGAGGCCGTGCGCGGAGTCGACTTCTCGATCGAGGAAGGAGAGGTCTTCGGTCTGCTCGGGCCCAACGGCGCCGGCAAGACGACGACCGTGGAGATCCTCGAGGGCTACCGCCGGCGCGACGCCGGAGAGGTGCGCGTCCTCGGCCACGATCCGGAGCGGCCGGGGCCGGAATTCCGCGAGCGGATCGGCGTCGTCCTCCAGCAGTCGGAGCTGTGGCCGAACGTCACGGTGCGCGAGACGCACGCGATCTTCGCCGGCTACTACCGCGCGCCGCGAGACGTCGACGAGGTGATCGCGCTCGTCGGCCTGCAGGAGAAGACGAGCGCGCGCATCAAGTCGCTCTCGGGAGGCCAGAAGCGGCGGCTCGACCTCGGCATCGCCTTGATCGGGGATCCCGACCTCGTCTTTCTCGACGAGCCGACCACCGGCTTCGACCCGCAGGCGCGCCGCGCGGCGTGGGAGATGATCCGCTCACTGCGCTCGCTCGGCAAGACCGTCCTGCTCACGACGCACTACCTCGACGAGGCCGAGCAGCTCTCCGATCGTGTCGCGGTGCTGCGCGAGGGGCAGATCGTGCGGGTGGGGACACCCGCCGAGCTGACGAGCACCGACCTGCAGACCGAGATCCGCTACCGGCAGAACGGCGAGGAGGTGCTCGTGCGGACCGACGAGCCGACGCGCGTGCTTGCTGAGCTCACGTCGGCAGCGGTCGCGCGCGGCGAGGAACTGGAAGGGCTCCAGGTGCGGCGGCCGTCGCTCGAGGAGGTCTACCTCGCCCTCACCGCCGAGCAGGACGAGGTCGAGGCATGAGCGCCGAGGCGATCCGCATCGCAGCGCGGCGCCCGGTGCGCCGGCTCTTCGTCCACCAGCTTCGCTCGGAGCAGCTCGTCTTCTGGCGCAGCCGCGAGGCCGCCTTCTTCATCTTCCTGTTCCCGCTGCTGCTCTTCGTGCTCCTCGGCTCGGTCTACTCGGGGAGGTACCAAGGAGTGCCGGTCGTCTGGGCGGTCCTTGCCGGGCTGATCAGCTACGGGTGCGCGAACACCGCGTTCGCCGGCCTTGCGATTCAGCTCGTGCTGCGACGTGAGAGCGGGATCCTCAAGCGGCTCCGCTCGACACCTCTGCCGCCGGCGACCTACCTCACCGCGCTCCTCGCCTCGACGCTCGTCGTGTTCGGGCTCCAGACGGTGGTGCTCTTCCTGCTCGGACGCTCTTTCTACGGCACGCCTTTTCCCCCCGACATCGGCTCGCTCGTGGTCGCCATGGTGATCGGCACAGCCGTCTTCGCCGCGCTCGGCACTGCGACCGCCTCGGTGATCCGCTCGGCCGAGGGCGCGTCGGCGGTCGTCAACTTCATCCTCCTGCCGATGGCGTTCGTCAGCGGCGCGTTCGGGCCGACCAAGGGCTATCCCGCCGTCCTCCGCGCAATCGGGGACGTCCTGCCGCTCACGTACCTCGTCAAGCTGGTCGACGCCGTCTACCTGCATGGACACGGCGTGTGGACGCAGCCCGAGGCGCTCCTGATCCTGCTCGGCTGGGGCCTCGCAGGCCTCGTCTTCACGATCTTCAAGTTCCGCTGGGAGCCGCAGTCGCGTTAGGAGTTCGGCCGGCCGGATAGGAGTTCGGCATGGATCTCTTCCTTGACGAGCCCGCCATTACCCGGTTGGTGCGCCGGCACGACGAGCCCAGCATCGAGGTTCGCGTCAATTTCGGCGTCTTCGCCGGGCGGCACGCGACGCCCGCCGAGATCGACGAGCTCGCTCTGGCGCTGCGGGATCTCGCGTCGTCCTTCGCGATCGTGTCGGAGGAGCGGCACGAGTTCGGGGATGGGGTCGAGGCCTCCGTGCATCAGGTCGTCGTCGAGCTGCCGCAGGAGGTTGTCGGCGAAGAGCCGGAGCTCCTCGCCGAGAAGATCGTGCTCGCCGCGAACGGCTGGGCGCTCGAGTGCATCGCCTCCCGGCACGGGCCGGGCGTCTAGCCGGCCGAGTACGTCACCGTCACCGACGCCTGGATCTCCTGCGTGCCCGCCTCGATGGGCGGTGCAGCCTTGGCCGTCGCCTCCAATCCTGCGGCGTACACGACCGGCGTCGCCTGCCCGCCCTCGCGCACCTTCAGCGGCGTGCCGAGCGTGAGGCCGGCGGCCGCTGCGATTGCCTGCGCCTTCCCCTTCGCCTCGCCGAGCGCCTGCTTCAACGCCTGGTCGTAGAGGGAGGACTTGTCGGCCGTGTCGAGGCTCGGGCCGCCGACGTTGTTCGCGCCGGCGCCGACCGCGGCATCCACGAGCGCGCCCGACTTGCCGAGCGCGGCCTTGACCTGCACGGAGTTCGAGGCCTGGTAGCCGGTGATCGCACGGCCGTTGCTCGAGGTCTGCGGCCGGAGCGAGACCTGGGTGGTCTGGATCGCGGCCGAGGCGATGCCGGCCTTCTTCAGCGCGTCGATGATCGCGTGCGCCTGGGAGGAGTTGCGGCTCAAGGCTTCCGCTGCCGTGGCGCCGTTCGTCGTCACGCCGAAGTCGAACGAGGCCTGGTCGGGCGTCGCGTCGACCGTGCCGTTGCCGGTCACGGTGATCGTCGTGCCGGTGGTGGGTGTCGCCGAGCGACCGAGGTGCGGCTGCGCCACGCCGGCGATCGCGGCCGCGACGAGCAGCACACCGGCGAGCAGGAGAGTCGTGCGGAATCTGTTCATGGGCTATGTACGGCACCGCCGCGCCGCTGGTCACGGTTGTTCTCCTCTTCAAACCGTGCTACTGTGTTAAGCGTAATAGTGTGGAACAGAGTCAACTCCTCAAAGGCGTGCTCGAGCTGGCGGTGCTGGCAGTGATCGCGCGGGGCGAGACGTACGGCTACGAGATCCTCTCCACCCTCGAGGGAGCCGGCCTCGACGGCGTCGGCGACGCATCGGTCTACGGGACGCTCCGCCGCCTGGAGCAAGCAGGGCATCTCGAGTCCCGGCTCGCCGCCTCTGACAGCGGGCCGGCGAGGAAGTACTACTCGGTGACCCCGAGCGGAGCCGAGCAGCTGCAGGCCGGCACCGAGACCTGGTCGCGCATCAACGCCGCGTTCCGGGAGCTGGTGGGGCCGTGACGCGCGACCAGTACGTGCGCGACGTCGGCCACTGGCTGCACGACATCCCGTGGAGCACGCGCCGCGACCTGCTCGCGGAGCTCCGGGGCCACCTGGCCGAGCTACCGGCCGACACGGATCTCGAGACACGCCTCGGAAGCCCGGAGGAGTACGCGGCCGAACTCCGCTCGGCCGCGGGCCTGGAACGCCGGCGCGGACCGGTCGCATTCCTGCAGGCCCGCCGGCCGCGCAACCTCGTCCTGGCCCTCGTGACGCTGGCGGTGATCGGGCTGGCGATCGGGGCCGTCGCCTGGATTCAGAGCTACCAGCCGATCGCGTTCGCCGGCGGCGGCCTCGACCCGGTTGGAGCCGGCGTACGCGCGGGGCTGCAAGGAGAGTCGGTCGTCTTCCACGTGGGCCGTCCCTTCCAGTTCGGCATCACGATCGAGAACAAGGGTCGATTCCCGGTACGCGTGCTCGACGCTCCGCTGCCTGACGGTGTCCCCTTCTCGGCTCGGCTGATGATGTCCGACCCGCTGACCGACGGCGGCGTTCACGGGCCGTACGTGCGTTTCCGTCCATTCGACCTCCGGCCCGGCGAGGTTCGCCTGCTCTTCTACAAAGGAGTCCTCGCCTGCCCGGCGCCCGGCCCGAACGCGAGCGTGGGCTTCATCGACTTCCCCGTCCGGTACAGCTTCCTCTGGCGAACCAAGACCGCCTACATCCCCCTCGACGAGGAACTGGCGATCGTCTCTCCGAAGGGAGTTCGCTGCCCTACGCCGTAGCGGGCAGGTAGGGCGTCCAGCCGGACGGGATCCGTGGCGCCGCGAGCTTGATGAACAGCGTCGGAGTCGGTGCGCGCGGCGAGGTGTGGAGCACCATTCCCGCCTGCTCGAGCGACCGGTCGCCCTTGCGCAGGTTGCACGGGGCACAGGCCGTGACGACGTTCTCCCAGATCGACTCGCCGCCCTTCGAGCGCGGGACGATGTGGTCGAGCGTCAGGCGGCCGTTCGTCGTGCCGCAGTAGGCGCAGCGCCAGCCGTCGCGGGCGAACAGCGCCCGGCGCGAGATCTTGCGCTGGACCGCGCGCGGCACGCGCACGTAGTGCACGAGCCGGATCACGTGAGGCCAGATGAAGTTCCCGGTCGACGAGCGCAGCGGCTTGTCGAGCCGCTCGATGACCTCGGCCTTGCCCTTGTAGACGAGCACGTGGGCACGCCGCACCGTGCACACGTTGAGCGGCTCGTAACTTGCGTTCAAAACAAGAACGTGCTGCAACCTGGACGAAAAGTAGCACCGCCGGATGCCGCTACTGCTGCGACTTCATGGCCCGTTCGACCGCTTCCTGCTCCTCGGGCGAGAGGGAGACGGCGGCACGGCCGCCCTCGAGCTCCTTGACGTAGATCCGCGCGTAGTCCCGCCCCTGGATGGCGCTGAGGACGACGCCGCTGCGCGACGCGTCGAGCAGCGCGACCGAAGCAGACTGATGCCCGCCCGTGTTCTCGTAGGCGTCATAGCGGACGACGGCGAGCCGCGACACCGTCGCGTCGACGCGACGCTCGAGGCGTCCGAGCGACGCTGTGAAGTCGTCGAGCGTCCGGTGCAGCCCGTCGACCCGTCCCTGGAGCGAGACCGCGAAGTCGACGAGGTCGCCGCCGCCGCCGCCTTGCAGCGTGAGCTGCGCGGCCCGCACCCGGCGAAGCCGAACGTGGAGCACGAGCGCGATCACGATCGCGAGCAAGGCGATCGCCACAGCCCCGATCGCGATCCAGCCTGCGACGGACGCAGTCAACGGCTATCCGTTCGAGGGGAGGCTGAAGAAGACCGGATAGGACGCCTTGTTGTTGCTGACCCGTACCTCTCCGGGCACCTTGCCGACGGCGACGTCCACCGTGGCGTTCGCGCCGAAGGCGGTAGACGGCAGGTTCAGGTTCCCAAAGGTGACGGTCGTCGTCTCGCCCTGCTCGATGGACGTGACCTTCTCCGTCTTGGTGAACACGTGCTTCTGGAAGACGCTGACAGTGAGCGTCACGGGGACACCCCGCTCCGGCGAATTCCCCGAGTTCTTGAACGTGACCTTGAAGACGAGGTCGGCCGAGACGTCCACGGTGGTGGGGGTGGAGACGGTGAGCGTCTTCGACTGGCCGCTCGAGACGGCCGTCGTGCTCTCGAGCTCACTGCCGTGGATGCCGCTCACCTTGCCGCCGCTGGTCGTGGTGGAGGAGCTCAGGCCGCCGTAGACCTCGCCGAACGAGTGAGCGCTGATCAATTCGGGGTTGGTGACGATCTGCGACGGCGGCGCGATCACGCCGCTCACTCCCAGCCTCTTCAGCGTGTCCGTCGCCGGCACCTTGAAGAGCTCGGTCCAGACGAGGTCGCTCGCGCTCAGGAGCTGGGCCTGCTTCGCCAGCTGGTTTGCGACCTGCGTCGCGGATTTCGTTCCCGGCCGGCCGAACGTGTTCGCCAGGTCGGCCAGTGCGATCGCCCGCAGCTGGAGCGTCGCCAGCACCTCCTGATGGGCCGACTGGAGCGGCGCGGGCGGCACCAGGCGCAGGGCCTGGTCGTAGTCCTGCTGTTGCTGCCGCGACCACAGTCCGAGCTTCGACTGGAGGTCGGCGAGCGTGAGCTTCGGGTTCGTGACTTGCTTCTGGTAATCGCGCAGCGAGGCTGCGGAGCTCTGCGCGATCGGCTGGATGTCGTCCATGTACGAGGCGTATTCGTCGTGCCGGCTCTGGCCCTGGCAGGAGTCGACCCAGAAGACGAGACCGATCACGACCGCGATCGCGAGCGCCACCAGGCCAGCGAGCCGCGCGAGAGCCACCGCCCCGGGGGGCGGCGGAGGTCGCCGAGGGCCGCCCCCGCGCTGCGGCCTGATCCGCCGCCGCGGCCTGCCGGGCGCCTCGAGGGTCTCCGGCTCCTCGAAGAACTCGAGCTCGGTTCCGTCGTCGTAGGTGCTCACTCGCGGCGCAAGCCTAACCCGCCGGGGAGGACAGTCCGACCAGGTCGCCAATCTCCGCTAGGCATGGGAGAGGCTGCCCCGGCGCTCACCGGCATCGAGCTCGTCCTCAACCGCTACCGGCCGTTGCGGCCGCTCGGCAGCGGCGGCTCGGGCTCGGTCTGGCTCGCCCGCGACGAGCGCACGGGCCTCGACGTCGCGCTCAAGATCGTCGCGCGCGAGGGCAAGTCGGCGGCGCGCGCCGAGCGCGAGGCCAAGACAGCGGCGCATCTGCGGCATCCCGCCTGCCTGCGCGCGTACGGGTTCGGCCGCGACTCGCGCCACGTCTACATCGCGTACGAGTTCATCCCCGGTCAGACGTACCGCGAGGCGCTGCGCGCCGGGAAGATGACGGACGACGAGGCGATCGAGGCCTGCGCGCAGGTCTGCGACGGCCTCGCGCACGCACATGCCGCGGGGATCCTGCACCGCGACGTCAAGCCTTCGAACGTCCTGCTCGCGGACGGCGACCGCGTCTCGGCGCGCGTGCTCGACTTCGGGCTTGCGCAGATGGCCGACGCCGAGACCCTGACCGAGGCGGGCGACGTGCCCGGAACGCTCGCGTACATCTCGCCCGAGCGGCTCGCCGGCGCCGAGGCGACGCCCGCGGCCGACGTCTGGGCGGTCGGCGTGATGCTGTGGGAGGCGCTGGCGGGACGGCACCCGTTCTGGCGGGGCTCGATGCTCGAGACGGCACGGGCGATCGAAGCCGGCGCGCGACCGCTCTCGGAGTTCCGGCCCGACCTGCCGAAGCCTGTCCTGCGCGTCGTCGACGGCTCGCTCTCGAAGAATCCGGCCAGGCGGCCGAGCGCCCGTGAGCTCGCTGACGCCTTGAGGGGAGCGGCCACGACGGCCGTTCCGCGCCCGGGATTCAAGCTTCCGACGCGGATCGAGCCCGGCCGGGCGGCCACGGCGGTTCTCGCGGCTCTCCTCGTGGGCTGGACCTCCGCCGCCCTGCCGTTCTATCCGCCCAGCTGGCCGGTCCTGCTCGCGCTGGTCGCCCTCGCAACGACGCTCCTGCGCGAGCGCGCAGGCATTGCGCTCGCTCTCGCCGTGCCGGTGTTCCCGCTCGGCAACATCTCGCTCGGGCTGGCACTGCTCTATGCGGCGCTCGCCGCAGGCTGGCTGCTCGTGACCTGGCGCCAGCCGCCCGTGGCCTTGCTGTTCGTCGTCGGCCCGTTGCTCGCACCGGTCGCCGCGCTCGGCCTCCTGCCTCTCGCCGTCGCACGCGTGCGCTCGGCGCCGCTGCGCATGCTCACTGTCGCGCTCGGTGTGCTCACGGCGGCACTCGCGGCCGGAATCCGGCACGTCGCCCTCCCGCTAGTCGGCGGCCCCGCACCGCTCGGGCTGGGCGTCGCCGGCGCGCGCGACCCGTTCGACGTCGCCGGCTCACTCGCCCGCGCGGCCGGCGCGCACCCCGCCCTCCTGCTCGAGACCTGCGCGCTCGCGCTCGTCGCGCTCGCCCTGCCGCACGCGCGCGCACGCGGCCGCTGGGCGGCTGCGGGGCTCGGCGCGGGGATGATCGTGCTCACCGTCGCCGCCGTCCCGAGCGCCGCCGCGCTCCCGCTCCTCCTCGCCGCCTGGGCAATAGCGGCGGTCACAGCGCTTCGCGCGCCTGCCTTGGGGGTACCCTCAGCGGCGGCGTAATGGTGCTGCGCGGAATCGAGCAACGGCTGGAGCGTGTCTTCGAAGGTGTCTTCGGCCGCGCCTTCCGCACGAACGTGCAGCCGGTCGAGCTTGCACGCAAGCTCGCGAAGGAGATGGACGAGCACCGCTCGACGTCGGTCACGCGCGTCTACGTGCCGAACGAGTACACGATCTACCTCTCTCCCGGCGACCGCGAGCAGTTCGAGGGCTACGAGAACTCGCTCGTCTCGGAGCTCGAGGAGTATCTCTCCGAGCACGCCATGCGTGAGAACTACGCGCTGCTGACGCCGCCCCGGATCCTTTTCGAGACCGACGACGACCTCGGCGTCGGCGAGTTCGGCATCGCCACCCGCATGGCGCAGTACGGGCGGCGGGGCGACGAGGAGGCACCTGCAGAGGTTCCGGCTCCCGGCGCGACGATGGTCTACAAGCCGCGGACGCAGCCGACGGAGGCCGCTTCCCCCCTCGATCTCGGCGTGGAGCGGGAGGTTGCCGTGCTGAGCTGGAGCGGCCAGAGGCACGTACTCGAGAACCAGCGCTCCGTGCTCGGCCGCTCGCGAGACGTCGACGTCCGGATCGAGGATCCGAACGTGTCGCGCCGCCACGCAGAGATCGTGCAGGAGGGCTCGACGTACTGGCTCGTCGACCTCGGCTCGACGAACGGGACGGAGGTGGACGGCAGCCGTGTCCAGCGCGTGCGGCTCGCCGACGGCTCGCACTTCACCATCGGCGAGACGACGGTCACCTTCTCGACCGAACGGGAATAGGGGTGCCATGAACATGGTCGCCTCGACGGGGGTCGCGGAAGTACTCCTCGTGCTCAAGATCGCCTTCCTGGTGCTCCTCTACCTGTTCGTCGTGCGTGTCATCCGCACGGCAGGGCGCGAGAAGCAGTCGCCGAGCCAGGACAGCATGATCCTCACGCCTGCCGCAGCCGCAGCCGCCGGCCTCCGCCGCGGCACGCCCACGCGAAGGTCGGTGCGGCTCATCGTCCGGCGCAGCCCGAGCCTCGACGAGGGAGCCGCGTACCCGCTCAACGCGGCACCGCTCACCCTCGGACGCGGCGGGCAGAACGACCTCGTGCTGGAGGGTGACGAGTTCGCGTCGTCCCGTCATGCGCGGATCGAGGTGCGCGGGGACGGCGCCTGGGTGCAGGATCTCGAGTCCACGAACGGCACCTTCGTCAACGGCTCACGCGTCGCGGGCGCGCAACGGCTCGGCGCGGGGGACGTCCTCCGCGTCGGCGAGACCGACCTGCTCGTGGAGGAGAACTGAGATGCCGGTCGGGGCCTATGCGGTGGCGAGCGACACGGGGCGCCGGCGGCGGCGCAACGAGGACAACTACGTCGTCGCCCCGCCGCTCTTCGCCGTCGCGGACGGGATGGGCGGCGCGCAGGCCGGCGAGGTCGCGTCGCAGCTCGCCGCCTCCGCGCTCGAAGCGGGCGACTCCGACGGGCGCGAGGGAACGGAGCGGATCGACGCGCTGATCCAGGAGGCGAACCGCCGTATCTACGACCGCGCCTCGACCGATCCCACCGCCTCGGGCATGGGCACGACGATGACCGTCGCCCTCGTCGAGGGGATGACCGTGGCGATCGGGCACGTCGGCGACTCGCGCGCCTACCTCGTCCGCGGCGAGCTGATGGAGCAGCTGACCGAGGACCACTCGCTCGTGAACGAGCTGCTGAAGACCGGCAAGCTCTCCGAGGAGGAGGCCCAGATCCATCCGCAGCGGAGCGTGATCACGCGGGCGGTTGGCACGGATCCCGACGTCGATGTCGACGGCTTCATGATCGAGGCCGAGGACGGCGACGTCTTCCTCATCTGCTCCGACGGGCTGACCGACATGGTCTCCGACGAGGAGATCCTCGAGCTCCTGCATCAGAACCGCGCCGACCTCGACAAGGCGGTGAAAGCGCTCGTCGCGGCCGCGAACAAGGGCGGCGGGGAGGACAACATCACGGCCGTCGCCTTCCGGATCTCGTCCGAAGCCCCGCCGAACCTCGAGGACACGGTCGCCATGCCCGCAGTCATGGAGCCCGAGGACGAGCCCGACGAGCAGACGCGCGAGCACGCGGAGGACGGCGACGAGCCCGGGGGCACGATGATCGTCCCGCCGGGCGAGCTGCCCACGCCTGTTGCGCAGCCCGCTGCCGACGCGCGGCGGGTGCGCCTCGTCCTGATTGGCATCGTCGTGTTCGCCCTCGTGGCGGCGCTTGTCATCTGGTGGCTGTCGCGGTGACCCTTCGCAACCGGGAGCTGGTGGCACTCATGACGGTCGGCGTGCTGACCGCGATCGGCTTCGCCACCGTCTACATCGCGCTCAAGTCGCAGATCTCCAACGGCTCGCTCGGCTACGCCGTCTTCTTCTTCGGCCTGTACCTCGTCGCACACGTCGTCGCGCGCCGGACCGTCCCGCTCGCCGACCCGTACCTGTTGCCGATGGCAGCTCTCCTCACGGCGATCGGCGTGACGGAGATCTACCGCCTCGGCCCGAGCAACGCCTTCCGGCAGGGCCTCTGGGTCGTGATCGGCGTCGCGGTCTTCTCGGCGACGCTCCTGTCGCTGCACCGGGACTACCGCGTGCTCGAGCGCTACAAGTACGTCTTCGGCGTCACGGCGCTCGGTTTGATCTTCCTGCCACGCCTGCCCGTGATCGGCGAGACGATCAACGGCTCCCGACTCTGGATCCACGTCGGCTCGCTACAGATCCAGCCGGGCGAGCTCGGCAAGATCGCCCTCATCGTTTTCCTCGCGGCCTACCTCCGCGAGAAGCGCGAAGTGCTCGCGCAGGGGAGGCTGAAGGACTGGGGCCCGCTGCTCGTGATCTGGGGCGGAGCGATGCTGCTCCTCTTCGTCACGAACGACCTCGGCAGCGCGCTTCTCTACTACGGGATCTTCCTCGCGATGCTCTACGTCGCGACTGCACGGCTCTCATTCGTGGCCGCCGCGCTCGGCCTCTTCCTCGTCGGTTCGTTCGCGATTTCGCGGGTGACGCCGCATGTGCGCGAACGCATCGATATCTGGCTCAACCCCTACCCGCACGCGGAGTCGAGTGGCTATCAGATCCTCCAGTCGCTCTACTCGATGGCCCACGGTGGGTTCGGTGGCACGGGTCTCGGCCGCGGGATCGTCACCGGCCCTACCGGACAGCAGATTGTCCCGGACCAGAACTCGGACTTCATCTACTCGGCGCTCGCGCAAGAGCTCGGCCTGGTGGGCGCGGCCGCGCTGCTGCTCCTCTACATGGCGTTCGTCGTGCGGGGCTTCCAGATCGCGCTCGCCGCCACCGATGGGTTCTCGAAGCTGCTCGCGGCCGGGCTCAGCTTCAGCTTCGCCTTCCAGGCGTTCGTCATCGTCGGCGGCATCACGCGGGTCATCCCGTTGACGGGCATCACGCTCCCGTTCGTCTCGTACGGCGGCTCGAGCGTGGTGGCCAACTTCCTGCTCGTCGCCGGGCTGATGCTGATCTCGAATCGCGCGAACCGAGAGCTGACCGAGACGTGAACAAGCAGCTCCGGCACCTCTCCGTGTTCGTGCTCGTCCTGCTCGCCGTCCTGATCGGGGCGACGACGTACTGGCAGACGTGGGCCAAGGCCGACCTCGCGGCCCGGAAGGACAACTCCGTCTCGCTCATCGAGCGGCTCACGATCGACCGCGGCAAGATCCTCGCCGCCGACGGCACCGTGCTCGCCGAGAACCGCAAGAGCCGCAAGCACGGCCTCACGATCTACACCCGGCACTACCCGCAGAACGACCTCGCGTCGCAGGTACTCGGCTACGCGACGGACGCCGGGACGACGACCGGGCTCGAGCAGTCGCTCGACGACTATCTGACCGGCGCGAACACGAACCTCAGCAACACGCTCAAGGACGAGCTCAACCGCCTCGGCGGCAAGACGGTGCACGGGGACGACGTGCACCTCACCTTGCGTCCAGACATCCAGCGGCTCGCACTGGACCAGCTCGGCGGACGCTGCGGCGCGGTCGTCGTGCTCGACACGCACACCGGCGCGGTCGTCGCGATGGCCTCCACGCCGACGTACAACGAGAACCTCATCGCGCACCACTATCCGCAGATCGCCAAGATCACGGGAACCTGCGGCGACGCATCGGCGCTGGTGAACAACGCGACGGCGGGTCTCTATCCGCCCGGCTCGACCTTCAAGATGGTCACCGCCGCGGCCGCGCTCGACTCGGGCGCCTACACGCCGAGCTCGCGGTTCAACGACCCCGGCTACTGCACCGAGTACGGCAAGCGCGTCTCGAATGCGGGCAACCCCGACCAGAACGGCCCGGAAGCGTTCGGCAACGTCTCGCTCGCCGAGGGCTTCGAGCACTCGATCAACTCGGTCTTCTGCAACGTCGGCATGCACATCGGAGGGCTCAAGATCCTCGACTACGCGAAGCGGTTCGGCTTCTACTCGGTGCCGCCGCTCGAGACACCTCCGGACGAGAGCGCCGCTTCCGGCCTCTACAAGTACGGCAAGCACGGGAGGAGCCTCTCGACCCCGACGAGCAACAGCGAGGTCGATTCGGGGCGGCTCGCGTTCGGGCAGGCCAACATGCTCGCCACGCCGCTCCAGATGGCGATGGTCGGAGCCACGATCGCCAACAAGGGCGTCGTGCCCAAGCCGTACCTCGTGCAGAAGGTCGTCGCCGCCGACGGCTCCACCGTCACCAAGACTCAGCCGCAAACGCTGGGCCAGGCGATCAAGCCCGAGACGGCGGCCGAGCTGAACCAGATGATGCAGCTCGTCGTCCAGGGCGGGACGGCCGCGGGGATCTTCCCCTCCAGCCTCAAGGTCGCCGGCAAGACGGGCACCGCGGAGCTCGGCCTCGGGAACGTCTACGACGCGTGGTTCGTCGCATTCGCCCCCGCCGACAACCCGCGGTACGCCGTCGCGGTCGTCGTGGAGAAGCAGCCGAACGGCTTCGGCGCCTCGGTCTCGGCGCCGATCGCCAAGGCCATCCTCGAAAAACTGCTGGCTCGCTGACCATGTCTCTACCCTTTAGGCGGCCGTGGCGGTAAGCGACTCTCTCATCGACACCCTCTTCGACGGGCGCTACCGGATCGAGCGCAAGCTCGGCGCCGGCGGGATGGCCGACGTCTACCTCGCCGAGGACCAGGAGCTCGGCCGTCGCGTTGCGATCAAGATCCTCAACAGCCGTCACGGGAACGACGACCAGTTCATCGAGCGCTTCCGCCGCGAGGCGAAGAACGCCGCCGCGCTCAACCACCCAAACATCGTCTCGATCTACGACCGCGGTGAGGCCGAGGACACCTACTACATCGCGATGGAGTTCCTCGACGGCCGCACGCTCAAGGAGCTGATCATCGGCCGCGGCGCCGCGCCGATCAACGTCGCGATCGAGTACGCGCGCCAGATCCTCTCGGCGCTGCGCTTCGCGCACCGGCACGGCATCGTGCACCGCGACATCAAGCCGCACAACGTGCTCGTCGACGGCGAGGGCCGCGTGAAGGTGACCGACTTCGGGATCGCCCGCGCCGGCACGAGCCAGATGACCGAGACGGGCTCGATCGTCGGGACGGCGCAGTACCTCTCTCCCGAGCAGGCCAAGGGAGGCGAGGTCGATCCGCGCTCAGATCTCTACTCGCTCGGAGTCGTCCTCTACGAGCTCCTGACCGGCAAGACGCCGTTCGACGGCGAGACACCGGTCGAGATCGCGATGAAGCATCTCTCCACCACGCCGAAGCCGCCCTCGACGCTACGGCCCGACGTCCCGCGCGAGCTCGACATGGTCGTGATGCGCGCGCTGGCCAAGAACCCGGACGAGCGCTATCAGAGCGCCGACGAGATGGAGGGGGATCTCGAGCGCGTCGCCCGCGGCGCTCGGGTCTCGGCGACCACGGTCGACACGGCGACGCAGGTGCTCCGCCGCCCGGCAGCTGCAGCCGCAGCGGCCGCGTCGGCGACCGCCGCGACGATGATCGCGCCGCCGCCCGCCTCGGCCGCCCCGCCTCCTGCTGTCGTCGCGGAAGAGGAGGAGTACGCAGAAGGCGGCGACCGGCCGCTGTGGCCGTGGCTCGTCGCGGTCGGCTTCGTCGTCGCAGCGGTGATCGCGGGCTTCTTCGTCTGGCAGGAGCTCTCCGGATCGACGCCGCAGGTTCCGGCCAACAACTACGTGAACGAGCCGCAGGCGTCAGCCCAGCAGCAGATCAAGGCGGCGGGCCTCGTCTCGTCGGTGAAGAAGGGCCCGAACGAGAGGTACAAGAAGGGAATCGTCTTCAAGCAGGACCCGAGCCCGGGCACGAAGATCGACAAGGGAGGGACGGTCACGCTCTGGGTCTCGACGGGGCCGCCGAAGGTGACTGTTCCGGCCGTCAAGGGCGAGTCCTGGACGAAGGCGCAGGCCGACCTCGTGAATGCCGGACTGCAGCCGGTGAAGTACATCGTGCCGGGCAAGACGGCTGATGTGGTGACCGCAACCGACCCGGCCGGCGGGCAGTCGGTGCCAAAGGGCACGAAGGTGCGCGTGAACGTCTCGAGCGGCCCGAAGATCGCCGCGGTTCCGAGTGTCGTGGGCCTCAGCATCCAGGACGCCACGGCGAAGCTCAACGCAGCCGGGTTCAACCCGAATCCATCGTTCGTCGACAGCACAGCGCCGCAGGGCCAGGTCGTCTCGCAGAGTCCTGCGCCAGGCACGTCGGAACCGCAGGGAACGAGCGTGCGACTCAACGTCTCGAACGGCCCAAAGCAGGTCACCGTGCCCGACGTCGTCGGCTACACCTCGCAGCAGGCGGTGAGCACGCTCGAGGCCGCCGGCTTCCAGGTCAGCCAGCAAACGACGGCGACCGACGCGAGCCAGCAGAACATCGTCCAGCAGCAGAACCCCGCCGGCAATGCCCAGGCGCCGCAGGGCTCGCAGGTGATCATCGTGGTCGGCCAGCACTCGCCGGGGCCACCCCCGCCACCACCGACGACGACGTCCACCACCGGGTGAGCTCAACCCGCCGTCTCCGCGTGGCGATCCTCGCGGGCGGCCGCTCGAGCGAGCACGAGATCTCCCTCGCTTCGGCGCGGTCGGTCGCCGGGGCGCTCGACCCCGAACGGTACGAGATCGCCGAGGTCGCAATCGGCCGCGACGGCCGCTGGGCAATCGAGGCCGGACCTGTCCGCTCGAGCCACGTCCTGGTGCCGGGCACCGGGACTGGTCCCGCGGAGACATTGCCCGTTCCGGCCGAGTCCGGGACGCTCGAGACGATCGGCGCGGTGGACGTCGTCCTGCCGCTGCTGCACGGCCCGTTCGGCGAGGACGGCACCGTGCAGGGACTGCTCGAACTCGCGGACGTCCCCTACGTAGGCGCCGGCGTCGCGGCATCGGCGCTGGCGATGGACAAGGACCTGTTCAAGAAGGTGATGCGCGACAGCGGCATCCCGGTGGCCGCGCACCACGCGATCCGGCTCGGCGACGAGGTCGAGAACCCGTTCGGCTATCCCGTGTTCGTGAAGCCCGCAAGGCTCGGCTCCTCGGTCGGCATCTCGAAGGTGCACGGCGAGGCCGAGCTCGGGCCGGCGGTCGAGCTCGCCTTCCGGCACGACGAGAAGGTTCTCGTCGAGGAGTTCGTCGACGGGACCGAGGTCGAGGTCGGCGTGCTCGGCAACCGCGTGCCGCCGCCGGTCGCCTCGCTGCCCGGCCAGATCGACACCCTGGAGCACGAGTGGTACGACTACGCGTCGAAGTACGACGAGGGCGGGATGGAGCTGCTCGCACCGCCGCCGGGCCTGTCGGAGAAGACGATCGAGCTGCTGCAGCGGCGCGCCGTCGAGTCGTTCGTCGCCTCCGAGTGCGAAGGGCTGGCGCGCGTCGATTTCTTTGTGCGCGCGTCCGACGGAGAGGTCGTCCTCAACGAGCTCAACACGATGCCCGGATTCACCGCAACGAGCGTCTGGGCGCGGCTGTTCGAGGCTTCGGGCGTGGGCTACGCGGAGGCGCTCGACCGGCTGATCGAGCTCGCGCTCGAACGACACGAGCGCCGCTCGAAGCTCGTCTACTAGGACGTCGCTGTTACTTCGGAGATCTCGGCGCGCGCCCCAGGCAGCTGCGTGATCCAGATGACGTAGTACTGAGCCGTGGCGCCGTTGAGCGTGAACGTCGTGGTGCCCGCAACCGTCTGCGACGAGGAGTCGGCGGCGAAAGGACCGCTCGACGAGTCGCCGGACTCGATCTCGGCCGTGAAGCCCGGCGTGGGGGTCGTCACCGTCACGTGCGCGAGCTTCACCGAGCTTCCGGCGTCGAGCAGGAGCCCGACACCGTGCTTCAGGCCGCCGAAGTCCACGCTGGCGTACGACTCGGTCTCCCATGACGTCGAAGCGCTGCCGTCGGTCGCGTAACCGGCGAGCTCGTCGTGCTCCTGGCCGTCGCCTTCCGGGTCGTAGCCGCTCAGCGCGTGGAGCTTCACGGTCGCGCCCGAAGAGCCTCCGCCACCACCCAACGCGGCGTGGTGACCCTCACCACCGAGCAGCACGACGGCCGCAAACGCCACACCCGCCGCGACGACCGCCAACAGCGCATAGACGAGCGGCCGCCGCCGGCGGGAGCGGCGCGCCGGCCGCCGCCCGCGGACAGGTGGCGGCGCCTGAACCGGAGGGGGCGTGACGAGCGTGAACGCGAGGTCGTCCTCCGCCGGCAGCGGCGACGCCCTCCCTTCGGGCTCGGCGAGGCAGGCGCGCAACTCCTTGGCAAATGCCGCCATCGAGGGGAAGCGGCGCGCAGGATCCTTTGCCAGCGCGCGCTGCACGGCGGCGTCGAGCCGCGGCGGCACGTCCGTCCGCCGCTCGCGCAGGTGCGGCGGCGGCTCGTTGACGTGGCGCAGCGCGACCGCGACGAAGTTCTCGCCCGTAAACGGCACGTCTCCCGCGAGCAGCTCCCAGAGCACGACCCCGAGTGAGTAGACGTCCGACGCGGCGGAGACCGGCTTGCCGCTCGCCTGCTCGGGCGCGAGATACTCGCCGGTGCCGAGCACGGTGCCGGTCTGGGTGACGCCGTGATCCACGTGCAGCGAGCGCGCGATGCCGAAGTCGGTCACCTTGACCTCGCCCTCGCTGTTGAGAAGGACGTTCTGCGGCTTCACGTCGCGATGGACGAGCCCGTGCTGGTGCGCGAAGGAGAGCCCGTCCGCGATCGCGAGCGCGAGCTCGAGTGCCTGCCGGACGGGGAGACGGCCGGAACGCACGACGAGTTCCTTCAGGTTCTCGCCGTCGACGTACTCGAAGACGATGTACTGCCGCCCGCCGTCGTCCCCGCGGTCGATGACCGTGACGATGTTCGGGTGCGACAGCCTTGCGACCGCGCGCGCCTCCCGGCGGAAGCGCTCGAGGTACTCCGGGTCCTGGGCGTAGTGCTCGTGGAGGATCTTGATCGCGACGCGCCGGTCGAGCTGGCGGTCGTGGGCGCGGAAGACGCTCGACATGCCGCCGGTGCCGCAGAGCTCCTCGAGCTCGTAGCGGTCGGCAATCAGGTCGCCTGGCTGCGGGGGCCGTGACACGGCAGGGATTGTCGACCTCGGTCCGGGCACGCCCGTTGAACGCAGGAGCGGCGGGCGCGGCTACGCCAGGACCGCTTCCAGCGCCTCCTCCCACGCCCCGAGCCCTTCCTCGAGCTCGGCGTCGGTGATCACGAGCGGACAGAGGACGCGGTTGCAGTTCGAGTGGACGCCGGCCTTGAGGAGCAGCAGCCCTCTGACGGCGGCCTCCTCGGCAACCCGCGAGGCGATACCCGGCGCCGGCTCCTTCGTGCCTCGGTCCTCGACGTACTCGACCGCCAGCATCGGCCCGAGGCCACGGACGTCGCCGATCGCCTCGAACCGCTCCTGCCACGCGAGCATCCGAGCGCGGACGGTCTCTCCGATCCGCTGCGCCCTCTCGAGCAGCCCCTCCTCCTCGAACACGTCGAGCACGGCCACGGCGGCGGCGAGCGCGACGGGATTGCCCACGTAGGTTCCGCCGACCGCGTTGTCCCAGAGCGAGTCCATGATCTCCGCCTTGCCGACGACGCCCGAGAGGGGCAGGCCGCCGGCGATCGACTTCGCCACGGTCATCAGGTCGGGCTCGACACCGTAGTGCTCGATCGCGAACATCCGCCCGGTGCGGCCGAAGCCGGTCTGCACCTCGTCGGCGACGAGCAGGATCCCTTCGCGGTCGCAGAGCGTGCGCAGCCCCTCCATGAACTCCGGCGGAGCGGGAATGAAGCCGCCCTCTCCCTGGACGGGCTCGACGACGACCGCGGCGACCGTCTCGGCGGCGACCTGCGTCGAGAGCGCGCGCTCGATCGCCTCCAGCGCGTCGCCCCCGCTGATCCCGCGGTACTCGTCCGGGAAGGGAACGCGGTAGACCTCCGGCGCGAACGGCCCGAGGCCCGCCTTGTAGGGATGCGTCTTCGAGGTGAGCGTCAGCGACAGGAGCGTGCGGCCGTGGAACCCGCCCTCGAAGCCGATCACGGCCGGCCGGCGCGTGTAGCCGCGCGCGAACTTGACGGCGTTCTCGACGGCCTCGGTGCCTGCGTTGAAGAACGCGGCCTTCGCAGGGCCGGAGAACGGAGCGATCGCCGTGAGCCGCTCGGCGTACTCGACGTAGATCTCGTAGGGAACGATCGTAAAGTCGGTGTGGAGGAAACGCGCGGCCTGCTCCTGCACCGCCGCCGTGACGCGGGGGTGGGCGTGGCCGACGGCGAGGCAGCCGACGCCGCCCGTGAAGTCGACGAAGCTGTTGCCGTCGACGTCGATGACGGCGGCTCCGCGCCCCTCCGCGATCACGATCGGCAGGTAGAGACCGAGCGGGTCGGCGACCACGCGCTCCTTCCGTTCGGTGATCTCACGCGAGCGGGGGCCCGGGATCTCGGTACGAAGCTCAATTGCGCGTGTGACGGCCACGAGGCCACGATATCCGCTGCGCCCGAGGCGGCTTGACAGTAAGAATCGTCCCAATGGTGCTCTCCGACGCGACGATCGCCCGCCTGCTCGCCGAGGGGAGGATCGAGATCGATCCCTACGACGAGTCACTGCTGCAGCCCTCCAGCGTCGACGTCCGGGTCGACGGCCTCTTCCGCGTCTTCCACAACAACCGCTACCCGTTCATCGACGTCAAGGTCGAGCAGGCGGAGCTGACCGAGCTCGTCGAGGTGGACGGTGAGCACCCGTTCGTCCTCCATCCGGGCGAGTTCGTGCTCGGCTCGACGCTCGAGCG
>DASXOM010000102.1:0-2575 GCA_036494245.1 Gaiellaceae bacterium
TTGCCTTTGCTTTCTCTGCCTCGCGTTCGTTCACGACTGTCAGGATGCGGGCGATCTCACGCTTCGCGAGCATGAGGCGCGCATGGTTCTCGAGCGCGCCCGTGACCGACTGGAAGCGGAGGTTGAACAACTCCTTCCGCCGCTCCGCGAGCCGATGCTCGAGATCGTCGTCGGTGAGATCCCGCAGTTCAGATGCCCTGGTCAAAAGAGCTCTTCCTCTCTCTTCACGACCTTCGTCTTCACGGACAGCTTCTGGCCCGCCAGGCGGAGCGCCTCCTTCGCGAGCGGCTCCGGCACGCCGGCGAGCTCGAACATCACGCGGCCCGGCTTGACCACGCAGACCCAACCCTCGGGCGAGCCCTTGCCCGAGCCCATGCGTGTCTCGGCCGGCTTCTTCGTGAAGCTCTTGTCGGGGAAGACGTTGATCCAGACCTTGCCGCCACGCTTGATCTTGCGCGTCATCGCGATACGAGCCGCCTCGATCTGGCGGTTCGTGATCCAGCCGGCGTCGAGGGCCTTGAGCCCGTAGTCGCCGAACTGGACGGCCGTCTGGCCGCTGGCATAGCCGGCGCGGCGGCCGCGATGCACCTTGCGGAATTTGGTCTTCTTCGGCATCAACATCGGTTACTCGCCGTCCTTCTTCGTCTTGCGCGGGGCCCGTTTCGGCTTCTCCTGCGCCGGGTCGCCCGATTGCTCGAGCTTGGTGGGATCCTCGACCTGCTGCTTCGGCGTCGTCGTGTCGGGCGCCTTTGCGACCTCCTGCGGCGTGACCTCGACCTGCGGCTCGATCACGGGCTGCTCGCGTCCCTCGGCGGAAACGGCCTTGTCGTCGGTGCGCGGCTGCTCCACGTTGTCCTGGCCGCGCGCGCGATCGCGGGAACCGGGGCGCGCCGAGGCGGGGCGGGCTCCCGCACCGGGGCCACGTCCCCTGCCGCGGCCGGGACCGCCGGGGCCGCCGCCCTGGCCGCGCCGCCGCTGCCGCACCGGGCCGAGGCCCTCACGGTCGGGACCGCGTCCGCGGCCGCTCTCGCGGGAAGCACCAAGACCCTCGAGCGCTCCGCCGCGGCGGCGCCGCGTGTCCTGGTCGCCCAGCCGCGTGTCGCCGGTGTCGAAGCCCTCCGGCATGATCTCGCCCTTGTTGATCCAGACCTTGACGCCGATCCGGCCGGACGCCGTCTTCGCCTCGACGAAGCCGTAGTCGATGTCCGCGCGGATCGTGTGCAGCGGGACACGCCCCTCGCTGTACATCTCGCGCCGGCTCATCTCGCCGCCGCCCAGGCGGCCCGAGCACTGGATCTTCACCCCGGCCGCGCCCGAGCGGATCGCGGACGCGAGTGCGCGCTTCATCGCGCGCCGGAAGGCGACGCGGTTCGAAAGCTGCTCGGCGACCGACTGCGCGACGAGCTTCGCGTCGAGCTCCGGCCGCTTGATCTCGTTGATGTTGATGTGGACGTTCTTCTGCGTCAGCGCATGCAGGTCTCGCCGCAACGCGTCCACCTCGACACCCGACTTGCCGATCACGATCCCCGGCCGCGCGGTGTAGATGTCGACCGTGATCCGCTGCTTGTCCTTGCGGATCAGGATGTCGGACAGGCCCGCGTGCGCGAGCTTGTTGTAGATGTGCTCGCGGATGCGGACGTCCTCGAGGATGTAGGCCGCGAACTCCTTCTTTCCGGTGTACCAGTTGGACTTCCAGTCGTGGATCACGCCCACGCGGAGGCCTCCAGGATGAATCTTCTGGCCCACTAGTCGTCACTCTCCTCAGGGGTCTCCGCCTCGGCTTCAGGCTCGTCGGTCTCCGTCTCGGCTGCCGGCTCTTCGGTCTCTTCCGCAGCCTCCGGCTCCTCGGCTGTCTCGGTCTCCTCGACTTCTGCCTCGTCGACCGTCTCGGGCTCCTCGAGGGCCTCCGGCTCTTCGATCGGCTCGGGCGCAGCCATCGCCGGCACGGACGCAGCGGTCGAGGTGGCCGAGCCCTGCGCGAGCTCGATCGTGATGTGACACGTGCGCTTGCGGATGCGGGCGACGCGTCCGCGGGCGCGGGCGCGCCAGCGCTTCAGCGTCGGGCCCTCGTCCGCGTAGGCGGCGGCGACAACGAGCTCGTCGCCCGCCCAGTGGAGATCGGGCCGCGATTCGGCGTTGGCGACGGCCGAGCGCAGCACCTTGTCCACGTCGTTGGCCACGGCGCGGTTCGAGAAGGCGAGGATCGTGCGCGCCTCGGGCACCGAGCGCCCGCGGATGAGGTCGGTGACGAGCCGCGCCTTGCGCGCGCTCGAGTGCACGTAGCGCGCCTGCGCACGCACCGTCTCCCGCTCCTGCTGCTCGGCGACTGCCATGGCTATCGCTTCACCTTTGCCGTGCGATCGCCGGCGTGACCGCGGAAGGTCCGCGTCGGCGCGAACTCGCCGAGCTTGTGCCCGACCATCTGTTCGGAGACGAAGACCGGCACGTGCTTGCGGCCGTCGTGGACGGCGATCGTGTGCCCGACCATCTCGGGGAAGATCGTCGAGGAGCGCGACCAGGTGCGGATCATGTTCTTCGAGCCCGACTCGTTCATCGCCTCGATCCGGCTCATCAG
>DASXOM010000103.1:0-1505 GCA_036494245.1 Gaiellaceae bacterium
CGAGTACGTCCTCTCCACGGTGACGTGCTCCTGTGGGAACACGTTCCAGACCCGCTCGACGAAGCCCGAGCTGCACGTCGAGATCTGCTCGCAGTGCCACCCGTTCTACACGGGCAAGCAGAAGCTCATGGACACGGGCGGTCGCGTCGAGCGCTTCCAGCGTCGCCTGGAGCGCGCCGGCCAGCCACGCCGCGGCTAGCGCCGAAGACTCATGGCAAACGTCGGCGGACAGGCGGTCCTCGAGGGCGTGATGATGCGCGGCCCCGGCAACTGGGCGGTCGCAGTCCGCAAACCGTCGGGTGAGATCGCGCAGGTCTCGCGTCCGATCGACTCGGCGATGGCGCGCCACGTCTTTTTCCGGCTGCCGGTCGTGCGCGGCGTGATGGCGCTCGGGGAGTCGCTCGCCATCGGCTTCCGTGCGCTCGCGATCTCTGCGAACTACGCGCAGCAGCAGGAAGGCGAGGAGGGCGAGGTCGAGACCGAGCTCTCGCGCGGCGCTCTCGTCTTCGCGTTCCTCATCGCGATCGGGTTTGCAATCGCCGTGTTCAAGGTGGGGCCGGCCCTGATCACGGATCAGCTGCCGATTCGCACCGGGGAGTATTTCGTCGTCGTCGAGGGGCTGATCCGAGTCTCGATGTTCGTGGCCTACCTCTTCCTCATCTCGCTGCTGCCCGATCTGCGCCGGGTCTTCCAGTACCACGCGGCCGAGCACAAGGCGATCAACGCCTACGAGGCGGGCGAGCCGCTCGAGCCTGAGGTCGCGCAGCGGTACTCGCTGATCCATCCGCGCTGCGGGACGGCGTTCCTGCTCTGGGTGATGGTGCTCGCCGTCTTCGTGTTCGCGTTCTTCGGCCGCCCGACCTGGTACTGGCTGATCGCGACCCGGATCCTGCTCCTCCCGGTGATCGCCGGGCTCGCGTACGAGCTGATCCGTTTTGCGGGAAAGCACCAGGAGAACCGGGTGCTGATGACGCTCCTCGCGCCCGGGTTGTGGCTGCAGCGGCTGACGACGCGCGAGCCGACGCTCGATCAGCTCGAGGTCTCGATCCGCGCTCTCCGCGAGGTGCTCGAGCTGGAGAACGTTCGCGGCGAAGCGCCTCTCGTCGAGGTCATGGCGTAGTGGCGACAGAGCGCAGAGCAGAGGTCACCTGGCGCGGCAGCTTGCTCGAGGGCTCAGGCACGATCGGCTCCACGACGAGCGGCGCGTTCGGCGGGCTCGGCGTGACCTGGAAGGCGCGCTCAGAGGACGAGACCGGCGGCCTGACCAGTCCCGAGGAGCTGATCGCCGCGGCGCATGCCGCCTGCTTCTCGATGGCGCTCTCGGCCGGTCTCGCGCGCACCGGCGCCCCGGCCGAGGAGCTCCGCACCTCCGCGACCGTCACCTTCCAGCCCGGCGAGGGCATCACGCGCATCGCGCTCACCGTCGAGGGCACCGTGCCCGGTATCGACGGCGTGGCGTTCGAGGAGGCGGCGCTGGCCGCGAAGGAGAACTGCCCGGTCTCGAA
>DASXOM010000104.1:0-21676 GCA_036494245.1 Gaiellaceae bacterium
GGTCATCTTCGGGAACCAGTAGTAGATCCCGGCGAAGATCGTGAACACGGAGCCGCCGAAGAGGACGTAGTGGATGTGGGCCACGATGAAGTAGGTCTGGCTCACGTGGATGTCGATCGGGACGGCGCCGAGCATGACCCCCGAGAGACCGCCGATCACGAACATCGAGAGGAAGCCGAGCGCGAACAGCATCGGCGTCCGCAGGTGGAGCTTCCCTTCCCACATCGTCGCGAGCCAGCTGAAGATCTTGATCCCGGTCGGGATGGCGATGAGGAGCGTCGTGACCATCATCGGGACGCGCAGCCACGACGACATGCCGCTGACGAACATGTGGTGCGCCCAGACCGAGAAACCGAGGACAACGATCGCCATCAGCGAGAGTGCCATCAGCCGGTAGCCGAAGATCGGCTTGCGGCTGAAGGTGGCTATGACCTCGCTCATGATCCCGAAGCCGGGCAGCATCATGATGTAGACGGCCGGGTGCGAGTAGAACCAGAAGATGTGCTGGTAGCCCAGGGGATAGCCGCCGCCGACCGGGTTGAAGAACGACGTGTGCATCACGTGGTCGAACATCGAGAAGAACTGCGAGCCGGCGATGAACGGCGTCGCGATCACGACGAGCAGCGAGGTCGTGAAGTTCGCCCAGACGAGAAGCGGCAGCCGCCAGAAGGTCATCCCCGGTGCGCGCATCGTGATGATGGTGACGAGGAAGTTGAGGGCGGTCATGATCGACGACGCCCCTGCCCACTGGACGCCCTGGTTGAAGAAGATCGCCCCGATCGGCTGGTGCGTCGAGTTGAGCGTCGCGTAGCCGGTCCAGCCACCGGCAAAGGCGCCGTTGGGCATGAAGAACGAGCTGACCATCATGATCCCGGCGATCGGCAGCAGCCAGAACGAGAGGGCGTTGAGACGCGGGAAGGCCATGTCCGCCGCGCCGAGCATGAGCGGCACGACGTAGTTCGCGAGCCCGGCGAACGCGGGGATGATGAAGAGGAAGATCATCAGCGCCGCATGCACCGAGAACAAGCCGTTGAACGTCTGCTGGTCGACGTACTGGATCCCCGGCTTGGCCAGCTCGGCACGCACGAGCATCGCGAGCATCCCGCCGGTGAGGAAGAAGAAGATGGTCGTGACGAGGTACTGGACGCCGATCACCTTGTGGTCGGTGTTGACGCGGAAGTAGTCGCGCCAGCTCTTCGCGCCGTGGCCCGAGTGGTCTTCGGCCCGGGTCGGGTAGCCGAGCGCGTAGTAGACCCAGTAGTCGAACGCGCCGATGCCGGCGAGGAAGCCGATCGGGGCGACGACGAGCCCGGCGACGAGAACGAGCGGCTCCATGAGGAGGATCGGGTGCCAGCCGGCTCCCCAGCGGATGAGGACGACGAGCCCGAAGCCGATCCAGCCGAAGAGGACGAACATCCACGCTCCGCGCAGAAGCCCGGGGCCGAGCAGCAGCCTCCGCCAGCCCCCGGTCGGGCTGGGCGCGTGGTGAAGGTCCTGGGCGCTTGCGGTCGTCGTCACGCTTGGATCATTCCTCCCTACTTGTTACCCGATTTCTGGGCCGACTGGACGAGGAAGGTCACGAGGTGGTCGAGCTGCTCCTTCGTGAGCACCTGTCCGAAGTTCGCCGGCATGACGCCCTTCGAATAGCCGGGCTGAATGTATGCGTCCGGGTCGACGATCGACTGGTGGACGAACGACTCGAGCGGCTGCTTGGCCGTCTTCGCATACGAGACGAGGTTGTCGAGGTCCGGCCCCACCTTGCCGGTCGCGTTCGCGGCGCTCAGGGTGTGGCAGGCCGCACAGCCGTTCTGGTTGAAAACCATGAGGCCCGCCTGCGTAGGCGAGATGGGCGTGGTGCTCGAGGTGGAGGTGGAGGTGGAGGTCGACGGCGGCGCCGGCGCGGCACCCTTCTCCTGCTTCTTGAGCCAGGAGTTGAATGCGGCAGGCTCCATCACGACCGCCTGACTGCGCATCAGCGAGTGGCCGAGCCCGCACAGCTCCGTGCATTCGAGCGGGAACGTGCCGAGGCGGGTGGGCGTGACGTGCAGTTGCGTGACGAGCCCGGGGACGATGTCCTCCTTGACCGAGAACTCCGGCACGAAGACCGAGTGGATGACGTCGAGCGCGCGCATGTAGAGCTCGACGGAGCGGCCCTTCGGCAGCATGAGCACCGGGCTGGTGACGTTCCCCGCGTCGGGGTAGCTGAACGTGAACTCGAACTGTTGCGCGGTGACGTCGACGCGCAGCGTGTCCTTCGCCTGGGCGTCGTTACTGGAGAGGACGATCGCGCTGACGATCGCGATCGCGGTGACGAGGATGAACGGGATGATCGTCCAGGTGATCTCGAGCCCCGTGTGCCCGTGGATGGGCGGCCCGTCCTCGAAATCGTCCTCGCGCACCCGGAACTTGATGACCGCGTAGACCATCACCGCGGCGACGATCGCGAAGATGAAGATGCAGATCGCGATCACGAACCAGAAGGTGAAGGCGATCCGGCCGGCCTGCTGTGAGGCGTCTTCGGGGAGCCACGTCGGCACGAGAGCCACAGCAGTGGCGACCCCGCCCGCGATCAGTGCAAGCCCCAAGAGTGCGGCGATGGAGCCCTTGCGCATCCGGGTCGGAGCCTAGACGAACTGGCTGCCCCCCGAACCTCGAACCGGCCCTCGTTCGTTTCTCTTCCGGACCCCGAAAAAGGAGGAGAGTATGGGTCTCGGAGTAGGACTGATTCTTGCGGCCGTAGGCGCCGTGCTCGCCTTCGCCGTGAACACGACCGTCAACGGTGTCGACATTCATACGATCGGCTGGATCTTGCTGATCGTGGGCATCGTCGGAATCCTGCTGTCACTGATCTTCTGGTCCTCGTGGGCCGGCCCGGGCTACTTCAGCCGCCGCCGGACGTATTACGACGAGGGCCCCGCAGGACCGGGCGGAGGCGCGCCTTACTAGAACTACTCGGGGCGAAGAGCTGCGCTCTTCACCCCGGGAACAATCGAACTACGCGCGCCCGAGATTGCGATCTCGGGCGCGCTTCGTGCTGAGGGCACATTGGGCTGGCTGGGTTCAGGCGCCTGTTCTGTCGCGAGCACGCAAACCCAAGAGGCGTGCGAGCTCGCTGGTCCGCGGCGTCGTAACGTGCCGTTACGCCGCCGCCTCGACGCCACAGAGGCTCGAAACGTTTCAACCAGCGCTGCGCAAGAGGCCGGAGGCTAAGACTCGGCGAAGCCGGACTTAGCCGCAGGCCGGACCGCGATCGCGCCGGCCTCTGCCGCGCGCGAGCGCACGACACAAGCCTTCCACCAAGCAGAGCCTCCAAAGCAAACAGCACGAAGCGGGCCGGAAACCGCGCTTTCCGGCCCGCGCAGTTCCTCTTTCACTCGGGCGAAGAGCTGAGCTCTTCGCCCGATCAGGCGATTGGTAGCTCGAGGAAGAACGACGAGCCCGATCGGCCGTCGGAGTCGAGCCAGATGCGGCCGTTCATCCGCAGCACGAGCTCGCGCGAGATGTAGAGGCCGAGGCCCGTGCCGCCGACGCCGCGCGTGAGGTTCGGGTCGAGCCGGAAGAACTTCTCGAAGATCCGATCCTGCTCCGCGGGCGGGACGCCGAGCCCTTCGTCGGCGACGCGGAACCTTACCCGGCCGCCGCTGCGGCCGATCTCGACCTCGACACGCCCGCCGTCGGGCGAGTACTTGATCGCGTTGTCGATCAGGTTGGTGAGGATCTGGCGCAGCTTGTCCGGATCCGCTGCGACCTGCGGGAGACCGCGCGACTTGCTGACGACGACCTCGATCCCCTCCGGGGCCCGCGAGCGCAGCACGTCCACCACCTCGTTGGCGATCGCCGTCGCGTCGCACCGCTCGATCGCGATGCTCATGCGGCCCGACTCGAGCCGGCTCGCCCAGAGGATGTCGTTCACGATCCGGGCAAGGCGGTCGGCCTCGCTGGAGACGACCTCGAGCAGCCGGTCGCGCTGCGACTCCTCGACGGCGACGTCCCGCCGCCGCAGGGTCATCGCCGCGCCGTAGATCGCGGCGAGCGGCGTGCGGAGCTCGTGCGACACGGTCGAGACGAAGTCCGTCTTCATCTGCTCCACGGCTCGCTCGTCGGTGACGTCTCGGAAGGCGTACACGGTGCCGCCGGGGAAGCGGACGGCGGAGATCGACAGCCACCGCTCCTCGCCCTGCACCTCCACCGGGAGCGTCTGCGCGCGTGAGGCACCGCCCGCCTGCGGCTCGGACGCGACCGGGATGCGCGACTGGAGCGAGTGCCAGTCGCCGCCGAGCAACTCGGCGATCGGGCGGCCGACGGCCTCGACCGCAGGCCGGCGGAGGCTGATCGCGGCGGTCGGGTTCCAGAGCCGGACGATGCCCGCCTCGTCCACGAGGATCACGCCGTCGTCGACGTACTCGAGCGCCTCGGCGGCGTGGGCGCGCTCCTGCGCCTCGGAGAAGAGGCGCGCGTTGTCGAGCGCCAGCGAGATCCGACGTGCCAGCTCCATCGCCATCGCGAGGTCCGACTCGTCGAAGCGCGGCTGGCCCTCGATGGTGCCGAGGCTGATCGTGCCGAGCGTCCTGCCACGCGCGATGAGCGGCGCGACGAGCCCGGAGGTGTTCGCGATCCGCCGGATCGCGCGGGCGTGCTTCACGTCGTGCGCCATGGCGTCGGCCTCGGCCTGCAGGTCCGGCAGGAGCACCGGCTGTCCGGTGCGGAGAGCGACCTGGATCGGATGCGTCGAGACGGTCGGCGGATATTGCCCGCGCAGTTCCCGTACGAGCTCGGTCTTCTCCGGATCGGCGTGGACGGCGACGACCCAGTGGAGCTCGTCCTCCTCGTCGAGCAGGTCGATCACGAGGTAGCCGGCCAGCGCGGGCACCGCGAGCTCGGCGATCGCGGCCAGCGTGTGCTCCCAGTCGAGGCTCGCGACGAGCAGCTCGTTGGCCTGCGAGAGGAAGCGGAGGTTCTCCTCTGCGCGACTGCGACGCGTGACGTCGGCGAGGATCGCCACCGCGGACACGATCGCCCCGTCGGCGTCGCGCACCGGCGCGGCGCTGATTTCCAACGTGCGCGCATCGGCGTCCCGTTCGATCGTGTGGCGCTCGCCGACGGTCACCTCTCCGGTCTCGATCGCGCGCTCGAGCGGCCAGCCCGAAGTGTCGACGTCGCTTGCGCGGTGGTCGTAGCCGACGGTGATCGGGGCACCCCACACGCGCTCGAGCTCGTCGTTCCGGAGGGTGATTCGGTGCTTGGCGTCGGTGATCGCGACCCCGAGCGGCAGCTGCGCGATCACCGCTTGCAGCTGGGCGAGCGAGTCCTGCGCCTGCCGATGGAGCCCGACGAGATCCAGCGCGAGGGAGACGCGCCGCGCGAGCTCGGAGACGAGCTCGAAGTCCTCATCCCCGTGCCGCCCCGGCTCAGCAGAGGTGACTGCGAGGACGCCGAGCCTCCTCCCGCCGGTCTCGAGCGGGACGACGACAAGCGACCGTGCCTCCATCCGGACGAGCTCTTCCTCGCCCGGCCGCGCGACCTTCTTCAGCGGCCGAGTCAGCGCAGGCAGGTGGATGGGCTTGCCGGTGCGGAAGACCTGCACGACCGGAATGCGCTTGTGGCTCGCGACGTCGTAGACGGCGTCGATCTTGTCGAGGAGGGCCGCGATGCGCGGCTCCACATGGGCCTGCGCGACACGGACGAGCTCGGTCTCGTTGCGCGCGATGTACACGTGGCAGCCGTCGGCGATCCGCGGCACCACGAGCTGCGGCACCCGCCGAAGCAGCTCCTCGTAGTCGAGCGTCTGGCTCAGCTGCTCCGTCGCCTCGAGGAGGAGTGCGAGCCGCCCGCTCGACGCGTGCAGCGCCTGCTGGGCGTCGGCCCGCTCGATGACCGACGCGAGGTGGTTCGCGATCGTCCGCGCGAGGAGCACGTCGCGGTCGCTCCAGCGATGCGGCGTGTCGCGGTACAGCGCGAACCTCCCGAACAAGTGCCCGGCGCGGACGAGCGGGAGAAAGGCGAGGGCCCCGATCCCCTCCTTGCGCATGACGCGCTCGAGGGCCGGCTCGTAGCCGGCGGCGGCAAGGTCCTCGACGAGCACCGGTTGCGGATCATCGGCGTCCGACGGCCATGGCGAGCGGCCTTCCGTGGTCTTGCGATAGCGGTCGGAGAGCCCGCGCCAGGCGCGGAAGCGGAGCACGCCCGTGTCATCGGCCAGTAGCACCGAGGCGCGGTCGGCGCCGGTCGCCTCGAGCAGCGCGTCGAGTGCGGCCTCGAGCACCTCGTCGAGCGCGTGCGCGCCGGAGACGGCGTCGGCAAAGCGGTAGACGGCGTCGAGATCGCGCAGCCGCGAGCGGAGCTCCTCACGTTCGCTCACGTCGCGGGCCGTGCCGAGCATGTAGCGCAGCTCGCCGGCCTCGTCGCGAACCGCGGACCCGTTGACCTCGAACCAGGCAAAGCTTCCGCCGCCTCGCCGCAGCCTGATCGTGACCGCGTCGACGTCGGTCCCGGCGACGACCTCGTTCCACGCCTCGTTCGCGAGGCGCGCGTCGTCGGGATGCAGCAGCTCGCCGATCTGCACACCCGTGAGCTCGGCGGGCTCCCACCCGAGGTGCGCCCAGGACGGCGACGCGTAGACGATCGCCCCGTTCAGGTCGCAGAGGGTGACGAGGTCGTGCGAGCGCTCGACGACGAGCCGACGGACGGCATCGTCGACACTCTCAGCCGTTGTCGCGAGCGGCTCCGTCCCGCTGCTCGTTGCTCTGCCCCCCAGTCCGCTTATTGCTCGTCGCAGTTTGCACGAAGCGCGTGGGAAAGACCAGCAGCGCGCCGGTCCGGTCTTTGCCAACATTCGCCGGGTGCCGTCGGCTCTGCGTGGGTCTTGCCGGGCCGGCTATTCGTCGGTCGCGGTGCTCGTTCTCGTCGCCGCGCTCTTCTCCGTGCCGTCGGCAGCCGCGCGCCCACCCACGGGCGGCGCCGACTACCCCGGCGCGAAGTGGGTTGCGGCCAGCCCGAAGAACTTCCAGCGCGCCGACCGGCCGTTCTCGTCGCCGATCACGCGGATCGTGATCCACACGACCGAGGGGCCTTACGCCTCGGCGATCCGTTCCTTCTCGCACCCCGGCCAGCAGGCGTCGGCCGCCTACGTCATCCGGTCGAGCGACGGCGCGATCACGCAGACGGTCCCCGAGCAGGACATCGCGTGGCATTCAGGGAACCGCCAGTACAACGCCACCTCGATCGGCATCGAGCACGAGGCGTTCGTCGGCAACTGCTCGTGGTACACGAATGCGATGTACCGGTCGTCGGCCCGGCTCGTGGCCTTCCTGACCCGGAAATACGGGATCCCGATCGACCGCACACACATCATCGGCCATTACCAGGTTCCCGACCCGTTCCACCTGGGCGGGTTCGGAGGCTTCGCCCACCACGTCGATCCGGGCCCGTGCTGGAACTGGGGGAAATACATGCGGCTCATCCGGGCCGACGCCGGTGAGACGCCTGCGCAGCGGACTCCTTTGCAGGTCGTGGACGCCACGACGCACGCGGGCCTGAAGGCGCCGGGCTGGCGGCTGCGCAGGCCCGACTCGACGCAGCTGTTCGGTCCTTCGTATTACCTGGCACGGCCGAGCCGCACCGCCGCCCCCGCGAGCTTCCGCCTCGCGATTCCGGCAGCCGGCGACTACGCCGTGTACGGCTGGTGGCTCGCCGAACGGAAACGGAACCCGGCGGTCCCGGTCGGGATCGCCACCGTCACTGGCTGGCACTGGCTGACCGTGAACGAGCGTATGGCAGGCGGTCGCTGGGTCTACCTCGGGACGTTCACCCTCCCCGCAGGTAAGGGTTGGGACGTCCGAATCGCGCGCAACTCGCAAGCGACGGGTCGGATCGCCGCCGACGCAGTCATGGCCGAGCCTGTCGGGCACCCACTCGAGTCCGGCCTGCTACAGGACGGGTTCGGATATGCAGTGACAGGCTCCGGGCTCGAAGTGACGAGCGACGCCGGCTCGACCTGGCGGCCCGCGACTCCGCCGGGCCTGGCTGCGACCGACATCCGCGCCGTTCGCTTCGTCGATCCCGCGAACGGCCTGGTCGTGGCGCTGTCCGGAACGGAGCGTCATTCCTTCGGTCTCTGGCGAACGAGCGACGGCGGTCTGACCTGGACCTCGTCGCGGCTGCCCATGCCGGCCGGCGCCGACGCCGGCGCCCCGATCTCCCTCGCCGCGCCCGACGCATCCCATGTGCTCATCGGCCTGTCGCTGCAACAGGGCCTCGGGTTACCCGGGCCGGGCGTCTTGCTCGTGAGCTCGAACGGCGGCCGAACATGGTCGCGACGAACATTGCCGGGCAGCGGCGAGATCGCGTTCACGTCCGCGTCGCAGGGCTGGCTCGCGCCCGTCGACGGCCGGCTCTACCGAACACGCAACGGCGGGCGGACGTGGCGGCGCGCTCCCATCCAGGCCCCCGCGGGGTTCCACTCGCTGCTACCGCTGGCGGAGCTCCCGGTGTTCAGCGACTCGATGCATGCCGCGCTTCCGGTCAGCTTCCTTCGCGGGAAGCGGGCGGCCGTGTCCTTCCTGACGTCGTCCAACGGCGGCAAGACGTGGCGAACGGCCGCGACGGTCGCCGGTCGGCGCGCACCCTCACGCGTAGCTCGCGTTCCGGCGGCAATCGCCGGCGCGACCGACTGGTTCGTGCTGACCGACGGCGGCAGCCGGGTCGTGAGCCTCGAGAACGGCAACCGCGTTCGGAACGTTGCCGCGGCAGGCCTCCCGCTGACAGCTCCGGGCTTCGAGCTCGCGGACGTCTCGTTCGCCTCGGCGACCACGGGCTGGGCGACCGTCTCAACGTGCGCGGCCGGCGCCGGAGCGCACTGTGCGCGAGACGAGACTCTCTACCGCACCCTCGACGGAGGCGGGGACTGGGCTCGCCTGGATCTGCCGGGCTGAGCCCGTGCCGATCCGCCAACGATCGCTCGAGTCACCCCTCGGCTGCGGTTTCGTCCGCGCTGTCGGGTTCGAGGATGAACGTCTCGATCGAGAGATCGGGATTCACGTGGACCTGGGAGAGGAAGCCGATCACCTTGCGGCCGAGGGCGTTCTCGACGGCTTCGGAGAAGGCTTCGCGCATCGTCTCCTGGAACGCGTTGCGTGTCTCACGGACGGTGTCGAAGCGGCCTGCGTCGATCAGGGTCCGCTCGACAGTCGTGTAGACGTCTTCGAGAAAGCAGATGACGTAGTCGGAGCCCAGCACCGTGCGCGTGCGTGTGGGGCCGCGCCCGTAATGGGTGCGGTGCAGGCCGGCGATCGCGTTCGAGATCGTCGCGGCGGCTTTGCCGCGTTCCTGCGCGCCGTGCGGTTGGCCGTCCATCGGGCCTCGTTTTTCCTTCCGCTCCTCGGGTTCGGCGCCCAGGAGGAAGAAGGAGCGAAAAAGAGCCACCTGGAGGGCGTTGGTGCCCGTGCATCGTAGCTGTCTCGCCAGGGCCGAATCCGGTGTGCGGTCTTGTCCGTTTAGGGATACGATCGTGCTGGGTGGGGTTGCGCCAGGCAGGTAGCGCCCGCACTTACAGCGTGTGACGGGGAGCGGTGGGAGTCCTCGGGGCTCGGAGCCGATCCCTCGGTCGATAGGAAACGCCGATCGGGGAGGTCTGCTCGTATGTCCGTACCGCAACACGCCAAGGGAGCGACTGCAGTTGACGGCGACGGCGCTGCGTCCGGTGCGCGCAGGCAGGTGCTTTTCCGCGATCTGAACGAGGAGATTCGGCAGATCGCCGACACCTTGGACGCCGACGCGACGCTGGAGCTCTGTTGTGAGTGCGAGCTCGGAGACTGCATGGCGCGGCTATCCGTGTCACATGAGCAGTACGAAGTAGTCCGCCGTTTTCCGACGCGGTTCCTGGTCCTGGCAGATCACGTCAGCCCGGAGGAACGGGTCGTCGAGGTGCTGTCGGGCTCGGGCTCCGTCGTGGTCGAGAAGGTCGGTGCCGGCGCGCAGACGGCAATCCTGGCCGATTCGCGCAAGCGCCGCGCGAGCGGTAACGGCGCATGAGCTCTGCGCCGACCAAAAGCCGAGAGGCAGTCGAGTCTGGCCGAGTCGATTCGCGGCCTCGCCTGCTGTTCTTCTACTCGCCGACCTCCGGGCCCTCGCGCCGGGCCGAGGGCTTCCTGGCTCAAGTCCTGCAGCGCCGAGCCAACCACTCGAGCTTCCAGCTCGTGCGCGTCGACGCCGACCAGCGCCCCGACCTCGTCGAGCGCCTGCGGGTCACCGAGATCCCGACACTCCTCGTGGTCGCAGAAGGCCGCGTCCGCGGGCGGATCGTCAAGCCGTCCGGCTGCGCCGAGATCTCGAAGAGCCTCGCGCCCTGGCTGAAATAGCCGCCTTCTAGGCGAGCGCCTCGAGTACTCGGTCGAGCCGGAGCGGGAGCCGGCGGAAGCGGATTCCTGTCGCGTGGTGGACGGCGTTGGTGACGGCGGCGGCGGTGCCCACGATGCCGATCTCGCCAATGCCTTTGCTGCCGATCGGGTTCAGATGCGGGTCGTGCTCGTCGATCCAGGTGGCGTCGATCTCGTCGACGTCGGCGTAGACGGGGACGTGGTAGCCGGCGAGGTCGCGGTTGACGACCTGTCCGAAGTGAGGGTCGAGGATGCCTTCCTCGAGCAGCGCCATGCCGAGGCCCATGGTCATGCCGCCGATGAACTGCGAGCGCGCCGTCTTCGGGTTGACGATCGTGCCGGCCGCGAAGACGCCGAGCAGGCGTGGCACGCGGATCTCGCCTGTATCGCTGTTGACCCGGACCTCGACGAACTGGGCGCCGAACGCGTGCCGCGAGTACTCCTCCTCGGCCTCGATCTCGTCGCTCGTGTCGACTCGCGCCTCCTCCTCCTCCTCGCGTTCCTCGATCAGCTTGTGACAGACGCGATGGACCGCGGTGCCCCAGGACGCGGTGCCCATGGAACCGCCCGCGAGCGGCGCCTGGCCGAGGCTGCTGTCGCCCAACTCGAGTCGTATCCGCTCTGGCTCGACGTGGAGCGCGTCGGCGGCGACCTGCGTCAGCACAGTCCGCGCTCCGGTGCCGATGTCGGCGGCGGCGATGCTCACGACGAAGTCTTCGCCGTCGCGACGCGCGACCGCCTCCGAGGGCTGGCGGCGGGCCGGGTAGGTCGAGGCGGCGACCCCGGTGCCGATCAGCCAGTGCCCCTCTCGCCGGGTTGCGGGCCGCGGGTCGCGCTCGGCCCAGCCGAACCGCTCGGCGCCCTCGCGGAGGCAGGTGACGAGGTTGCGGCTCGAGAACGGTAGTCCGCTCTCCGGGTCGTGGTCGGGCTCGTTGCGGATTCGTAGCTCGATCGGGTCGAGCTCGAGCGCGATCGCGAGCTCGTCGATCGCCGACTCGAGCGCGTACATGCCCGGGCACTCGCCCGGCGCGCGCATCCACGAGGGTGTCGGCACGTCGAGCGCCACCAGCCGGTGAGAGGTCCGCCGGTTCGGTGCCGCGTACAGCATCCGCGTCACCACGGCGGTCTGCTCGGCGAACTCCTGCACCGTCGAGGTCTGCTCGACGACATCGTGGCAGATCGCGGTCAACCGGCCGTCCGGCTCCGCCCCGAGCCGCACGCGCTGGATCGTCGGCGTGCGGTAGCCGGTGAGGTGGAACATCTGCTGCCGCGTCACCGCCACCTTCACCGGCCTACCGACGGCTCGTGCCGCCAGCGCGGCCAGGATCGCCTGCGGCCGTACGGTGCCCTTGGAGCCGAAGCCGCCCCCGACGTGCGGTGCGATCACGCGCACAGACTCGGCCTTCAGCCCGAACACCTCGGCAATCGTCTCGCGCGCCGGCGAAGCTCCCTGTGTCGCGTCGTAGATGGTGAGACCGCCGTCATCGCCCCAGGTGGCGAGCGAGGCATGCGGTTCCATCGGGTTGTTGTGGAAGGACGGCGTCTCGTAAGTGACGTCGACGGTGGTTTGCGCGGAGAGAAGCGCGGCGTCGACCTCGCCCTCCTCGGTGTCCGTCTCGAAGCCCGGGTTGACCGTGTCCGGCTTGTACAAGTGAGGGTGGTCTGCGCGCAGCTCGACGTCGTGCGGCTCCTTGTCGTACTCCACGTGGACGAGCCGCTCCGCCTCGCGCGCGATCTCGATCCTGTCGGCGACGACGGCGGCGACGATCTGCCCGCGGTAGGCAACGCGGTCGGACTGGAGCAGCGCCAGCTCCCCGTCCGCATCCGGCAGGCGCTCGGCGTTCCCGTGGGAGAGGACGGCGAGCACTCCGGGAAGGGCGAGGGCGGCCGACGCGTCGATGCGACGCACCCGCCCCTTCGGGATCGTGGCCGGCACGATCGCGGCATACACGAGGTCGTCGGATCGATGCTCGTAGGCGTAGAGCGCCTCGCCGGTCACCTTCTCCCGGCCCTCGACCCGGTCGAGGGCGGCGCCGACCGCTTGCTGCGAGACGCTGGTCATGCCGCGGCCAGATCCGCCAAGGTCCGCACGATCACGTTGTGCGCCAGCGGGATCTTGTACCCGTTGTCGCGCAACGGCTGCCCCTGCGCAAGCTCCGCGTCGGCGGCCTGCGCAAAGGACTCCGTCGTCGCCTGGCTGCCGCGCAGCTCCTCTTCCGCCCGCAGCGCCCGCCATGGCGTGTGCGCCACGCCGCCCAGCGCGAGCCGGACGTCGCGGACGACGCCCTCCTCGAGGTCGAGAGCCGCGGCGACCGAGACGACGGCGAATGAGAAGGACGCGCGTTCGCGCACCTTCACGTACTGCGAGCGGTGGGCGAACGGCAGCGGCGGGAGCTGGACGGAGGTGATCAGCTCGCCGTGCCCGAGGGTCGTGTCGCGGTTCGGCTCGTCGCCGGGGAGCCGGTGCAGCTCACGCAGCGGAAACGAGCGCGCCGAGGTCTCAACGACCGCGTCGAGCGCGACCAGGGCGACCGCCATGTCGGACGGGTGGGTCGCGACGCACTGCTCCGACCAGCCGAGGATGGCGAGGTTGCGGTGCTCGCCCTCGCGTGCCGGACAGCCGGAGCCGGGATCGCGTTTATTGTATTGCACGGCTTGGTCACGTCCTGGAAGTAGGTGCAGCGCGTGCGCTGCAGCAGGTTCCCGCCGACCGTCGCCTGGTTGCGCAGTTGCCCCGAGGCGCCCTGCAGCAGTGCCGAGGAGAGGAGCGGGTAACGCCGACGCACACGTGCGTCGGCGGCGAGATCGCTGTTGCGGACGCCTGCGCCGATGCGCAGTCCGCCGTCCTCGGTCTCCTCGATCCGGTTGTTGCCCAGTTGCTGCACGTCGACGAGCAGGGCCGGCGTCTCGACGCCGAGGCGCATGAGGTCGACGAGGTTCGTGCCGCCGCCGAGGAACATCGCCTCCGGCTCGACCGCCAGCGCGACCGCCGCGGCCGGATCGTTGGCGCGCTCGTAGCGGAACGCTCTCACCGGCTCGTCTCCAGGATCGCCGCGACGAGGTTCGGGTAGGCGCCGCAGCGGCAGATGTTCCCGCTCATCCGCTCCCGCACCTCGGCGGCCGTCAGTTCCGGCTCTTCGTCGGTGACCGCGCTCGGCCAGCCGGAGGCCAGCTCGGACTGCATCCCGACCGCCGAGCAGAGCTGTCCGGGCGTGCAGTAGCCGCACTGGAAGGCGTCGTGCTCGATGAACGCCCTTTGCAGTGGATGCAGCTCGCCGTTGTGCGCCAGACCCTCGACCGTCACGACCTCGGCGCCTGCGCAGGCGACCGCGAGAATCAGACACGCGTTGACGCGGCGTCCGTCCAACAGGACGGTGCACGCGCCGCACTGGCCGTGGTCGCAGCCCTTCTTGGAGCCGGTCAGGCCGAGCCGCTCGCGTAGCAGGTCGAGCAGCGAGGTGCGTGTATCGACCGCCGGCGTGTGCTCGATCCCGTTGATGGTCAACCGCACCTCGGCGAGGACAGGAGGCTCCGGCGTCATAGCTGCTGCCTCACCCCCGGCTCGCTCTCGAGCCGCTCGAGCTGCGCCTCGTAACCCTCGAACGCCTGGTTGGCGCCGCCACGGCGGAAGAGCGGCAGCAGCTCGCGGTGCCGGGCGTCCTCGAGGGCGAGCGCGGCACCCCCGTACATCGCGACGGCGCTGAGGGCGATGCCGACGCCGCCCGCGATCCGCTCCCACGATTGCGCGCCGCCGACCTCGTAGTAGCCGGAGAGCACCATCCGAGCTGCACTGAGCAGGAGCAGCACCGAGAAGAACGGCTTGCCGAGTGTCGAGATCAGCGCGAGCAGCACGACCGCGGTGGCGAAGCCGAAGAGATAGATGCCGACGGTGACGCTCGTGCTGCCGGCCGGCGACGCGAGGTAGAGCCAGCCCAGCGTCAGCCACGAGGTGGTGAACAGGCCGAGCGTCGTCGCGCCCAGGGTGTCGCGGGCGAGGAACGCGACGATCGTCGCCACGAGCTCGAGCGGGAACACGAACGCCACCAGCGTCATGCCGACGTCCTTCTGCTCATCGACCGGGATCCAGCCGAGTCCCAGCGTCCCGAGGAGGAGCATCCCGATCGCAAACGCGAAGAAGCCGAGCGGCAACCCGCTCCCGATCGGGCGCAGGAAGATGCGTACCTGCTCCTCGTGCGGACGACCGCCGTTGCTGCTCATGCGCGCCGAGGCGCGTGTCCCGACGCCGTGGTAGACGACTGCCTTCATGCTTCGCTCCTTTCGCGGCCGTGCCGGCTCGCTCTCGTAGAAGCGTGGTTGCCAGCGGAACCAACGTGAAACAGAAGAAGCGGCCGGACGGAGGGGGCGTCAGCGGTGGTTGCGAATCGCGTCGATCAGATCCCACTTGCCCATCCGCGAGCGGCCGGGAATGTTCTGCTTCTTCGCGATCTCGTACAGCTGCTGCCGGTTGCGGTCCTCAAGCGCGTGACCGGCCTCGCCGCCGCGCCGGGCGCCCTTGCGGGCCTCCGCCTGCAACCCACGCCGCGTGCGCTTGGGCAGACGCGCGATCGTGCGCTTGGAACGCGCCGCCGACTGGGCCTTCTTCACGTTCCGGCGCGCCGCCTCGACCTGACGCTTGGAAGCCACGAGATTCCACCTCCTTCTCTGGGTCGAGCCAGGCCGTACCCGACTCGCCCCGGCGTATTCATCCGCCGTTCCACGCAGCTGCGACCTGCGAGAACCGACCTACGATGGGACGTCGGCGGCGAGCGGTGGTGGAGCGCGCCTGCAGCAGTCTGACCGCGCCCGCGACACCGGCGCCGTAGACGAGATGGTAGGAGAGGTCGAGCGAGAGCTCGGCGAGCGGATACTGCCACGGCGGATCCTGGATCCCGAGCGGAACGAGCTCGCCGTAGGACGTCGCCCACACCGTGCCGCCGAGGAGGGCACCGCCGGCAGGTGCAGACGGCCGGAGCCGGTCGGCAGCGCCCGCATAGGCTACCCCCCAGCCAATCCCGTAGAGCCAGTGAACCACGTTGGTCAGGAGGGGCACATCTTCCCTGCTCACTCTCCGTCCCTGCCCGGCGGCATCGGCGGCGCGCTTGGCCACCTGCGCGGGCGGCGGAGCGTCGGCCCAACGATGGGGGACCGGCGTATCGAGTCGCTCGCCGCGCAGCACTTTCACCGCGAGCTGGAACGCCGTCATCGCCGCTGTCCCGGCGACCCCGGCAATCACACCTCGGAAAACAGAGTGCCCGGCCACGACTAGCGGATGCCCTCGCCGGCTCTTGCCAAACGGCGTTACCCGGGGTTGGGAGCACCGACCGCGTGCTCGGTCATCCTCGCCAGTTCTTCGTGATCGGTGAGGTCGAGACGAAGGGGCGTCAGCGACACGTAGTCGTGCTCGACCGCCCACAGATCCGTTCCCTCCTTGCTCTCCTCGAGCTTGACGACGGTGAACCAGAAGTGCTTCCGGCCCATGGGATCTTCGCCCGGCACGACCGCGCCGTCGTACTGGTCGACCGCCTGCGCTGTCCAACGTATCCCGCGCGGTGCAAGCGGAAAGTTCACGTTCACGAGACGCGTACAGTTCTCCTCGAGCAGCATCCGGAGCACGCGCTCGATCCAGGGCTCGAGCTCGGCAAAATCGGCGTCCTCGTCCTTGATGGGGGCGCTCAGCGCAATGCCCCGGATACCGAGGAGCGTCGCCTGCTTCGCGGCGGCGAGCGTCCCCGAGTGCCACGTGGCGTTGCCGAGGTTCGGCCCGAGATTGACACCGGAGAGGACGACGTCCACGTTCTCCCACAGGAACGTTCCAAGTGCGACGCAGTCGGCGGGCGTTCCGTTGACGCGGTACGCCTCGATGCCTTCGAAGATCTGTGTCGGTCTCGAGCGAACCGGCCGCGCGGACGAAATAGCGTGACCCGCGGACGACTGCTCGACGTCGGGTGCGACCACCCGCACCTCACCGAACTGCTTCGCCACCTGCGCGAGCGCGGCGATCCCGGGGCTGTAGATGCCGTCGTCGTTCACGACCAGGATTCGCACTGTCCCCTCCCTATGCTCGAGACGTTCGGAGGAATGAATTGCACGTAATCCTGTTTCACAACCCCCGCGCCGGCGACGAGCAGCACTCGCGCGAGACTGTCGAGCGGCTGATCCGGGAGCACGGGCACAGCCTCGAGTACTACTCGACGAAGGAGGACGGCTGGGAGCTGGGCCTTGCGCGACCCGGCGACCTCGTCGCGATCGCGGGCGGCGACGGGACAGTCGGCAAGGTCCTGACCGAGCTCGTGACCAAGGAGCCACGGCCGGTGGCGCTGCTCCCGCTCGGCTCGGCGAACAACATCGCCCAGACGCTCGGGCTCGCCGACCGAGGGCTCGAGGAGCTCGTTCGTCGCTGGCCGGTCGCCGGCCGTCGTCCCTACCGGCTCGGCCAGCTCGTGACTGCCGGCACGCGGGCGATCTTCGCCGAGACGGTCGGCGGTGGGCTGTTCGCCGAGTCGCTCCGCCGCTCCGAGGAGACGGACGGCGCCGACGACAAGATCGAGCACGGGCTCCGCCTGCTCCGTCGAATCGTCGACGAGCTTCCTGCCCTCGAGTGGCGGGTCGATCTCGACGGATCCGATCGAAGTGGACGTTTCCTGGCCGTTGAAGCGATGGCGATCGGATGGACAGGCCCGGGCGTACCGCTCGCGCCGGCAGCAGATCCGCAGGACAGTCTGCTCGACGTCGTCCGGATCTGCGAACGCGATCGAACAGCGCTGGCTTCGTACCTCGACGCCAGGTTGCACAAACGGGCTGTGCCCTCGCTCCCTCTGAACGTCTTGCGCTGCACGCGTGCGATCCTGCAACCGCCGCACGCCGCCGCGGTCCGCATCGACGACGAGTTGCTCGGAGCGGACGGCGAGGCGCTCTCTGTGTCCGTGGCCGGCCGCCCCGTCGAAGTCCTCTCCTGAGCGGCCGTTCCTCCCGATTTGACCAGGAGCCGAATCAGCCGAGTACGTCGCGAAGCGCGGCGAGCGCTTCGGGATGCACGCGGTAGAACACCCAGCTGCCGCGCCGCTCGCGACCGACCAGCCCGGCGTCGTGGAGCACCTTCAGATGGTGGCTGACCGTCGGCTGGCTGAGCCCGAGCGGCTCGGTCAGGTGACAGACGCACGCCTCCCCGTCGGGCTGAGCCTGGATCAGGCTGAGCAGCCGCAGCCGAGCCGGGTCGGCGATCGTCTTCAGCGCCGTGGCCAACGACGCCGCCTCTTCGTGGTCGAGTGCGGACTGCAGCAGAGGCGGACACGAGGCCGTGATCAGCGCGATCGACTTCATCGCGATCATATTGGCACAGATCGATATTGACAGCGGTCGATCACATAGGCGATCATGCGGCCGACCCGCAGCTAGGCCCGTCAAGAGCCGAGGAGGCGATCATGGAAGGCAGAGGCGTGGAGGTTCTCGATCCCGTCACCCGGCGGCACGTCGAGCATGCAGCCGAGGCGCTGCAGGAGGAGTTCGAGGGGATCTTCTCGGTCGAGACGATCGCCCGTTACATCGCCGACTCGACCGACCGTCTCAGCGACTCGAAGATCAACGTCTTCGTCCCTGTCCTTGCCCACCGCTTCGCCCGCGAGCGCCTCATCGCCCTCGCGCAGTCGCAGGGCGCGATCACCAAGGAGATGCCCGAGGTCCTGTTCGTCTGCGTCCACAACTCCGGGCGCAGCCAGATGGCCGCCGGCCTCGTCAAGCTTCGCTCGAACGGGAAGATCCACGTTCGCTCCGCCGGGAGCGACCCCGGCGAGCAGATCAATCCCTGCGTGATCACCGTGATGAACGAGCTCGGGGTCGACATGAGCCAGGAGTTCCCAAAGCCCCTCACCGACGAGGTGGTCGAAGCCGCCGACGCCGTAATCACGATGGGCTGCGGCGACGCCTGCCCCATCTATCCCGGCAAGAGGTACGAGGACTGGGAGCTCGACGACCCGGCGGGTCAGGACGTCGACACCTGCCGCCGAATCCGCGACGAGCTGGACGCCCGCGTACGGAAGCTGGTCGGCGAGCTCGTCCCCGGCGAGAGTTGAAGTCGCCTCCACTCGCGCGGGCCTTGGTCGCCGAGACGATCGGGGCCTTCGCACTCGTCTTCGCCGGCTGCGGCGCAATCATGGTCGACGCCAAGACCGGGGAGCTCGGCCACATCGGCGTCGCCTTCAGCTTCGGCCTCGTGATCATGATCATGATCTACGCCCTCGGCCACGTCTCCGGCGCCCACTTCAACCCCGCTGTGACGTTCTCGTTCGCGCTGACGAGGCACTTCCCGTGGACGCGAACCGCCGCCTACTGGCTCGCGCAGATCGCCGGCGCGCTCATCGCCGCGGCCGTCCTCCGAGGCTCTCTCGGCGACATTGCCCAGGTGGGCGCGACCTACCCGAGCGGCTCCAATGGGCAAGCGTTCCTCTGGGAAGCCATCCTTTCCTTCTTCCTGATGTTCGTGATCATGGCCGTCGCCACCGACACCCGCGCCGTCGGCGAGGCAGCCGCGATCGCCATCGGCGGCACCGTCGGACTGGACGCGATGTTCGGAGGCCCCATCACCGGAGCCTCCATGAACCCCGCCCGCTCACTCGGGCCGGGCATCGTCGCCGGCGACCTCCACGCGATCTGGATCTACCTGCTCGCCCCTATCGTCGGCGCAGCGATTGCCGCCCTCACCTACACGTTCATCCGAGGCGAGCCGATCTGAGCGAGTCGCGCGTAGGGGAATTGTCATCATGGGCCGTGCAGCGAGGGAGGTCCTGGAGGCCGCGGGCAGACCGGACGACGCGGCGGAAGCCTTCGAGCAGTCCCTAGTCGGCTTCGAGGAGAAGGAGAGCCTCGCGGGCGCAGTGAGGGTGCGCCAGCGGCTCGGGGTGCTGCGTACAGCCCAGATCTCGGGAGGCGGACACGGTGAATGCGGGGTTGACAGGCTCGAGGCCCGGGTAATTAATTCAGAAGCGGGCGCTCTCTCAGGGATGGCGAGGGGAGGAGAGGAGTCATGCCCAGGGCCATCACGGCAAACCGTTGGCTTTTACTTCTCATGACGGCCCTGGCCTGCCTTGCCGTCCCGGCCAGCGCCGCGGGGGGCGGCTCGGTCAGCGCGGCCGTGCACGGGACGGCCGGTGTGAACGGTTGGTACGTCAGCAACGTGACGGTCAACTGGGTATTCGGCGACCCGCTCCCAATCCAGACGAGCGGCTGCGAAGCCGTGACGATCAGCGCCGAGGGCCACACGCACATCGACTGCCACGTGACGTGGACCGATGGGAGCGCCGACTTCCCGATGGACATCTACATCGACAAGACACCGCCGACCGTTCAGGCGGTTGCCAGTCGCGCCCCTGACGCGAACGGCTGGTACGACAAGCCGGTGTCGTTCAGCTTCACCGGAACGGATGCCACGTCCGGAGTCGCGTCGTGTTCCTCGACCTCCTACGACGGCCCCGACAGTGGCAACGCGTCGGTCAGTGGCACGTGCAAGGACAAGGCGGGGAACGTCGGCAACGGGTCGTACGCATTCTCGTACGACGCCACGCCGCCGAGTGTTGGACCCGTGACCGCTGTGCACGAGAACCGGAGCGTGTTGCTGAAGTGGACCGCCTCGGCGGACACCCAGGTCAGCCAGGTGACGCGCACAATCGGCGCGAGCGGCCCGAGCACGGTGGTCTACCGCGGCCTAAAGACGACGTTCCTGGACAAGGGACTTCGAGTCGGGAAGCCGTACCAATACACGGTCACCGCATTCGACGAGGCCGCGAACGCCGCGAACAGCACGCTGGCGGTCACCGCGACAGGCCGGCTGACCAACCCCGCCCCAGGGCAGCGCGTCACGTCCGCGCCCCATCTCGACTGGCTCCCCGTCAAGGGCGCGACCTATTACAACGTCCAGCTGATTCGAGGCAAGCGGATTCTGAGCACATGGCCGGCACGGAGTAGCGTCAAGCTGGGGCGAAGCTGGACCTTCCATGGACACCGCTACCGTCTACGACCGGGGGTCTACCGCTGGTACGTCTGGCCCGGCTTCGGGAAGCGGAAGCAGGCCCATTACGGACGGCTGCTCGGCAGCAACTCGTTCGTCTACACGCGCTAGTAGGTGTTGAGCAGCACCAGCGTGACGACGAGGCACACGAGACGCCGCAGCTCAGGAACCCGCCCCGCGACGATCCGCGACGAGGCCGTTCGGCTGCTGGTCGCGATGACGCCCATGGACCTCCTTCGGGGTAGTTACCACTCGTGAGCGCTCGCGTCTCCGAGGCAGCGGCCGCTCCGCGGATGCCAGCGTCGCTCAGGTTCGAGACGAAGATGCCAAAGCCGAATCCGTTCCCCGTTCGTCCTCCTCTGTGGGGTTGGCCAGTGGTGGCTCCACTCCGGCGATCGGTACCGACTCCGCGTGGAGGTCGCCTTTCCGGAGGGAGGAGGTCGCCGCGGCCCTACCGCTGATCACGGACTCGCACTGCGGCCTGAGGTTCGGAACGTTGGTCGGGGCGCGCCAATCCTCGCCGGCGGATGCCCTGGTCGCCGAGGGTGAGGGGGGCAGCTTGTCGAGGCGCTGCGGTCGGCGCCGGCTGCAAGCGGCCGCCGACCATCAAGAGCACGCCCATCGCGGCCGTGGCGTCATGGGCAAAGATCGCGCGCGCCAACGAGCCGAGCATGGGGCGTACGCCCACGCCCGAACGCTTCCGCACGTCGTTCACTGGGGGCGGCGGGGGATGCCTGGCGCACTCGTCCTCTTCCTCGCACTCGTTGCTGCTGCCTGGGTCCCCTCACCGGCTGCCGCTACCAGTTCCCGGCTGAACCCCATCCGTCCGAAAGAGCGCTTCCGGCCGCGGATCGTCGGCAAGCCGCAGGTCGGCGTCACGCTGAGGGCGACGCGCGGCATCTGGACGGCCCGGCCCGTCGTTTACAAATACCGCTGGCACAGTTGCCCGGCTGGCCGTGCGAAGTGCCGATGGATCGCCAAAGCCACGAGGTCACGCTACACCGCTTCCAGCCGCGACATCGGCACAACCCTGTGGGTGACCGTCAAGACCAGAAACGCCGCCGGCTGGGGTCGAGCGGCCTCCCGCCAGACCCCCGTTGTGCTGGCAAGCCACGTGGTCCAGCCCGTCCCGCCCGAGGTCACTTCGTACCCGACCGTGTCGGGCACGGCTCAGGAGGGCCAGACGCTCACCGTGGGCGCGGGCGCTTGGAGCGGGACGCAGCCGATCGACTACGCCTACCAGTGGCAGCGCTGCCAGTCGAGCGGCGCCAACTGCGCCCCGATCGCCGGCGCGGCGGCGACC
>DASXOM010000105.1:0-17164 GCA_036494245.1 Gaiellaceae bacterium
GGTCGCCGCCGCGCCGGCGATCGGGGCGCAGTTGGCGCCGCTCGACTGGCAGCGCTGCCACTGGTAGGCGTAGTCGATCGGCTGCGTCCCGCTCCAAGCGCCCGCGCCCACGGTGAGCGTCTGGCCCTCCTGAGCCGTGCCGGCGATCGTGGGCGGTGACGTGTTCGACGGCGGCACCGGGACCGAAGCGCCCTGCACCGAGATGTTGTCCGCGACGAGCCCGAACACCTGCGCTGCTGTGTCGTTCCCGATCTGGAGCGTCGCGATGCCCGCGGTACCGAGGCTCGCGGTCGTCGTCTGGTAGATCTGCGTCCCGTTGAGGCTGATCGCGACGGTGCTGGCGGCCCCGTTCGTTGTCAGGTGCACCGAGAAGGTCGCCCACGTGTTCAAGGCGAGCCTTCCGCTGCTCAGGTAGTAGGTCCCGCCGTAGTTGACGAAGATCTGGTTGCTCGACCCGTTCTGCCGGTACAGGCTGACGAGTCGCGTGCCGCTGGGATCGAGAAAACGGAAGAAGGGAACGTTGCCGCTGCTGGTCCCTCCCGCCTGCAGGAGCTCGAAGTCTCCGGTCGCGGTGAGGTCCTGCACTGCGGAGAAGGTCTTCCGGACGTACGACTTCGAGCCCGAATTCGCGCTCTCGGTGAGCTGGGCCGCGTACGTGCCCGTGCGGACGATCGCGCTCTGCACGGTCGCGGTGCCGTCGCCGGCGGCCGTGACGGTGCTCCATGAGGAGAAATCGCCGGACTCGAAGCCGTCGCTGAAGATGGTCGACGAAGGCGCGCTCTGCACCGGCGCAGTCGGTGCAGACGGTGCGGTCATGCTGCCCGGCACATTGGTTGCGGTGACCGCGACGATGAGCGTGCTGTCGGCGTCCGCCAGCGTGGCGGTGTACCCCGCGGAGGTCGCCCCGGCGATAGGGCTGCAGTTGGCGCCGTTCGAGTCGCAGCGCTGCCACTGATAGGTGTGGGTGATCGGCTGCGTCCCGGTCCACGAGCCGGGGTTCGCGGTCAGCTGCTGACCCACCTGCGCGGTGCCGGAGATCGTCGGAGGTGAGGTGTACGTCGGCGGCGCGCTTGCGGGCTGCACCGCCGCCGTGGCGGCGGAGAAGTCGCTTGTGCTCCCGGCGGTATTGGTCGCGGTGACGAGCACGCGAAGAGTCGTACTGACTTCCGTCGTCGTCACTCCGTAGGTCGTCGCGGTCGCGCCCGCGATCGGGCCGCAGTCGTTCCCGCTCGGCTCGCAGCTCTCCCATTGGTAGGCGTAGGTGATTGGCGTGGTGCCCGTCCAGGCGCCGGGTGCGGCGGTCAGCGTCTGGCCTTCCTGCGCCAGTCCCGACACGGTCGGCTCCGTCGACACCGCGGGCGGAACCGCCTGGACGATCGCGGTGTGGGAAGAGGGCGCGCTGGCGTTGCCGGCGGCGTTCGACGCCTGGACGACGACGGTAATCGTCCCGCCGACGTCGGCATTCACGACCGTGTACGTCGTGCTGGTCGCGCCGGCGATCGGGTTGCAGTTGGCGCCGTTCGAGTCGCAGCGCTGCCACTGGTAGGTGTAGATGATCGGCTGCGTTCCGGTCCAGGTGCCGGGACTCGCCGTCAGGATCTGGCCGTCCTGTGCCGTGCCGCTGATCGTTGGAGGAGCAGTGTTCGCCGGCGGCGTCGCCGGCCCCTGCACGACGGCCGTCAGGGCAGAGTTCGCCGTCCCGCTACCGCTGCTGTTGCTCGTCGTGACCACGACGCGCACCCTCGAGCCTACGTCGTCGCCGGTCAGGATGTAGCTCGTGGCCGTGGCGCCGGCGAGCGAGGCGCACGAGCCGCCGCTCGCGTTGCACCGCTGCCACTGGTATGCGTAGCTCGTCGGTCTATGCGACCAACTCCCCCTGTTGGCCGTCAGTGTCTGCCCCTGGATCGCAGTTCCGGAGATCGTGGGCGGGGAGGTGTTGACGGGAGGACCACTCGCCGCCAGCGCCGAGGGCAGCGCGCCGAGCAGCCCGACGGCCGCGAGCAGCGCAGCAGCGATCAAGGCGACGCTTTTCAGTGTCAGCTTCCCCACTCCCTACGAGGTAAGTACCCAGAATCGACGGCCTCCGGCGAGGCCTCGCGCTTTTCGAGCTCGCTCAGCGCGCGTGGCGAAGCTCGTAGCAGCCGGCGTCCGGAGCCGCATGCGGGACGCGCGTCCCTCCGAGGTCGCGCAAGAAGCCGAGCGGGACGCCGCGGTCGACCGCCGGGCTCGACGGCAGCAGGCGGAAGTTGCCTCTGCGCTGGTTCCGGAAGCGCGGGTCGGCAACGATCGAGCCCGGGCCGAGGCGTACGCCCGCTACACCACCGGAGAAGACGTCATGTGCCTCGTCGAAGGGCGCGTCCGCTTCGAGTGCGTCACCGCCGGCGACCACCACCACGTCGTTCCGGAGCCGGAGGATGTCTCGGCCGCAGCCGTCGTAGCAGACGACGCCCTTGCTGCCCTTGACCGTCAGCACGGCTGTCGTGTTGTAGACGCGCGTGTGCCGCACCGGTCCGAGTGAGTCCTGCGCACCGCGGGTGACCAGGAAGGTTGCCCGCGCCCTATTCGAGACGAACAGGTTGTATGCGTACGTGTTCCCGGTGCTTTGCGGGTTGCCGAGCTCCGTGAACGCGTGGTCGTCCACGGCGACGTTTCGCACGATCGTGTTGTCCCGGCCTCCGTAGACCTCCACGGCCGAGCCGTCACGCCCGTAGTCGTACGAGAAGGCGTCGGAACCTTCGATGCGGTTGGAGGCGACGAGCGTCCCCTTGCCGCGGAGGAGGATGCCGAACGCGCCGGAGTCGTCGTTCCTCGGCGATCGCGTCAGCACGGACATGCGGTTGTTGTCGATCAGCTCGTTGTGGACGATCTCGTCCCCGCGACTTCCGGGAGTGACCTCGATCCCGGCGGCAGCCCCGCGGACCCACACATGATCTACGCGGACGAAGCTGCCGACGATCGACACGCCCGCCCACGTGCAACGGCGCACGGCGATGCCGGTGAGGCGGACGAACGAGCCTGTGATGCGGACACACGTCTCACCGGAGTGGATCAGCGGCGGCGGCCCGTTGCCGTAAGCGCCGACGACGACGGCGCGAGAGCCGGTACCGGTGGAGGCAAGACGGAGCTCAGCCGGCCAAGAGCTGCCGCGGCGAAGAAGGAGTCGATCGCCGCCGCGCAGCCGGGCGCTCGCCGCCCGGGCGAGCGACCGCCAAGCTTCGCCCGGGCTCCGGCCCGAGCGGGCGTCGTTGCCGGCCCGCGAGTCGACGTAGAAGGCACGACCGCCGACGCGCGCCGGGGAAAGCGGCGCCGCGGCCGCAGGAGCGGCCGCGAGCAATAGAAGAACCGCCATCAGAGCACACGGGTAGACTGGCCGCGTCGAAACTGGGGGACTAGTGAGCAAGGAGCGCCTCGGTGCGCGGTCGGACTTCGACGAATGGGCGAACTCGGTCGTGGCGGCTGTCAAGAAGCATGGGTCGCGGTTCGGTCCGTCCCCCAACGGCGCGCCCGAAAAAGGTCGTACCGGCCTCCGCAGGTGGGCGTCCCGGATGCTCACGAAGATCGCCGACTGATTCCTCACAAGCCGACGGCGAGGTCGGCCGCGATCGCCGCGACCGACTCACCCGCGGGCAGGTGGGTGGGCACGACGAGGCGCGCCACGGCCATTGCCTGCGCGAACGCCTTTCGCAGGAGGGATTCCTCTTCTGCCAGGACGTGGTCGAGGTGCTCGCGCCAGCGCGGGTCCTCCACCTGGTCGAGGGCGCGACGCTGCTCGCGGAGGATGCCGTTCGCGGCAGCGACGAGCTCATCGAGTGAGAGCTCTTCGACGACGAGCCGCGGCACCGCGCTTCGTTCGAGAACGACGACCCGCACAAGCGGGAGCGGGTCGGGAATTACCGTTCCGAGCGTCTCCACGGGGACGCGGACGGGTGGAGCCACCGCACCGCGGGTGGCTGTCCGGACGAAACCGAGACCGCGAAGTAGTGCACGCGTCCGGGCCGGCAACGCTGCGCGCGCCGCCGGCGCCGTCTCCGCGATGTCGGGATAGAGCCGGAGCCGCCGCGGGAACGCGCGACAGCCGGCCGCGCCGACGAGGACGTGATCGTCTCCGAGTACGCCGGTCCCGGCAATGGCGGTGCGTGCGACGAGCGAGCTCTTACCGCTTCGTGACCGGCCCAGCAGAAGCAGCGCCCCGCCCTCCGACGTGACAGCCGCCGACGGCAGGAGGACGTGCTCCGCGGCGGGCGCGAGCAGGCCGAGGAGCGGCTCGACGACATAGCCCTGGAGGAGCGAGAGCCCGAACCTCCTCGGCGCGCCGCTCAGGTCGATCGTCGCGCGCAGCGGAGCGTTGCCGAGCGGGTCGAGCGCCACCCGCCAACGCAGGCTGCGGTAGCCGGCCTCGAAAGCGCGCGAGCCCGGAGGCGTCCGGCCGAACGAGACGACGAGGTCCGCCTCCGCGTCCGAGTCGGCGCGCGCTCTGCTGTACTCGGCGCGAAAATGCGCCAACGCCCGTCTGTCTCCGCGCACCTCGAGGCGTAGGCGGTCGAGGAAGGCGAAGGCCTCGCGGTGAGCCGGGTCCGTCACAGAAACGGCCGGACCGCCTCGACGATGCGCCGCGGATCGGTTGGAAACGGTGTCTGCACTTCGATGACCCGCGCAGAGGAGAGGACGGATGCGAGCTGTCGCTTCTCCCGGTCCTCGATCAGATGGGCGATGTCCGCACCGCCGTCACCGTCGCGCACATAGCGGGCGCGGTCGGCAAGGGTGAAGTAGCCGCGGCGCTCGTACGACGCCGACCGGGCGAGCCGCCGCGCCGCCCACGCCGCATCTCGCGGCCCGGCACGGGGGAAGCCGTCCGCCGCCGTCGTCAGCAGGACGAGCGCGGCTAGGGGTGCGCGGTTCGTCGGCGGCGACTGCCCGTACACCGCGCTCAGCTGCGAGGGCGACAGCGATGCTCGCTGCGCGAGCGTGGCGAGCTCGGCGACGGCAGCCTGCGTCGCCGCCACGACGCCGCCGCGGCGGGCCAGCGGGGCGGCGACCCGTGCCGCAGCCTCGCCCGCGGCCGCGGCGGCGAACTGAAGCCGCGCGGTGCGCGGAAGCCTCCGTCGCAGAACCGGTGTGTAGCGGAGGAGCCAGCGCCGGACGCCGATCGGGACCGGAAAGCACGCAAGCGACCCGTCGCCGAGGACGAGCGTCCACTTGTCGGAAAGGAAAGACGCGCCCTCCTCGACGAGCGCGAGTGCAGTCTCGGTCTTGCCGGCCTCGGACCAGCCGGCGACGACGATGCCTCTCCCGTCCGCGACGACCGCACTTCCGTGCACCGCGACAGCGCCGTGTCCGGCAGCGGCGAGCTGGAGAGCAGGCCGGACGAAAGGCCCGAAGACCCGGCCGAGTGGGAACCCACGCTCCATCGCGAATGCGAACGGGCCCTCGAGTGCCGGCGGAGGAACGGCGCACCAGAGCTCACCTGCGCGGACGTAGGCGCCGCGCTCGTCGATCGCCGTGCTGAGGCCGTCGCCGGCCGGGTTCTGCAGCTCCGCGGCGCGTGGACGCTCGGTCAGCTCATCGATCCGTACGTCGGCAGGCCGATCGGCGCCGGGCACCGTCCCCCATGGGTCGAGTGCGTCCTCGAGGAAGCGGGCGGCCCGGTCGTCGTCCGCAGTGAACTCGAGGCGGAGGGCCTGGGCGATCTCGTACCGCGCCTCTGCGGTCGATGGAGAAGACGACGACTGGACGGGCAACGCCACATTCGGGGTAACTACCCACTCGTGAACGCTTGGTCCACCTCGCATCGTCGCCGCTGAAGGAGGAGGGAATGGGCGGGCTCGGAGCGCCTGCAGTTGCACGTCGGAACATTCGGTCGCCGAGGGTCAGCGTGGTGATCCCGGCACTGAACGAGGCGGAGAACCTGCCGCATGTTCTCGCGACGCTGCCGGCCGATACGTACGAGCTCGTCCTGGTCGACGGGCACTCGATCGACGGAACGTCGACGGTCGCCCGTAAGCACTATCCGACCGTCCGGATAGTCGGCCAGCCGGGCCGCGGAAAGGGAGACGCCCTGCGGGCCGGATTCGCGGCCTGCTCCGGCGACGTCATCGTGATGATGGACGCCGACGGCTCGACCGACGGCGCCGAGATCGAGCGCTTCGTCTCAGCCCTCGTGGATGGAGCGGACTACGCGAAGGGCTCGAGGTTCATGGCGGGCGGTGGCAGCGAGGACATCACGCTGCTGCGCCGGGCCGGAAACCTGCTCTTCTGCTGGCTCGTCAACCGGCTCTACAAGACCTCCTATACCGACCTCTGCTACGGGTACAACGCCTTCTGGCGCAGCGCGTTGCCTGCCATCGCGTCCGATTGCACGGGCTTCGAGGTGGAGACGGTGCTCAATGTGCGCGCGGCCAAGGCGGGGCTGCGCGTGGCCGAGGTGCCGAGCGTCGAGCACCTGCGGATCCACGGAAAGTCGAACCTCCATCCGGTGCGTGACGGGCTGCGGGTCCTGCGCGCGATCCTGCGCGAGCGAGAGCGTTGGCCGCGCACGGTCGACATCGTCGCGGAGGTGGAGATGGTCGGCGCAGACATCGAGATGGTCAGCACGGACGGGCTCGGTGGCGTTTAAAGTCGTAGGCGATCCCCCCGGGTCGTGACCGCTCCCGCGGCGGGGACCGAGGCGGCGTCGGGGCGCGCGGCCACGCGCAGCCCGCCCACCGTAGCGCCGACCGTGTCTGTGGTCATCTGCACGTGGACCGGCGGCCGCTGGCACGAGTTGCTCGAGGCCGCTGAGAGCGTGGGCCTGCAGTCGCACCCATCGCTCGAGACGATCGTCGTTGTCGACCACGATCCTGCCCTCCTGGTGCGGGCGCGCGCCGAGCTGCCGAACGTCGTGGTCACCTCGAACGTCGAAGCCCGCGGCTTGTCGGGCGCACGCAACAGCGGTCTGAGGCTCGCCCGCGGCGACGTGGTGGCGTTTCTCGACGACGACGCGGTGGCCGCGCCCGATTGGCTCCGGCTTCTGGCGCGCGAGTACGGGGATGAGCATGTGCTCGGAGTCGGCGGCTCGATAGAGCCGATCTGGAAAGAGCGGCCTGCCTGGTTCCCCGCCGAATTCGGCTGGGTCGTCGGCTGCACCTACCGGGGGCTGCCTCCCGAGCGCGCAGCCGTCCGGAACCTGATCGGGGCGAACATGTCCTTTCGCCGGGAGCTCTTCTCCGAGTTCGGCGGCTTTCGTCACGGCATCGGCCGCGTCGGTACGAACCCGGTCGGCTGCGAGGAGACCGAGTTCTGCCTGCGCGTCGGGCGGGCTCGCCCGGGCGGTCGCTTCGTCTACCAGCCGGTCGCGCTCGTGCATCACCGAGTCCCGGCGCGCCGCGCGCGGTGGAGCTACTTCCTCGCCCGCTGCTACGGCGAGGGGCTCTCGAAGGCGCTGGTTGTACGAGCGGCCGGCTTCCGGGATGGCCTCGCGGCCGAGCGCTCGTACACCGCGCGCGCCCTCACGAGCGGCTTCGGCTCAGCGTTGCTGGCGGCGCTGACCCTCCGCGACCGTTCGGGTTTCTCGCGCGCCGCCGCGATCGTGGCTGGCCTCATGGCCGCCGGTGTGGGCTTCTGCCGGGGCCACCTGCAGAGCTCCCGGGGATCGGCATGAACGACATCTCGGTGGTGGTCCCGGCGCGGAACGCGGAGGCGATGCTCGACGAGTGCCTCGCATCCATCGAAGCGGAGGCGCCGCGGGAGATCATCGTCGTCGACGGAAACTCGACCGACGGAACGCTCGAGATTGCGCGCCGGCACGGCGCAACGATCCTTTGCGACGGCGGACGAGGCCTCCCGGCAGCCCGCATGCTGGGCGCCCGGGCCGCCTCCGGCCGTTTCGTCGCGCTCGTTGACGCGGACGTCGTGCTGAGGTCCGGCTCGCTCGCGCGTCTGCGTGACGAGCTCGTCACGGGCGGCTTCGACGCCATTCAGGCCGGGCTCGAGAGCGTTTCCGGGCCGGGCTACTGGGGGCAGGCGCTCGCGCACCATCACCGCTCGGGCCGGAGCAAGCGCTGGTTCGGCCTCGTGGCGACCGTGCTCGAGCGCGAGACGCTGCTCGAGATCGGCTTCGACCCGCGCTTTTCCTCGGGTGAGGACATCGAGCTGCGCTGGCGCCTGCGCAGCGCGGGAGCAAAGGCCGTCGTCTCCAAGACGACCGTCGTCGAGCACCGCTTCGGGGACACCTTCCCCGTCGCGAAGGGGCAATGGCTCGCGGACGGGGAGGGCCTCGGACGGATGATCCGCAAGTACGGGCTTCGCGGGGTCCCGCTCCTCGGCCTGCCGCTCGCCGCGGGCCTGCGCGGGCTCGTCCTCAGCGCGTTCCGGCTCGAACCGCGCTGGATCCCCTATTACGTCTGCTTCACAGTCTTCAACTACGCCGGCATGGCGCGCCGGCTGGCGGCCGGCTGAGGTGGCAACCCAGCTCGCGGTCGAGTCACAACGCGCCGGCGCGAAGCAACCGCTGAGCGTCACCTGGAACGCGCTCGCGGTCATGGCCGGCAAGACGCTGACGATGGGCTTCGGGTTCCTCTTCTGGCTCGTCGCGGCCCACGAGTTCTCACGGCCCGAGGTCGGCATCGCCGCGGCGACCGTCTCGGCGATGATGCTCTGCACGCAGCTCGCGATCGGCGGAGTCGGCTCGGCGGTGATCACGTGCTACCCCGATTTCCGCCACCGTCCGGCCGCGCTCCTCGATACCTCCGGCACGGTCGTCATCGTCTCCGCCGTTTTCGCCGCTGGCGCCTTCTTCGTCATCGCCGCCCTGGGCCTGCGCCATCTCGACACCGTCCCCTCGGATCCGGTGTATGCATGCGCGTTCGTCGCGATGACGGTGTTCGGGACGCTCGCGATCCTGCTCGATCAGCTCTCGATCGCCCTCGGCCGCGGCGACCAGGTGCTCGTGCGCGGGGTCGTCTTCGGCGCGACAATCGTGGTCGGCATCGGCGTGCTCCCGACCTTTCTTCACCAAGCCGGGTCGGCGGCGATCTTCGCGCCTTGGGCCGTGGCCGGGGCAGTCAACGTCGGCCTCGGCATCTTCCAGGTCCGCCGCATGCTCCCCGGCTACCGCTTCCGGCCGCGCATCGAGCGCAGCACTCGGCGGCTGCTCCTACGTCACGGGACGCCGAACTACGCGCTGACGCTCGCCGAACGAGCACCGGGCCTCGTGCTTCCGATCGTCGTCACGCAGGTGCTCACGCCGGCGGCCAACTCCACCTGGTACGCGGTCTGGATGATGGCTTGGGTCGTCTACACGTTGCCGATCTCGGCCGGTCTCACGCTCTTCGCCGAAGGTTCGAACCGCCCGGCGCAGCTCGCCGAGGCCACGCGCGCAGCCGTCCGCGTCGCTCTGCTCGTCGGGATTGTCGCGTCGCTCCTGATCGGTTCGCTCGCTCACTTCGTGCTCTCGCTCCTCGGGTCGGCCTACGGCGCGACCGGCGCCTCGCCGCTGCGGATCCTCCTGCTCGCATTCGTGCCGATCACCTTCGTGCAGGCGTACTACGCGGGCAGCCGCGCCCGCCGCCGGCTCGGGGAGGCGGTCGCGGTGAGCTGGGTCTCCGCTGCCGTGTCGGTCAGCGCGGCGGCGGCGGGAGCCGTAGTCGGCGGCCTGGTGGGCATGGCATACGCCTGGCTCGCGGTACAGACGGCGACCGGATTGTGGGCGGTCGCCCGCACAACGGCGGTCTGGCGGCGACCGCTCGACACCGGGTGGCATACGTTCGACGCGATTGCCGAGGGCGGGGCCTCCGCAGCGGCGCGCGCGAGCACCGGGATCCGGGCAGCCGCTCTCGCCTGCGGTCCTGGCAACGTCGCCGCAGCCGCGGGCGCTGTTTGCTCGCTCGCCGTCTGGTCGTTCTCCCTGCGGCACGTCGCGCTCGAGCGGATGAACGGCCTGGGTCTCGTCTCGGTGCTCCACGTCTCGTTCTATATCGCGGTCGCGATCCTCACGGTGACCTTCGCCGGCGCGCTGCGGCACGGGCAGGTGAGTGACCGGGTGCTCCTCGTGCTGGTTGCGGTTCTCGTCCTCATGCTCTTCGGGCTGACGCCGATTCTCGAGTCTGTGCCGCGCTTCGCCGTCACCTGGCGGCACGTCGGGATCGCGCAGGCGATCCTCGACACGGGCCACATCAACGCGCGCATCGACGCGTACTTCAACTGGCCTGGCTTCTTCGTGCTCGTTGCGGTGCTCGCGAGAGCGGCCGGGCTCCACAACGCGCTGCCGCTCGCCGCCTGGTCGCCGGTCTACTTCAACCTCCTGTACCTGGCTCCGCTGCTCATGATCGCGCGCTCGCTGACGGTCAGCCGTCGACTCGTCTGGCTGGGCATCTGGCTCTTCTACCTCGGCAACTGGATCGGTCAGGACTACTTCTCGCCGCAGGGGCTCTCCTACTTCCTCTACCTCGTGGTCATCGCGATCCTCGTGCGCTACTTCGTCTCGCAGCCGCGGGAGTCGACTACGGGGATGCGCGACACCATGGACGAGGCGCCGGCGCGTTCGCCGCCGCGGCGATGGGCGCTCCTTGTGTGCATCGTCTTCCTCTTCGCGGTACTGGTGCCGACCCATCAGCTCACGCCGGTTGCGGTGCTCTTCGGTGTGACTGCAGTCGTGATCATCGAGGCACGGTCGCTCGCATGGCTGCCGCCGCTGATGACGACGTTGCTCGGCGTCTGGTACGCGACCGGAGCGATGACGTTCTTCAACGGCCACCTGTCCCAGGTGCTCAGCCAGGCGGGCCAGCTCGGCGCAATCTTCACGGAGAACCTGGCGAACCGCGTGAGCGGCGACGTCGACCACCGAGTCATCGCCGACTTGACGATCGTCGCCGGGGCCGCAATGTGGTGCCTGGCCCTCGTCGGCGCTTCGCGCCTCCTGCGGCGTGACCGTCGCTATCGAATCGGGGTCGCGCTGGCCCTCGCGCCCCTGCCACTTCTGCCGCTGCAGACGTACGGCGGCGAGATGCTGCTCCGAGTCGAGTTCTTCGCCCTGCCGTTCACAGCGTTCTTCGCGGCGGCAGCGCTCGTCGGCGACGACGACGAGATCCCGCTCCGCGGGCGCCAGTCGGCAGCGGTCGGCGGCGTCCTGCTCGTGTTCGCCGGTCTCTTCCTCTTCGCGCGTTACGGCAACGAGCGGATCAACTACTTCACCCGGGGCGAGACCACGGGCGTCGAGCGTCTCTACGCACTCGCAAAGCCCGGGTCGCTGCTCGTGGCCGGCACCGGGGATCTGCCGTGGAAGTACACGCAGTATCCGGATCACCACTATCGGACCGTGATCGAGATGCCGCACTGGTCGGCCAGGGCCCCGGTTACCGTCGACTGGCGGCCGCTTCTGAAGGACGTACGCGATGCGTTGCACTCGAGCAGTAGGCGCTCATATCTGATCATCGAGCGCAGCGAGGAGGAAGAGGTCAACCAGCTGGGCTATGGACGGCCGGGATCCCTGGCCCGCCTCTCGGCCGTGGTTGCGGCTTCGCCCCTCTTCAGGGTCGTCTACCGGAACCCCGACGCGACGATCTTCACGCTTGCCGCGGCGGGTTCGCCCCCCTCCCCGCCGAGCCAGATTGCAGCGACCGGCGGAAGCGGGGCGACCGTCCCTGCGAGCGGGACGAAGCAGGTGCAGGCGCCGTGATCGCCAACGGTGCTGCCCCTGCCCTCGCGTCGCACCGCATGGCTCTCCGGCGCGGCTTGGCAGCAGGCTGCGCCATACTCGCCTGCGTCCTCGTCGCCGCACAGGCTCCGGTCGACGTCCGGGCGCCGGTCGTGGTCGTCTTCCTCTGTGTCGTTCCGGGCATGGCGCTGGTCGACCTCGCCAATCCCGATTCGCTGGCCGTCGAGCTTTCGCTCTCGATCGCGCTCAGCGTCGCGGTCTCCGGGCTGACGGCCGGTGTCCTCGTCTACGCGCACCTCTGGTCTCCCACGGCGGTCGTCGTAATCGTCGCCGGCATCAGCCTCGCTGTGGGCCTGCGAGACGCCCGGTCCGACAGCCGCGTACGCCACGCACGATCGGTGAGCTGGGGCGATGTCCCGCTTGCGCCCGCGGCCAAGGCGGAAAAGCTCGCCGAGCGTTCGCGAGAGCAGGTGGGGCGGCCGGCGGCGGAGGCCGCGCTGCAGGGCTCGCTCCGCGACTTCGTCACGGAACGCGCTCGGGAGATCGACCCGGAAATCTGGTTCGTGGAGGACCACGAACCGGGGCTGCGCGGGCAGACGCGCGGCGTCTTGATTGCAGGCGTATCGGCCCACACGAGCACCCCGGTCGCCTGGCGAACCGAAAGCGACGAGAGGGCCAAGGAATGGCGGACGCGGCTGGCACTCGAGATGATCGACGCGCTGCCGGAGCTCGGCGGAGCAGTCGTCGCGGCCGGTAGCGCCTTCGGCTCGCTCGCGGGCTTCCGCCGCGGTCTCGAGGCACGCTGCCTTCCCTACCTCCTGCGAGTCGATCCGGTCACCGCGGCCCGCGAGGTCGCCCCCGGCAGACACAGCCGCTCCACTGCGGAAGCACGGCAGACCCTGCAGGAACGAATGGCTGACGCCGGCTATGAGGAGCCGGACGTCGTGCTCGTGGAGGGCGCCGAGCACCTCTTGTTGTGCGAGGTCCGGGCCACGGTGGGTGCCGGAGTTTTCTGGCTCTCGAACCTTCCTCCGGACACCGCTCCCGGGCGGCTCGCCTCCCTGATTCAGCTCGCCAACCGGAGCACCGCGCAGGCAACAGGGGTCCTGGGGACGTGAAGGCCGTCGTCCTGTCCGATCTGCACCTCGGCGCCACCGCCGGCACCGCCACGGACGATGCGTTCGTCTCGTTCCTCGTGTGGCTCGTCGAGCGGGCCCACCCGGAAACGGGGCCATGGCGGCTCGTCGTCCTTGGCGATCTGCTCGACCTCCTGCACCCTCCTGCGGGTGCGCATGACCCGCGTGCTGCGCTCGACGCCGTCGCCGTGCGGCACCGCCCTGCACTCGCCGCCCTCGGAGCCGCCGCTGCGCACGGGATCGTGGTCGATCTCATCCCCGGGAACCACGACAGCGAGCTCCTCGCTCCCGACGTGCAGGAGCGCCTGCGTGTCATCGTCGCGGACGCCGCCGGCACGAGCGCCGCGCTGCTGCGACCGACGTTTCGCGTTCGGCCCTGGTTCCTGCTCGTGCCCGAGCTCCTCTACGCCGAACACGGCAGCCAGTACCACGCGCTGAACGCGGTCGCGGAGCCGCTGGTCCCGTTCGGCCGCTGGAGCCGTCGCCTGCCGCCGGGCGCCGTGCTCGACCTGTGCGGGCAGGCGGAGCACGGCGGTCGAGCGCGCGCGCTGTCGGGACTGGTGCCCGCCATGCTGCGTGCCCACGCGCGTCGCGGGAGGAGGGATGTGGCGACCGCCGCCGCCCGCGAGGCGCTCGCGCGGGAGGCGGGGCTGAGCCCCGACGCGCTCGCCGGCCTCCGTGGGCTCGCCGAAGACTCCTCGGTTGCGCTGTTGCGGAACGCGGGCGCCGCCGTGCTCGGACGCCGCGGCTACGTCGAGTCGCGGCAGCAGCAGGCTGCGGTCGCCGTCCACAAGATCCTCGCGCGCGAGGGGCAGGCTGTGCCGGTGTACATCTTCGGCCACACACACCGCGTCGGGCAGCGCGCGCTCGACGTGGGCGGCGCGCGGTTGCTCTGGTTCAACGCAGGCGCGTGGGCGGACGGGAACTACGGCTTCGTCGAGGTGGACGGCCGGGTGGACGGCGTCGTTGCCCGCCTCTGCCACTGGGACCCGGGGACCGCGACTCGCGAACGCAGCTCCGGCAATACGTCGGACCACCCGGTGGCGACCCCGTGAGCGTGTGCCCCAGGCTGCAGCGGCTGATCGCGGTGCCCCTGGCGTTAGGGGCGCTAGGGCTCACCCTGTCGTGGGTCGGCGCCGGCGCGAGCGCGGTACTTAGGAACTCCATCACAGCGGCGCGGCCCTGCCGCGGCGCCGCGCCGCCGCGTCGCTACGCGCACGTGATTTGGATCGTCTTCGAGAACCAGGGCTACGACCAAGTAGTCGGCAACCGCCACCTTCCCTACACCAATGGGCTCGCGGCGTCCTGTGGCCTCGCCACGCGCTACTACGGCGTCGGGGACCCCTCGCTTCCGAACTACATCGCGATGACCTCGGGTGGGACGTGGGGGGTGACCGGCGACTCCTCCGCACCGCTCCGCGTGCCGAGCATCTTCTCGCAGGTCCGGTCGGCCCATCTGCAGTGGCGAAGCTACTCGGAGAGCATGCCGCGCAACTGCTACCGGTCGGATTACCCCAGTGGCAATCCCGTCTACACCGCCCACCACGAGCCGGTCATCTACTACGCGAACATCCGACGCGACTGCTCTCGCTGGGACCTGCCGCTCGGAACCGTGCACAAGGGGCCGCTTGCGCACGCCCTGGCGTCGGGCAAGCTGCCCGCGTTTGCGTTCGTAGGCCCGAACGATGACGGCGGCACGACCAAGCCCGGTTGCTCGCTGCCGTGCGGCGACGTCGACCCGCCGCTGAGCGACGGGTTCCTCCGGCGCTGGATGAAGAAGATCCTCGCCTCGAAGGCGTACACGTCGGGGAAGACTGCCGTCTTCGTCACATGGGACGAGGACGCGATGTTCGAGAACACTCTCTGCCCGGCGCTCGACTGCGACCATCTCGCCGCCCTCGTCATCAGTCCCTCCGTTCGGCGCGCAATGCGCTCCGCCGAAGCCTTCTCCCACTACTCCCTGCTGCGCACGACCGAGGACCTGCTCGGGCTACGCGGACACCTTGGGAAGGCCGCCTCGGCGCTGTCGATGGCGCCCGCCTTCCGCCTGCTTCGCGCCGGCGGCTGAGTAGAGCTCGGCCTACGATACGCAGCGATGCGGGTGATCGTCACCGGCGGCGCGGGCTTCATCGGCTCGCACGTCTCGGATGCGCTAGTTGCCCGGGGTGACGAGGTACACGTCGTCGACGACCTGTCGAGCGGCCGCCGCGAAAACGTGTCCGACGGAGCCACGCTTCACGCGCTCGACATCCGCAGCGAAGGGCTGGTGGACGTCGCGACAACGGTGCAACCCGAGGCGATCTTCCACCTCGCGGCACAGGCCGATGTGGGCACCTCCGTCGAACAGCCCGCGCACGATGCGGCGGTGAACGTCATCGGCACGATCCGCGTCCTCGAAGCGGCTCGCTCGGTGGGCGCCCGGATCGTCTTCACCTCGACGGGAGGAGCGATCTACGGCGACTGCGAGCGTCCCGCACGCGAGGAGGACGAACGCCGGCCGCTCTCGCCCTACGGTACGTCGAAGCTCGCTGGCGAGGAGTACCTCGCGACCTGGAACCGGCTGCACGGGACTAGCCACGTGGCCTGCCGGCTTGGGAACGTCTTCGGGCCGCGGCAGCAGGCTTCGCTCGAGGGCGGGGTCGTCGCCATCTTTCTCGAACGGCTGCGCGACGGTGGAGCTGTCGAAATCTTCGGCGACGGCAATCAGACCCGCGACTTCGTCTACGTCGGCGACGTCGTCGACGCGTTGCTCGCGGCGATGTCGGCGAATGGGGGCGGCGTCTTCAACGTCGGCACCGGAACCGAGACGAGCATCCTCGAGCTGCACGCGCTCTGCGCGGATGCAGCGCGGAGCGAGCACCGGGCGCCGCGGTTCGCCCCCGAGCGGCCCGGCGATCTCCGCCGCAGCGTCCTCGACGCGTCGCGTGCCGAGCGCGAGCTCGGTTGGCGGGCGAGGACGATCCTCGCAGACGGGCTCGCGCAGACGTGGAACTCCGTGCCGGCGCGGTAGAACAAGCAACCCTTGCTGGCTTGCTGGCGGCGGCGCTCGTCCTGAGCGGCTGCCTCGGCTCGCGAGGAGGCGAGGTCGAGGCGGACCCGTTAGCCCCGTCAGCTGTCGCCACCGACTGAAGCGGCCGAGCCGACCGGCAGCGTTCAGCAGTCGCCGCTGTCGCCCTCCGTTCCGGACAGAATGAGGGGCTGCCCTGCCGGCGCGGGTCTCAGCCGATCTGAATCGTGAGCTCGTCCAGATCGCCCGAGTACCAGTCGCCGCCGGGACGACTCCCGATCACCATCGGGGCCGTGTTCGAGATCGAGCCGACCTTGGCAGGCCGCGCGAACGTCTTGCCGTCGACGACGAGCTCGATCGCGGTCGGGGCCTTGATGCACTGGACCTTGTGCCACTTCCCGTTGTTGAGGCGCGGTCCTGCGATCAGCTCGCCGTATCCCGCGGAGCCCTCGAAGCCGCACGACGCCTGGCCGGAGTGCTGCAGCTCGACCTTGTACTCGGAAGTCCTCGGAGCGTACGCCCCTTTCCGGATCAGGTCGGCGTCCCTCGGCGGCAGCCCTGGGACGTCCGTCGTCTTGAGGCGCAGCGTGAGGACGATGTTCGCCGTGCCCGGGTTAAGGTCCGCGGCGGAAGGGACGGAGACGTAGCTGGTCCGGCCGTTGAAGCCGAAGGCGGTGCCGGCGAAGCCCGGCACGCCCAGAGCGACCTGGGACAGCGTGCCTGTGTGTCCCCCGGCGGAGTCGTTCATGTCGGTGCTCGACGTCTCGTTCATGTGCCAGAAGGCGACGACCTTCGCGTTGTGGCCCTCCTGCACCATGCGGGTCGGACGGGAGGTCGCGCGGGCGGATCCCGAGACGTTCGCGGCCCTGACGGTCACGCGCAGGGTCACGCCGACTTCGCGGCTTGTCGCGATATAGCGTGACCCCACTGCTCCCGGGATTCGCACGCATCTCGTGCGGCCGGCGGGGCAGCGGAGCCAGCGGTACTCGTAGACGACGGATCGGGACGGCGTCCAGGCGCCGTGTGTCGCTCTGAGCTCCACACCAGTCCGCGGCGTACCAATGATCTTCGGCCGGACACGATTTTTCGGCCGGACCTGCTTCTGCCCAGAACGGCCGGTGGCGGCTGCCGGCGAGCCGGAGGCGGCGGCGGCTGCCACGAGCGCGAGCACGAGCACGACGGAGACAACGCGCCGAGCCCGCCGGGCGTCGCGCGGCTTCAAGGCCTTGTCCGGTCCCCCCTCACCGCTCACGCTAGCCGATCTGGACGCTTGCTTCGTCGAGTTGTCCTTGGTACCAGTCGGAGCCGGGGCGGGCGCCGATGGTGACGTTGGTGGTGTTGGAGATGGAGCCGATGGTTGCGGCTTTGGAGAAGGTCTGTCCGTCGACGACG
>DASXOM010000106.1:0-8786 GCA_036494245.1 Gaiellaceae bacterium
CTAGCGCTACTGGTTCTCGAGCAGCTCGTCCTCGAGCACGCCTCGCATCACGCGCGCGGGGTTGCCGACGACGAGCATCCGCGGCTCGACGTCCTTCGTCACGACCGCGCCGGCGCCGACGTATGCCTCCTCGCCGATCTCAACGCCGGGCAGCAGGATCGCGCCGCCCCCGATGCGCGCGCCGCGGCGGATCGTCGGCCCCTTGATCAACTCGTGGCGCCGCTCCGTTCGCCCCATGAAGTTGTCGTTCGTGGTCACGACGCACGGCGCGATGAAGACGTGCTCCTCGAGCGTCGAGTAGGCGGTGATGTACGCCTCCGCCTGGATCTTCGTCATCGCCCCGATCGTGGTGTCGTTCTCGACGAAGGAGCCGCGACCGATCACCACGTCGTCCCCCACCGAGACCCGCTCGCGCACACACGACTGGTCGCCGAGGATCACCCGCGCGCCGACCTTCGCTCCCGCGAAGACGACCGCGCCGGTGGAGACGATCGTCCCGTCGCCGATCTCGGTTGGCTCGAGTTCCCCCCGTTTAACTGTCGAGCGCGGCGAGAGCGCCGGCTGCTTGCCGACGACCGCGTGCTCGAGCACCTTCACGCCCTCGCCGAGCTTCGTCCCCGGATAGACGATGGCGGTCGGGTGAATCTGGGGCTCAATCGCCATCGCGCAAGCTCTCCGTCAGAAGTTCGAGCGCGCGCACGACCTCGAGCCCGTCGCGCATCTCCCGCCCGTCCCAGCCCTCCTGCACGAGCCGCACGAAGTGCCGGCACTCGAGCCGCAGGGGCTCTGCGTTCGAGAGCTTCGGGCTGAACGTGTCGCCGGTCCGGGTCCGCCATTCGCCGTACGTCTCGGAGGGCTGCTCCGGCGCCTTGTCGTAGACCGTGATCTTGTGGTCGAGCTCCATGTCGTCGAAGACGGCCATCTTGTCGCGCCCGACGACCGTGAGTCGCCGCATCTTGTGCGGGTCGAGCCAGGAGAGGTGCATGTGCGCGATCTTCCCCGACGCGAAGCGGAGGTAGCAGAAGACGACGTCCTCGACGCCCTCGTTGAGGAACGCGTGGCCGTGCGCCGCCGCCTCGACGATCTCCTCCTGGATCAGGTACTGGATCACCGAGAGGTCGTGGACACCGAGCGACCAGAGCGCGTTCTCGTCCTTGCGGATCTTGCCCAGGTTCTGGCGGTTTCCGTAGACGACGAGCACGTCGCCGAGCTCCCCGTCGTCGATCAGCTCCTTCAACTTCTGCACGGCCGGGTGGTAGAGCAGGAGATGGCCCGGCATGAGGACGAGCCCGCTCGCTTCGGCGAGGCCGATCAGCTCCTCCATCTCCGCCGCCTGCATCGCCGGCGGCTTCTCGACGAAGACGTTCAGGCCCGCAGCAAGAGCGCTGCGGGCCAAGGGGTAGTGCGTCGGAACTGGCGTAGCGATGACGATGGCATCGAGATCGCCCGCAGAGATCATCTCCTCGAAGTCGCCGGTCACCCGCGCGTTCGGGTAGCGCTCCGCGAACTCCGCGCGCCGCTCCTCGCTCGCATCGCAGAGCCAGCGGAGGTCGGTGAGGTCGTCGAAGTTGCGCGCGAGGTTGCGGCCCCAGTAGCCCAACCCAGCCTGTCCGACGCGCAACCGGCTCACAGCTTGAAGACGTGCTCCGCCGCGCTGCCCTTCGCGCCGGTCGCGTTGCGGAGGTCGACGACGAGCGGCGCCTCGTCCACGAGCGCCCCGTAGTCGAGCGAGGAGTGGTCGGTGACGATGACGACGCAGTCGTACTCCTTTGGCGCATAAGGGACCACAGAGAGCTCGACGCCCTGCTCGTGGATCTCGGGGACGTGCGGGTCGTGGTAAGCGACCTCGGCGCCGGCGTTCTGCAGCAGCGAGATGAGCTTCAGCGCAGGCGACTCGCGCAGGTCGCCGATATCCGGCTTGTACGCGACACCGAGGACGAGGATCCGCGAGCCCTTCATCGCGCGCTGCGAGTGGTGGTTGAGCGCCTGCGAGACGAGCGAGCGGCAGAAGTACGGCATCTCCTCATTGACCTTGCCGGCGAGCTCGATGAACTCCGTGTAGAAGCCGAACTCGCGCGCTTTCCAGCTGAGGTAGAACGGATCGATCGGGATGCAGTGGCCGCCGAGGCCCGGCCCGGGGCTGAAGCGCATGTAGCCGAAGGGCTTCGTCGAGGCCGCGTCGACGACCTCCCAGATGTCGATCCCCATCCGGTCGCAGAGGATGGCGAGCTCGTTGACAAGTGCGATGTTGACCGAGCGGAAGATGTTCTCGAGCAGCTTCGTGAGCTCGGCCGCCTCCGGGCTGGTGACCTCGTGCACCGTGTCGATCGCGCGCCGGTAGAGGTCGGCCGCGCGGCGGGTGCACTCCGGCGTAATCCCGCCGAGCACTTTCGGCGTCGTCTTCGTCGTCCAGTCCTCGCGGCCCGGGTCGACCCGCTCCGGCGACATCGCGAGGAAGAAGCCCTCGCCCGCTGTGAGTCCGCTGCCCTCCTGGAGGATCGGCTGGAGCACCTCGCGCGTCGTGCCCGGCCAGGTGGTCGACTCGAGCACGACGAGTTGTCCCTCGCGCAGCACCTCGGCCAGGCGGCGTGTGGCGCTCTCCACGATCGAGAGGTCCGGCTCGCGCTGGCGTGAGAGCGGCGTGGGCAGCGCGATCAGGATCGCGTCGGGACCGCTGAGCTCCTCATAGCTCGTCGTCGCGTGGACGAGGGACTTCTCGACGAGCGGCGCAAGCCGGTCGCTCGGGACGTCCTCGATGTGCGACTCGCCTCGGTTCAGCGCGGCGACGACGTCCTCGAGCACGTCGACGAGCAGGACGCGGCAACCAGCCTCGGCGAACGTGGCGGCAAGAGGCACGCCGACGTAGCCCGCGCCGACCACAGCGACGTCGTAGTTGGCGCCCTCAGCCACGGTCGGCAAGGCTAGCTGCGACCCGTTCCGCGGCGTGTCCGTCGCCGTACAGCTCCGGTAGATCCTCGGGCATCCGCGCCGACGAGACCGCTGCGGCAAGCTTCTCGGGGTCGTCGTCCACGAGCACGTTCGCCCCGAGCTCCACGGTGTCGATCCACTCGGTGGAAGGCCTCGCAGTGACGCACGGCACGCCGTACCAGTACGCCTCCTTCTGCAGCCCGCCGGAGTCGGTGACGAGGACGCGCGCCTGCGAGACGAGCGCGGCCATGTCGAGATAGCCGAGCGGCGCGATCACCTCGACGTTCGGGGGCACGTCGCCGAGCGTCGCCCGCGTGCGCGGGTGCGCGGGAAAGACGACGCGCTCGCTGATGCGGCTGAGGCCGTCCACGATCCGCGCGAGCCGCTCCGGCCGTACGTTCGCCTCGCGGTGAATGGTCGCGACGACGTACCCGCCCGGCTCGAGCCCGCGCTCGGAGAGGATGCGCGAACGCTCGCGGGCGATCGGGGCGAGCGCGAAGCAGGCGTCGGCCATGACGTCGCCCACGACGTCGATGTGGCCGCCGACGCCCTCCGCGAGCAGCGTCTCGCGCGATCGCTCGTCGGGACAGAGGAGCAGCGCGGCGGCAGCGTCGACTGCGATCCGGTTGTGCTCCTCCGGCATCGAGAGGTCGCCGCTGCGGAGACCGGCCTCCACATGCGCGACCGGGATGCCGGCGTCCCCCGCAGCCTCGGTGCCCGCGCGCGTCGAGTTCGTGTCGCCGAAGACGAGCGTCCAGTCGGGCCGCTCCTGCTCGAGCGCGGCCGCGATCGCCGGCCGCATCGCCTCGGCGTCTGCGGTATGCAGGTCGAGGCGGTACCGCGGCTCCGGCAGCCCGAGCTCCGCGTAGAAGACGTCGGAGAGCTCCGGATCCCAGTGCTGGCCGGTGTGGAGGCCGATCTCCTCGATGCCGGCTTCGCGTAGTGCGGCGCTGACCGGACCGGACTTGATGAACTGCGGACGGTTCCCGACGACTGAGAGGACCTTCACGGGGGCGAGGCTACAATGGCCGGCCGTTCGGGCCGTTAGCTCAGCTGGTAGAGCAGGGGACTCTTAATCCCAAGGTCGCAGGTTCGATCCCTGCACGGCCCATCGCGAATTGCCTGCAAATGCGAGTGAGCTGCCGGCTCAGCGTCGCAGCTGAACCCGGCGAATAGCGAGCGGCTCGTCGGCGGGCCGCTTCCGGGCCGGCAGGCGAGTATCCGGGCGGCCGAGGCGCGAGCCGGCGAGCCCGAGGAACGACGCCTCCGCGATCACGAGCAGCACGAGCGCGATTCCGGCCGCAACCGGCAGGGAGGAGCCGCCCGCCCTCCCGACCGAGCGCAGCTCGTGCAGCCCGGTCGTGCCTCGCAACCAGGTGGGCCAGCCGCTGTTCAGGCTCGGCGGCTGCTGTCGGGACGCTTGCCGAGACGTCGCGTGCCGCCGGGGCCTGGTGTGGAGTCGACGCGACGAGGCGCGGACGTGCGCCGCGGTGACGGGGCTCTGCGGCACGGTACGGACGGAGGTCGACAGCGGCGGCGTGGTCGAGGTCGGAGAGCTGACCTGCGTGGACGTCGAGGAGCTGACCTGCGTGGACGCCGAGGAGTTTGTCCCCGACGCGCTCGGTGCCGGAACGGGCTGCACGTGGGCTGAGCCGCTGTGCGGCTGCGGCGGTGCTTCCGGCTGCGGGTCCGCCGTCGCCGGCTCGGCAGCCAACGCCATGAGGACGAGCGCACAGCCGAGAACGAACAGTCGGCAAACCACCATCCTCCTCGCACTCACCACTCGAGTATCCCCCTTCGTGGGCGACCCGATCCTAACGCAATGCGATCACCAAAACGACTATCGCCACGACTGCCAGGAGGGCGACGACGATGCCGTTCGCGACGAAGACGGCGTTGGCGATGCCTCGGCTCTTCGAGTCCGTGGACGCCCCAGCTCCGCCCTCGAAACGTTCGGAGGGCACAGCCCGCGTCCCACCCGTCGACTCGCGGCTCGGCGCACGCCATCCGAGCGCCCCGGAGAGCACGTCGGTGATGAACTGGTTGAGACTGATCCGCTCGCGCTCTGCCACCCGGGCGAGCTCGGCGTGAAGAGTCTGGGGCATCCGGAGCAGGAGACGGCCGCTGTAGGAGGGGGCCGACTTCGGGTCGGGAACCTCCTTCCCCTCCCGCTCGGCGGTCTCCACCCACGCGGCCACGGCGTCCGCAACACGCTCGAGCGCCTCGTCCGGGCTCGTCCCGCGGGCGTTGCAGCCCGGCAGCGCGTCGACCGTCGCCGCCCATTCGCCCGACTCGTCGTGGACGAGCGTGACCGGATACGGAATCCCGCGCGGATCGGTGGGAACCGCACGGTCCGGCGGCTCGCGAGTAGCGCGGTAGGTGCTCGCTTCGGCTGCCGATCGGGTTCGCGATCTCACGGGGTTCGGATTGTATGACGAAGAAAGCACAATCTCACCCCTCGGATGGCTAGGTCAGCGCCCCGCCGACGCTACCGCGACGCCGATGCCCTGCTCGGCGCCGATCTCGACCCGCAGCTTCGCCAGCGCCCGCCGGGTCAGCCTGGAGACGTGGATTTGCGAGATTCCGAGCTCCCGCGCAACCTGCGGCTGGCTCAGGCCCGCGAAGAACTGCAGTACGAGTAGCCGGCGTTCCCGCTCGTCGAGGATGCGGAAGCCGGCGGCGAGCAGCGCCCGCGACTCTCCCAGCTCGTAGCCGCCATCCTGTACCTCGAGCTCTGTGTACGGGTCGTCGCCCGCGTCCGTCTCGGGCTGGGACAGGGAGATCGGCGATCGGATCCGCTCCGTATCCAGCGCGGCCGCCACCTCCCGCTCCGCGACCCCGGTGGATTCCGCGATCTCGTGGATCGTCGCCGGCCGCTCGAGCCGGGCCGAAAGCTCCGCGGAGCAGGCGCTGACGCGGGGCCGCAGCTCCTGCAGCCGCCGCGGGATCCTGATCGGCCAGGCGCGGTCGCGGAGGTAACGCTTGATCTCTCCGGCCACGTTCGGGATCGCAAACGCTCCGAACTCCACTTTCCGCTGCGGATCGAACCGGTCGACGGCCTTGATCAGGCCGATGCATCCCACCTGGACGAGATCCTCGTACTGCTCGCCCCGCATGCTGTGCCGTCGCGCGAGGCTCTTGACGAGCGGCATGTACTGCTGGATCAGGCGCTCGCGCGCGCGCAGGTCTCCGTGCTCGCGGTACTCGCGGATCAGGCTGTTCACGCTCTCCCGGCCGGCGCTTGCTGACGACGGTCGCCTCGTCTGGATGGGCTTGTCGCTCAGGCTGACGAGGCGAGGTCCGGGACCCCGCTTCCGGTCGAACTCTGCGGCAATCGCAGCCACGCACGCTCCCCTCGTCTCCCCAGCGTTGGCGGTCTTGCGCGGTTCTGGTTGGCGACTATAGCGCGACTCTTTTGCGTTGGCAAATTCGAATTACTTTACGCATTTGTGGAGTTCGTGGTTCGTCGCCAGAGCGTCGGGGTATCTACAGACTTGCGGCTGGGTAGTGCAGAGAAAGCGAGAGACACTTGTGACCTATTCGTCGAGAGCTGGCGTCGCGAAGCGCGGGGTCTCGCGCTCGGTTGTGGTGGTCGGAGCCTCCGACGCCGGAGCGGTTTTCATGCTGTCGGGAGGCGCATACGGTGCCGTCAATGCGCCCAATGCCGTGATATCACCTTGGTATCAAGCCAAATCCGCGTATCCCATCCTTGGAGGAGCGCCGGCGAGACCAACCGCAGAGTCGTCCCTCCTTCGGGGCGGCCAGGCACACATGGCGGGGTCCGGCACTCCCGCGGCGGCGTGGTATCACGGCTGCGATTTGCAGTATCAATTGCGGTCCGCAATTCGCGATCGCTCGGGAACTCTTCTCGCTTCCGAGCCGTCGAGTGTGCTGATGGACTACCTTCCTGACCAGCGAGTTGATCGCGATGCAGATCCGTCATCAGAACATGATATCGGGGCGTCTCGGGCCGTCTCGACACCAAGGACGCACGGAGACTTCTCCAACACGGCCTCAGCTACGCGCCGTTCGTCGCTCTGTGGCCATGGAAGACGCTCAACACCGGCGCGAAGTGCTGCGGGCCTCTCGCCCCTCTTGCGCCCGTTTTCCACAGAGGAGCTGAGCCAGTGATCGAACAGCCTGAGAGCCAACCGAACGTGTCTCGGCTGCGCGCCCTGGAGCCGCTGCCCGAGCAGGGCATCGGTGTCCAGCGGTACGGCAACGCCCTGCGCCGGTCCCGCGGCTTGATCGCGGCCATCGTCCTTGGCTTGACCGCCGTCGTGCTGTGGGTCTCGCTCATGCTCCCGAAGACCTACACGGCGCAGGCCACGATCCTCTTCAACGAGGCACCGACCGTAACCGCGACAACCGACGAGGAGCGGCAGCTCGCGACGATCCAGAAGCTCTTGATGACGCACGACATGCTCGCGATCAGCGCCAAGCAGCTGAGGACCACGGTCGCGGCGCTCGCTTCGAAGGTGCAGGCAACCGTCGATCCGAATGCGAACATCATTTCGATCTCGGCCGCAGCCTCCACCCCCAAGGCGGCCGCCCGCACCGCGAACACAGTCGCGGCCGCCTTCCTCGCACGCGAGAGGAAGGTCGAGCTCGCGCGCATCAAGAGCGCGAAGGTGCGACTGATGAACTCGATCGCGCAGCTGAGCACCACGCCCGCCGGCAAGGCCCAGATTCCAGTGCTCCGTGCGCGGCTCGGCGCGCTCACCGCCAGTGCCGCGACGGCGGGCTCCGAGCTCCAGCTCGCAGACCGCGCCGAGACTCCGAGCCGGCCGACGTCCCCGCGGCCGGTGCGCAACGGGGCGTTCGCCTTCGTGGCCGCACTCTTCATCGCTGTCCTCGTCGCCCTCGCGCGCGAGCGACTCGCGCCGCGTGTGGCAGAGGGAAGGGATCTCGAGCGCCTGAGCGGTGTCCCAATCGTGACCGAGATTCCGACAGTCCTCCGCGGGGCTGAGGGTGTCGTGGCGGAGCGTGAGGCGTTCGACCTGCTCGCTGCCGTCGTCCAGGCTCAGCTTCCCCGCCGGCAACAGAAGTTGCTACTCGTGACGAGCGCGCTGCACGACAGGGGCAAGGCGACGGTCACGGCCGGGCTCAGCCGTGCACTCGCCCAGTCCGGCGAGGCAGCGCTCGTCGTCGATGCCGACCTCCGGCGTCCGTCCCTCGAGCAGCTGTTCGGAATGGAGCGCGCTCCGGGCCTCGCCGAGATCCTGGCCGCGATCCGCCACGGAGATACGGAGACGGCCGCCGGCATGATCGTCGAGCCGCCGGTCTCGGCCTCGTCCAGGCGCCGGACCGGCAGCCTCGCTGTTCTGGGGGCAGGCGAGGCGGTGTCACCTTCGCTCGTGTCTCCGGACGCGCTCAAGGGCCTGTTCGATGAGCTGAGCCAGTCGGCGTTCACGTTCGTCGTGATCCATGCGCCGCCGTTGCTCGAGCCCGAGGGCTGCCGGGCCTGGGCCCGGCACGTGGATGCGCTGCTCGTGGTCTCGCGCCTCGAGAAGATGTCGCCGAACGACCTGCTCGAGCTCCGAGACCAGCTCGAGCAGGTCGACACCATCGTTCTCGGGCACGTGGTCCTCGGAAGGGGAGGACGCCGCGCCTAGCCACCTAACCTGACTCGCTCGCTCGGTCCGGCGAGCGCGTCCGGCCCAGACCCTGCGCTCTGGACGGCGAGGAAGGACATCGAAGGCTTCCCCCCAGGTCGGCGCTAGCCGATCTGGACGCTTGCTTCGTCGAGTTGTCCTTGGTACCAGTCGGAGCCGGGGCGGGCGCCGATGGTGACGTTGGTGGTGTTGGAGATGGAGCCGATGGTTGCGGCTTTGGAGAAGGTCTGTCCGTCGACGACG
>DASXOM010000107.1:0-1582 GCA_036494245.1 Gaiellaceae bacterium
GCCATCGTAAAGCGCGCGGATTCGGCGGCGAGCACCAAGTCCGCCGCGCAGACGAGGCTCAACCCACCACCGGCGGCCGCTCCTTGGACGGCCGCAATGACTGGCGCGTCGAGCCCGCGCAGCGCCGTGATGCCGGCGTGAAAATCGTCCGCCAGCCCGAGCAGAGCGACTTCGACATCGTCACCCAAGGTCGAGAAGTAAGAGAGGTCGCCGCCGACGCAAAAGTTGGGCCCCTCGCCGCGCAGCAACACCGCTCTCACCCCGGGCCGATCGGCGAGTGACTCTGCGTTGGCCCGTAGCGACGCCACCAGCGATCGGTCGATCGCATTGCCGGCCTTTGGCCGCGCCAATGTGAGGCGGGCGATGCCCGCTTCGACGGCGAGTTCGACGGCGGCAGGACTCATAGGTACCGCACGATGCTGCCCAAGCTTTGTCGGGCCGTCGCCTCTCCGGAGGGCGAAGCGTCTAGCCCGACCGAGGCACGGCGAGCGGCAGATCGCGGCGGTTAGCTCCACACCGGCTGCCCCTTCCGGGCGACCAAGACCTCGCGATGGGGCGTCGAGCGATCGATGCTGCTCGGCGAAGGTTTGCGTCGTATGGCCCAGGTGTATTTCGAACCGATCGGCGAGGAGATCGAGTGCGAGGAGGACGAGACCGTTCTCGACGCCGCCTTCCGCCAGGGATACTCGCTCGTGTACGGCTGTCGCGAAGGCCAATGCTCGGCGTGCAAATGCTTTCTGCTCGAAGGCGAGGTGTCGCTCAAGCGCTACTCGACGTTCGCGCTGTCCGATGCCGAGGAGGCGTCCGGGTACACGCTGCTGTGTCGGGCGATGCCGGATACCGACCTGACGGTCGAGCTTCTGCACGTGCAGGAGAACTACCGACTCGATCACGCAATCAGAGACGACGAGAGCACGGTAGAGAGCTGCGAGCGGCTGACCCACGACATCTACCGTCTGGTGCTCGCGCTCGATGAGTCCGCCGGGTTCGAGTTCACGCCGGGGCAGTACATGGACCTCCACGTTCCCGGGACGGAGCTGCGCCGGTCGTTCTCGATGGCCTGTCTGCCGGGCGAGGGCCGCGTTGAGTTCCTGATCCGGGCCTACCCTGAGGGCGCGTTCGCGGGGATGCTCGAAGCGGGACTCGATCCGGGCACCCCGATCGCGTTCACCGGGCCGTACGGCTCGTTTCGCCTCGCGAACACCGATCGCGACATTTTGATGGTGGCCGGCGGATCGGGCATGGCGCCGGTGGTCTCCCTACTGCGCGAGCTAGCCCGCCAGGAAAGCGCTCGCAAGGTTCGCTTCTTCTACGGGGCGCGTACGAGCGCGGACCTGTTCAACCGCGAGCTGATCGAGGAGCTCGGGTCCCGGCTCTCGGACTTCGAATACGCCGAGGTGCTCTCGGAGCCCGACTCGTCCGGTTGGACCGCGGCGACGGGATGGGTCCACGAGGTCGCCGCGCAGACGCTTGCTAACGGTGAGCTCTCAGCACCCGAGGTCTACACGTGCGGCCCGCCGCCGATGGTGGACGCACTGGTCGACCTGCTGACATCGGCTCACGGCGTGGAGGAGCGGGACAT
>DASXOM010000108.1:0-3865 GCA_036494245.1 Gaiellaceae bacterium
GAGCACGTCCACGTCCGCCCCGAACGCAGTCGTCATCGCGACCCAGCGCTCGCCGAAGCTCCCGGCCGAGACCACGAGATGCCGCTCGCCCGGCGAGACGAGGTTCGCCACCGCCGACTCGAAGGCGCCGGTGCCCGACGCCCCGAACAGGAGCACGTCGTTCTCCGTCCGGCAGACCTCGCGCAGCCGGGCCAGCACGCGCTCGTAGACCGGCAGGAACTCGGGGCTGCGGTGATGGATCACGGGCGCGCCGACGGCGGCCAGCACCTCGGGCGGGACAGGCGTCGGCCCCGGCGTGAACAGATAGCGCTTGGTCGCCATCTCTCCGAGCGTAGCGGTCTACCCTGCCGGACATGGAGGCTCTCCTCGCGTTCGGCGCGGCACTCCTGACCTTCCGGCTCGCAGGCCTCCTCGCCGGGCGCTACCGGAGCTCACACCGGCCGGAGCTCTTCGCGTGGTCGGCGGGGCTCGCCGCCTACGCGATCGCGGCGGCGGCCATCGCGTGGGGCGAGGCCGCGGGTTGGGACGAGCGCGCCTTCCGCGTCTACTACGCCGCGGGGGCGCTGCTGACCGCACCGCTGCTCGGCGCGGGCTCGCTTCTGCTCGCCGGCCGCCGCCGAGCCGCGCCCGTGGTGCTCGTCTACGCCGGCCTCGCAGTCGGCATCGCCCTCGCAGTGCCGGTCCACGGCACCTTCGCGGCGCACGGCATCCCGGCCGCTCAGGACCACCTCGACTTCATCCCCGCGCGGTTGCTGGCGATCGTCGCCAACATCGCCGGGACGCTGGCGGTCGTCGTCGTCGCGCTGCGATCGTTCCGCCGCCGTCCGCTCGGGAACGGGCTGATCATCGCCGGAATCGCCGCAGCGGCAACGGGTAGCGGGCTCGCCGGGCTCGGCGCCGCGGGCAGCGCAATCGGGATCGCCGTCGGTGCGGTGCTGCTTTACGCAGGATTCGTTGCTCCTGCGCACATTCGGCCGGGTTTTCCCCCGAAAATAGCCCCCAATTGAGTCACAAGCGTTGCCTCACCTGCGCACTAACGTGGCGCCTGTAGCTACCCTCGGCGAACCGATCGCATAAGCCGCGCCGAGCGGTGCTCGCCCAGGGCGATTTTCCCGCCCGCTCGGCCTGCGACTTGCAATCGACCAGGGAGGAACTGCATTGCGGCGCTCTATCCTGGCCTGCGGGCTGCTGCTCGCATTCGCAGGCATGGCCACTGCGGCTGCGGCCGCCACGGCTTCGCAAAACAACGAAAGCAGTCCAAGCACCACTGCAAGCACGAGCACCACGGTCGCCACGACCGAGGCCCAGACCGGGCCTTCGCGCTGGGAACTGCGGACGGCAGCCGCCTGGCGGCGCCATATCCAGCGCTTCCGGAGCGGTACGCGGCACTGGCTGACGGTCATGCACGGACGCCCGCCGGCGAACGTCTCGCGCTCGCTCTCCGCTCGCTCGCTCTCCGCTCGCTCGTTCGGGCGGCTGCGGCGGCTCGAGCGGCGCTGGCGGCACGTCGCGCACAGAACGCGGTGGCGCGCGAACCACCCCCCGTATTTCAGGGCCTGGCTCTGCATCCACCACTACGAGGGCAGCTGGGCCGATTCCGGCAGCCCGTACTGGGGCGGGCTGCAGATGGACCTCTCGTTCCAGCAGACCTACGGCGGCTGGCTCCTTCGTCACAAGGGCACTGCGGATCACTGGAGCCCGCTAGAGCAGATCTGGGTCGCGGTGCGCGCGTCGCATTCGCGCGGCTTTTCGCCGTGGCCGAACACCGCACGTGACTGCGGTCTGTACTAGCGCTTCTACCTGCTAATCCGGCATTTCGACGGCCCGCCGCTGCGGGCCGTCGTCATCTTGGCGTCATTTGGACTTGACAATGACATCAGTGTGATGTCATAGTGCCGCCATGCAGATCGATGGAACCATCCAGGCGCTCCGGGAAGACCTCGTCCGTTTCGCGGCACTCGGCGACGAGAACACGTCGCGGGCGGCAGAGCTCCTCTCGGTCGCGATCGAGTCGGCCCTCGGCCGGAGGCTCCAGGACGCCCTCGCCGAGGCGGCGCTCGAGCTCAACGACCAGCTCGAGTCCTCGCACGTCGAGCTGCGCGTCGCAGGTCATGACCTCCAGCTCGTGCTCGTCCGCGAGGACGGCACGGTGCCGGAGCAGGCCGACGAGGCGTTCTCCGCCCGCATCACGCTGCGGCTCCCCGAGAGCCTGAAGCAGCGGGTCGAGTCTGCCGCCGCTCGCGAAGGCGCCTCCGTCAACACCTGGCTCGTCCAGGCGCTCCAGCGCGCCGTCGAGACGCGCCGCCCATCGTCGTCCGGAAGCCGCAACCGCCTCACCGGCTACGGCCGCAACTGAAAGGAGCTAGGCACATGTATCCCGAGTACACCGACGCCCTCAAGCTCAACAACCTCCCCATCCGCCCCGACCGGCGTCAGACCCCTCGCGACAGCGAGATCCGGCTCCGCGTCAAGCGGCTGACCCGCGTGTACCTCTGATGCTCGAGCAGTCCTTCCACACGCCACTGCCTCTCGAGCTCGAAGTCGGCATACCCTCCGGCGACATCGAGGTCGAGACGACCGAGGGCGAGGAGTCGAGCATCACCGTCGACGGCGACGACCGCCTGCTCGAGGAGGTCGAGATCCGTCACGACGGCAACCGCCTCGTCGTCGCCTACCGCGGCAAGGGCAAGCTCGGCTTCTCGCTCTCCCCGCTCTCGCTCGTGTTCGGCAGCGAGCTGCGCGTGCGGGCCAGCGTCCCGCACGGCGCGGAAGTCAAGGTCAAGACCGCCTCGGCGGACACCAGACTCGACGGGCACTTCGGGCCGGTCGGCGTGAACTCCGTCTCCGGTGACCTCCGCGTACGTGGCGAGATCGCCGGCAGCGCGAACGTCAAGACCGTCAGCGGCGACGCCGACCTCGACCACGTCGACGGGGACATGTCCGCGCACACGGTCTCGGGCGACCTCCGCATCGGCCCGGTCACAGGCTCCGCCGAGACGAAGACAGTCTCGGGCGACATCCGCTTCCAGTCGGTCACCGCGGGCGACGTCCGCTTCACGAGCGTGTCCGGCGACGTGGAGATCGGCATCGCCGATGGCTCCGCCGTCGACGTCGACGCCGGCTCGACCTCGGGCGACCTCTCCTCGGAGGTCCCGCTCGCGAGCGAGCCGCAGTTCATCGAGGGCGAGCCGGCTCCGACGGTCGTCCTCCGCGGCCGAACGGTCAGCGGCGACGTGAAGGTGTTCCGGGCAGGCTGAAAATGCAGGAAGGGGTCGCAACGGTCCGGGCCTCCCTCCTGCGCAGCCGGCCCGTGGCGACGCTGCTCGCCGCGGAGGTCCTCTCCACCACCGGCTCGCAGATGACGTGGCTCGCACTGCCGTGGTTCGTGCTCATCGCGACGGGCTCGGCGAAGCAGATGACGCTCGTCATCGCTGCGGAGGCGGCCGGCTACGCGTTGTTCGGGATCCCCAGCGGAACCCTGCTCGACCGTCTCGGCCCGCAGCGGACGATGCGGCTCTGCGACGCGGTGCGCGCTCCGTTGATGCTGCTCGTGCCCGTGTTGCACTGGAGCGGCGACCTGTCGCTACCGCTCCTGCTCGTCCTCACCTTCCTCGTCGGCGTGGCGAGCACGCCGTACGGCGCCGCGCAGCGCGTGGTCGTCGCGGAGATCCTCGACGAGGACGAAGCCTCGGTCGAGCGCGCGAATGCCCTGCTCCAGGGGGCCACACGGATCACGATGCTCTGCGGCCCGGCGCTCGCGGGAGTCCTCATCGCGGCCGTCGGGGCGCCGATCGTGCTGGTGGTCGACGCGGCCACCTACATCGTCTCGTTCGCTCTCGTCACGCTGTTCGTGCCGGTAGCCCGG
>DASXOM010000109.1:0-37008 GCA_036494245.1 Gaiellaceae bacterium
CCTCGGGATCGTGAGGAAGTACTGCCGCATGAAGAAGAGGTTCACGGCGGAGACGAGGTTGATCAGGATGTAGCTCGAGAAGCTCCCGTACAGCCCCCAGTGCACCATCATCAGGAAGATGGGAAGCAGGCGCAGCTGGTCGGGCACCATCAGCGTTCCCAGCACGAGCAGGAACAGGAGCTCGCGGCCGGGGAATCTGAGACGGGCGAACGCGTAGCCGCCAAGCGCCGACAGGAAGAGGTTGCAGGTCACGATGACGGCTGCCAGGAAGAGGCTGTTCTTGATGTAGGTCGGGAAGTGATAGCTCGGGTTCGTCCACAAGTCCGTCCACGCGGCGGTCGTCCACGGGTGCGGGATGAGATTGAAGTTGAGGCTGTCGGGGAGCGTCTTGAAGGACGTCGCGACTGTCCAGACGAACGGCGTCAGAAAGATCGCCGCGACGACGAGGTAGATGCCGTAGAGCAGGATCTTGCGGGCGGTTTCCGAACGCGCCCGTGCAGGGATGTACTGCTCTGCGGCCGAGGTCTGCGACGTCATGCGACCTCCTGCCGTCCGACGGTGAGACGCTGCACGACGGTCAGACCGAAGACGAGCACGAAGTAGATGACGCCGGCTGCGGCGGCGAGGCCGAAGTCGAAGACCCCGAACGCGGCGTTGTAGATGTAGAGGATGGGATACATCGTCGCGTAGGCCGGGTTGCCGGAGGCGCCACCGGCGACGATGAACGGCTGGTCGAAGAGCTTGAGCGCTCCGATGCCGAAGACGACGAGGCAGAAGAAGTGCGCCGGCTTGAGCAAGGGGAAGGTGATCTTCCAGAACGTCCGCCAGGCGCCGGTGTTGTCGAGCGCCGCAGCCTCGTAGACGTCGTCCGGGATCGCCTGCAGCGAGGCGAGGTAGAAGATCATCACCGTGCCCGAGGTGGTCCAGGCGTTCATGCCGACGATCCCCCATCCCACGGTGCTCGCCTGGCCGAACCAGTCCTTGTCCAGGCCGAAGATGTGGTTGAACAAGCCGTTCTGGCTGAAGATGAAGAGGACGATCGTCGTGATTGCGACGGATGAGGCGATCGAGGGGAAGTAGAAGGCCGACCGGAAGAAGTTGCGGCCGCGGAGCTTCTGGTTGATCACGAGCGCAAGCGACAGTCCGAGCGCCATCTCGAGCGGTACGACCACGACGGTGTACTCCGCGATGTTCCTGAGCGCAGTGTGGAAGATCGGGTCGTGCAGGACCTTGGCGTAGTTGAATGTCCCCGTCCCGGGCGACGTCTTCCCGGCGATCCCCCAGTGGTAGAAGCTGATGTAGACCGCGTAGGCGAACGGGTAGACGAAGAAGAGCCCGAAGACCGCCAGGGGCACGACCGCGAACAGGTAACCCCACCCTGTCTCGCGCAGGCGCGCGCCAGCCATCGACGCGCGGAGGCGGCGGGGCGCGGCTTCGGTCGCGGTCGTGGTCGCCATTACGGACGAAGCCGTCCCCCGCACGGCCGGAGCCGCACAGGGGACGGTTCAGTCGGTTGGGATTACTTGCCCTTGAGGGCCTTTCCGACGTCGGCAAGCATCGCCGGAATCGACTTGCTGCCGGAGATCACGGCGTTCAGATCGTTCCCCATGACCGTGTAGGCGCTGGAGAAGTTCGGGTTGCCGAAGCCCCAACCGCGGGCGTACGGCGCCGCCGCGAGGAACGGCTTCCGGCCGCCGATCGACGGCACGTCACTGCGCGGGGAGAGAGCGAGCCCCTTCGACATCCAGACCTTCTCGCCCTGCTTGCCCACGAGCCAGCTGAGCACCTTCCACGCAGCAGCCTTGTTCGTCTCGCTCTTCGCGATCGACCAGGAGACGGTGAACGCGAGGTTCCCGTTCGTCTTGCCCATGACCATCGGGTGGACGCCGTAATGGACGGTGGGGAAGGTCGACTTCATGTACGGCAGCACCCAGTTGCCCTCGAAGATGATCGCGGCATGGCCCTGACCGAGCTGCTCGCCGCACCAGCTGCCCGAGGGCGGTGTGTAGGCGAGACCGCTCTTAAGCAGGCTGACGTAGAAATTCACTGCCTGGGCGTTTGCCTTCGAGGTGAGGTTCTTCGTGATCGAGCCCTTGTTCTGGTACATGAAGGCGCCCATCCGCGCCCAGTCGGCCGAGAGGCAGATCGGGTGCTTGGCGGACGTCTTCTGCTGAATCGTCTTCGCAGCCGACTTGAGCTGCGCCCATGTCTTCGGCGCCTTGACGCCGGCCTGATTCAGCAGAGCGTTGTTCGTCTCCTCGGCGAGCGGCGACCAGTCCTTCGGGAAGCCGTAGATGGTCTTACCCTTCGTGAAGGCGCCGAGCAGCTTCGGATAGAACGGCTTGGTGTTGAAGTGGGTCTGCTTCACGAGGCCGTTCAGCGGCTGGATGACACCCTGCTTGATCCAGGCGCCGATCACGCTCGAGTCGGCGTAGAACACGTCGGGCGCGTTGTGCGCGGCGAACCGTGCGGTCATCGCCTGGGTGTAGTCGCCGTTGATGACTGTCCACGTCACGTGGATGCCCTCTTTCGCTCCCACGGTCGAGTTGAACTTGTTCGCCATCTGCTGGTCCAGCGCGTCCTCGTCCGTGCCCGAGGACCAGCCCGCGAACGTGACGTTGGTGATCTTCTGTGTCTTGTGCCCAGCCTGGGCAGATGCGGCGACTAGAGCCACGGCCAACATCAACAGGCCGAGGATCACCGCTAAGCGCTTCGTCATAGCTGACGCCCTCCCTCGTCGTTGGAACCGGTTTCAAAATGGCAGCCCAACTCCAACTATTACCCTTTTGAGCCGGTTGTTACACCATTGCTCCTTTTCGGGCACCGGAGTCGGCTCCCCTTGACCTAGAGACTCCGAAGGGCCAGGCTTGTTTGTAATGGAACCGTTACCAGCCGCTGCCGCTCGCCCGGCCGGTAGCCCCGCCCGCATCGCGGATGTCGCCGCGCTGGCCGGTGTCGGCGTCGCGACGGTTTCTCGCGTCCTCAACGGCCACGTGGGTGTGCGGCCGAGCACCCGCGAGCGGGTCGTCGAGGCGATCGAGGCGTTGAACTACCGCCCGAGCTCCCTCGCCCGCAGCCTCTCCCTCCAGCGGACGATGGTTGTGGCGACGCTTCTGCCCTGGTTCACGAACCCGTCCGCGGTGCAGCGAGTCAGTGGCATCGTCGAAGGCCTCAGTGGCTCGGCGTATGACCTGATGGTGTTTGACATCGAGTCGGAGGACCGGCAGCGGCGGGCGTTCGAGCTGTTCGATCGAGGCGACCGGGCTGACGGCCTGCTCGTCGTCTCGACGCTCCCGCCCGAGGCCGAGGTCGCTCGCCTTCGCGCCGCGGGCGTGCCGTGCGTCCTGATCGACGCGGTGCACCCGTCCTTTCCGAGCATCGCGGTCGACGACGTGGCCGGCGGCGAGATGGCAACCCGCCACCTCGTCGAGCTCGGCCACCGGCGCATCGCCCTGATCGGCGACCCGCCGCCGGAGTTTCGCTTCGAGTGGAGCCGCGATCGGACCCGCGGCTACGAGCGCGCCCTGACTTGGGCGGGGATCGAGCCGCGGGGCGACTACGTGCGCGAGGGGACCCGGCTGCCGCATGTCGCTCGTGCGGTCGCCTCCGAGCTCCTCTCCTTGCCGGAGCGACCGACGGCGATCTTCGCAGCGTCCGACACCCAGGCACTGGGCGCCATCGAGGCAGCCCGCTCCCTCGGCATTCGGATACCCGCAGAACTATCGATCATCGGGTTCGACGACATCGAGGTCGCCGCATACGTGGGCCTGACGACAGTACGCCAGCCGCTGCTCGAGAGCGGACGCCGGGGAGCAAAACTCCTGCTCGACACGCTGGCCGGTCGACCGGTAGAGCCTCTCTGCGAGTTGCTCCCGCTCGAGCTCGTGGCCCGGAATACGACTGGGCCGGCTCCGGCGCGAGACGGCTGACGCCGATGGCAGACACGCAACACCCGGGAGAGCCTCGCGCGAGCGCTCCGCACCTGCGGCTCAAGGTCAAGATCTATCCCGACCACGAGCCGACTCGGGCCGAAGTGGCGGAGATCTGTCGGCTGGTTCGCGAGTTCTGCGCCACTCTCTCGCCGGCCTTTCATCCCGCCGTGGACATCATGGAGGGATACGGGGTGGGACGCGCAGATCAGTGAGGTGCCTGCCGCGCCTTCTCTAAGGGAGCGCGCGAGCCGCCTCGGCGCGGGAGCGGACGCCGAGCTTCTCGTAGATGTGCTTCACGTGGACCTTCGCCGTCGAGACGCTGATGTGGAGCAGCTTCGCGATCTGCTCGTTCGTGCGCCCTTGCGCCAGTAGCTCGTGAATCTCGGTCTCGCGGGGCGTGAGCTTCGCGTTTCGTGTAGCTGCCCGCGGCAGCTGCAGACCGAGCGAGCGTCCAAGTGAGGTGTCGGCGGAAGCGGCAAGGAGCCGTTGCAGCCAGGAGCGCCATTCGGTCTGATCGGCCATGAACGCGCCAAGCGCGGGCATGGCACGCAAGGCGATAACGAGTGGATCCCAGATTCCGCTCTCGATCACCGTGGAGAGTCGAGTGGCTGCCCCTCGTCGGTTCGCGACCGCTAGATCAACACCCGCTTCTGCAATGAGCGATAGCGCCTCGACCACTGGACCGCAGCTCTCACGCCGCGCACTCACCGCTAGCGTCTCTGCCTGCGGTGTCTCTCCGGCGGCAGCGTGTAGCAGAGCTTGCCAGGCAAGATGCTCCCCACGGACGTTCTTGGCATAGCTCTCGTTTGGGCCAGGTACGAGGACCTCGAGGGCTCGCTTCAGATCGCCGACGCTCGCGTAGATGCGAGCGCGCTGAAGCGGAACGTTCGCGCGAAAGAAGAGACCCGGCTCATCGTCCATCTCACGTTCGAGCAAGGAAAACGTCCGTGCAGCCTGCCCGAACCTACGGAGTCCGACGAGTGCTTCCGCGCGGAAGAATTTCGCGTAGCAGACCGCAAACTCAAGACCGTAACTCTCCGCAAGGCGAATCAGGTCGCCGGTGCGCCTGAGGGTCTCTTCGTAGCGGCAGCCCAAGTTGAGGGCATGGCTGTAGCCGCTCAAGAGTCCGGTGTGGGCTATGGGATCGACGTCGCCCTCCGCTAGGGATAGAGCGCGTCGCGCGTCGTCGAGCGCCGCCTGGAGCCCGCCTTCGATCTCTGTCGCGAGGACGACCTGCGCGGTAGCAACCATGAGCGACTCTTTGACACCTGAACGCGCACGACACCTAAACTCATCGAGTCGATCGCGGAGATCCTGCTTTTCTGGTCCGACTCCCGCGAGAAACCGCAGCCACAGCGCACGCTCGCGCGTTTCTAGCTCCTGTGCAGTCGCCGTCGCCGACTGAGCGTGTTCCTCTGCTAGCTCTGGGCGTTCGGTGAGGTGTGCTGCCGTGCCCGCCACGAGGTGCGCGCGCGCGGCGAGATCTCCTTCGAGCGAACGGGCGGCTTGCGTCGCAAGCGCAGCGGCGCGGTCGAGGCCGCCCCGCCGCATCTGCGCCTCGCTCTCGGCGTAGTCGACCAGCCCACCTTCGGCGCCTGCAGCGTGTGCGGCGGCCACCCACCGCTCGAGACTGCTCGTCCGGCCGGCGGCGAGGAGATCATCGAGCGCAGCCGCGATCGCCTCGGCTGCAAAGGAGGGCTCGCGTGCGACCTCGGCCACGCAGAGCGCCTCGTCCCACAGGCGCGCCGGAAAGAAGTTCCGGGACCGCGTCAACACGGTCTCGCGAGTCTCCGGGTCCGACTCGCCGAACCGCTGGACCAAGAGCTCCCGGAGCAGGGGATGCAGGGACAGCGACCTGCGCCCGGTGACTGTCAGGAGCCCGCACTCCACGGCATCGGCGATCACGTCGTCTGTGGACGCGCCGAGCGCAATCCGCGCAGCAGACACGTCTGCGACGGCCGCGACTGCAAAGAGCATCAGTGCGTGCTGAGTCTGGGGAGCGGCATTCGCCAGGAGCTCGCCGGCGAGGAAGTCGTACAGCGCCTCAGTGAGTCGCGGGCTCGCCGCCAGGTCGGCCTCGCCGCTCATCGCCGCCAGACCGAGCACGGCGGGCCAGCCTCCGGCGGTCCGCAGCAGCCGTCCCCGGCCAGAAGCGGCCTCCGACCCCGCAATCACTTCTGCCGCCTCGGCCTCGGTCATCGCGAGCTCGTCCATGGCGATCTCCAGGCCGTCGCCGTAGACCTCCATACGCGGCGTGAACCAGACAGGCCGCGTCCGAGCAGTGATCAGAAAGCGGAGGGCGAGGCCTTGGACGAGGATGGACATCAACTCCTCCGCTTCGTCCGTGCCGGCAGCCTCCCACTCATCGACGACGAGCAAGACGTCGCGGGTCAACGGCTCGAACTTCCGCACAATCGCCTCGGCCAGCGGCTCCGCGCTCGGATTGACAGCCGCGATCGCGGGGACCTGTAGCGGCTCCCGAGCGACCTCGGATGCCACGGAGGCGAGCAGCTCGTCGAACTGCACCGCCAGCAGCGCGACGTCACCCGAAGCACGCCTGGTCCGGTACCAGGCAACCGGTCCCGCCTGACATTCCGACCACTGCCGGGCAAGCGTCGTCTTCCCGTAACCGGCGGGCGCCGCGAGGACCGTGACCCGCCGCCCACCGTCCTCCTCGAGCCGCGCGATCAGCCTCGGCCGCTCGATGAGGTGATCGAGTGCCGGGGAGAACGATGGTGTGACCGCTTCCAGCATCGCCAGGGCTCTCCGCCCGAGGCGCACGGGAGCCCCCGGGGCGGAAACCCTACCCCTCAACGGGCCCGAGAACAGCCATATACCCCAATTGGCCAATGGCCGTGCGCGCGGCGCGGACAGCAAGGTTCGGTGGGTCCGGATCAACGAACGCAGGAGGCCGTCATGCGTACTCGCACCGCTACCGCGTCGATCGCTGTGATCGCCGCGACTGTCGTGTCGCTCGTGCTCCTCGGCGGGTCAGCATCCGCAAGTCTCCCGGGGGGTGGTGGTCCAGGAGGCGGCGAGACCATCAATTGTTCGTATGCCTCGAGCATCGGGTGGACGGAGAGCAACAACCTGGGGTCGGCGACGGTTACCGGGCCGCCGGGAGGCTGTTACGGGAACAAGGCGGGTTTTTACATGTCCCTGGCGGGATCGACCTGCAACAACGCGACCTGGGAGGCTTACGTCTTCGCGAACGGCGCGGGCAGCGCCTGGTTCCACCAAGGGGGCTACTGCGCGAACGGAAACTGGAACTACTCGTCGTCGTACTCCGGTGGAAACACGAGCCAGGGCGTGCAGTTGCACCTCTTGACCACTTGCTCCACCTGCACCACCACGGTCAACTACGGCATCGCAGTCTACAAGCACTAGGGACGCTTGCCCCGGCATGGCTCAAAGGAGCGTTCAACCCGGCCTAACACGGCCGGGTTGAACGCGCGATGTGCTCTCGTGCTCGCAGCGGCCGCACTACTGGCTGCCGGCTGTGGCGGGGGGATGAAGCCGGGCGACAGCGCTGTGCCCGCGCCCTCGAGCCCGCCGTCCAAGCTCGTCGAGCACCTCACATCAGCGGCCCGTGGCATGCCAACGGCCGGCGCAAGCCAGATCACTAACCACACCTCAACAGGGCTGTGGTCACTGACCGCCGTTGAAGGGGGAAAGTGGTTCTGCTTCGCACTCGGCGTCCCGCGCGTCACGATTCAGAGCACCTGCGCGACGCGACCCCAGATCACGAGAGAACAGATACTCATCCACCCAGGCTCGACCGGCCGACGCAGCGGAGTTCCAGCCGCCTATCTCGTGTACGGGGTGGTTTCTCCAGAGGTGAGAGCACTCACCGTGAATCTCTCCGACTGCACCAGGATCCATGTCGCGCTCAACAGGCGCCCGCTCTTCTGGACATTCGTTCCACGCACAAAGGTGGCGCATCGGATCGTCCCGACGAAATTCAGCGCAAAGGTCGGGTCCAAGTTCATCGGCTGGCCATTGAACGGGGCCGGCGGTGTGCCCGCTGCCCGATGCAAGGCGACTGGTTAGCGCCGTGCGGTTCGGGGCGAGAAGGCGCCTACCGGAGTCGAACCGGTGTACTGGGTTTTGCAGACCCATGCCTAACCACTCGGCCAAGGCGCCGCGCGGCGGTCATCGTAACGGCGTCAGCTGCGCAGACCCGACCACCTCGTCGAGGAAGGCGGTCGCTCGCTCGAACACGTCGACGCGGTTCCCCAGCTTCTCGACCATGTGGCCCTCGTCCTCGTAGATCACGAGCTCGCAGCGGACGCCGCGCCGCACCAGCTCGGCGTGGATCGCCTCCGACTCGCTCAGCGGCACGCGCGGGTCGTTGCGGCCGTGCTCGATGAAGAGCGGCGCCCTGATCGCATCCAGCCGGCTCCACGGCGACAGGCGCTCGAGCAGCTCGGGATCGCTCAGCGGCCCATACTCCCGCTCGCGGGCCGCCCGGCGCCAGACCGAGGTGTTCGCGAGGAAGGTGCGGAGGTTCGAGATGCCCACGAACTCGATGCCGGCGGCCCAGAGGTCCGGCTGGAACGCGAGTGCGGCCAGCACCATGTAGCCGCCGTACGACCGCCCGTAGACGACCGCGCGCGAGCCGTCGATCTCCGGCCGCGCCGCCAGCCACTCGTGGAGGGACGCGAGGTCCGCCACGGAGTCGAGCCGCTTCTCCACGTCGTCCAGGTGCTCGAAGCGCTTCCCGTAACCGCTCGAGCCGCGCACGTTCGGAGCGGCGACGGCGTAGCCTCGCGCGACGAGGTACTGCGTCAGCGCGCCGAACCCCGACGAGTACCAGGGCTGCCACTGGCTCTCGGGGCCACCGTGCACGGTGACCACGACCGGGAATGGGCCATCGCCCCCTGGCAGGAACAGGAAGACCGGAATGGACTCGCCGTCGAAGCTCTCGACCCGGTGGAGCTCGGGCTCGACGCCGTTCTCGACGCTGCCGAGATCGGTCAGCTTGCGCGCGCTCCGGGACTCGAAGTCGTGCACCCACACCTGATGAGGCTCCGTCGGCATCGAGAACGCGAACGCGACGCGCGTTCCGTCCGGAGAGAAGACGAAGTGCTCCGCGACTCCGTCACCCGGCAGCGAGAGGCCGTCCACCCGCGAGTAGCCGTCCTCGTTCGCGACCACCAGCAGGTGCCGGCCCGCGTCGTCGCCGACGCAATCGAGGTCCCACTCCGATTCGTGCAGGACCTCCCAGCCGCCGCCGAGCGTGTAGCGAGCGATGGCGAACGTGTCTCGGCCCTCGTTCGTAGCGCAGACGAAGCCGGACGAGTCAGCGAGCCAGACCGCGTCCATGTACTCGGCCTGCCCGTCGTGCGGCGTGACGTGGACGATCTCGCCGGTCTCGGTGCCGAGCAGGAAGAGGTTCGAGTCGCCGCTCAGCTCGCCGAGCTGCCCGGCGACAACCCAGCGGCCGTCAGGCGAGATCTCGCCGTTGGCGCACCAGCCGCCGAGCTCGAACGTCCGCTCGTCTCCGCTCTCGAGCCGCCGCACGACGACGTCGAAGTCGAGGCCGTTGCGACGGTTCGTCGAGTACGCGAGCAGCGCGCCGTCGTGCGACACGTGCGGCGAGCGGTGGATGAAACGCGGATCCACGACCAGCGGCTCCCCGTCGAGGTAGAGCTGCGTCCGCTCGTTCCCGCCCTCGTCGATCTCGAGCAGAAGGCGGTCGTCCGGGAGCAGCTGTCCCTCGACAGGCTCGGCGTAGCTCGTCAGCTGCTCCAGCTCGCCGCCGTCAAGCGACAGCCGATAGAGCTGGCGGGTCCCAGACAGGTCGGAGGCCACGAGCAGCCACGAGCCGTCGCGCGACCACGACAGCGGATACGCCTGGCGTAGCTCGAGGAGTTGGCGAAGGCTAGGCAGGGACTTCGGAAAGCTCGGGGATGATCTCGTCGCCGAAAGCTTGCAGGGTCTCCTCCTGCCCGTGCGTCATCAAGTAGATGTTGAACTGGTCGACGCCGATCCCCTGGAGCTCCTGCAGCTTCGCCTTCGCCTGCTCCGCCGTCCCGAGGACGCAGAAGCGGTCGCAGATCTCGTCGGTGACGAACTCGCCGTGCTTCGCGCCGACGCGCGAGTGGTCGTTGTAGTCGTAGAACTCGCGAGCCTGGACGTAGTCGGTGAGCGCCTTCGGCACGATGCTCCCGTCGGCGCCGTAGCGGCCGATCAGGTCGACGATGTGGTTCGAGACCATGGCCGGGAACCAACGCACCTGCTCACGCGCGTCGTCGATGTCGTCGGAGATGTGGGCCGGCGCGCCGACGATGCACTTGAGCTCCGTAGGGTCGCGGCCCCCCTCCTCGGCCGCACGTCGCGCGGTGCCCATGATCCACTGGATGATCTCCGGGTCGGCGAGCTGGATGATCACCCCGTCGCCGACGTGGCCCGCGACTGCCAGCGCCTTCGGCCCGTAGCCGGCGACCCAGACAGGAATCGGCGGCAGTTCCGGCCGAACCCACTTCAGCTGGAGGTCCTTGTCGTTCCAGTGGACCTCGCGGCCGTTCATGAACTCGTGGATCATCCCGAGCGCCTGCTCGAACTCGGCGACCTTCATCGGCTGCCTGCCGATGAAACGCACGGCCGAGTCGCCCCGTCCGACACCCATGACCATCCGGCCGTCGGACAGGTCGTGCAGCGTCGCGTACGAGCTCGCGAGCACCGTCGGGTCGCGCGTCGCCGGGTTGGTCACGAAGTGGCCGAGCTTGATCGTCGTGGTCTCGCGCGCCGCCACCGCGAGCATCGGGATCGACTCCTGCCAGAGGACGTGCGAGTCGTACGTCCACGCGTAGCCGAACCCATGGCGCTCGGCGAGCTGGATCAGCTCGAGCCAACGGGAGAACGGCGGATCCGGGAGAACCGTGACGCCGAATTCCATATCCGCGAGCCTATCGCGGCGCGACGAGGTCGTAGCTGCCGGCGACCAACTCGCCCACGAGCTCTTCGGGCGCGGCGCCGCCGAAGGTGACCGTCAACCAGTGGCGCTTGTTCAGGTGGTAGCCCGGCTCGATCTCCGTGTAGCTCGCGCGCAGCTGCTCACCGAGCTCCGGCTCGCACTTCACGCTCACCTGCAGCGGCTTCCGCTTCAACTGCGCGAGCGCGAACATCTTCCCTCCGACCTTGAACACGGAGGTCTCCGGGCCGAACGGGAACGTCTCCTCGGCATCCGGGAACGCGAGGCAGAGACGGCGAAGCTGGGCGGGCGTCACTCCGCCGGGAATCTAGCCTGGCACCGGCCGCGGCGGGAACCTACGCTGTGACGATGTCCATCTCGTCGCCAGGCCGGAAACGCATCGCGCTGATCGCGCACGACAACCTCAAGCGGGCGATGCTCGAATGGGCGCGCTACAACCAGGGCACCCTCTCCGGGCATGAGCTCGTCGCCACCGGGACGACGGGCGCGCTGCTCGTCGAGGAGCTCGGGCTGCCGGTGCACGTGTTCCTGAGCGGGCCGCTCGGCGGCGACCAGCAGATCGGCGCCGCGATCGCCGAGGGCCGCATCGACGTCGTGATCTTCTTCTGGGACCCGCTCGAGCCGCACTCGCACGACGTCGACGTGAAGGCCCTGCTCCGGATCGCCGTCGTCTACAACGTGCCCATCGCGTGCAACCGCGCGACCGCCGACTTTCTGCTTTCGAGCCCGCTGCTCGCAAGCGACTACGAGCCCGAAGCGCGCGTCTAAGCCCGCTCGAGCACGACGACCGGAATCTCGCGGTCGGTCCTCGTCGCGTACTCGTCGTAGTGCGGCCAGACCTCGTTCATCAGCTCCCACAGCCGCTCGCGCTCCTCACCCTCGGCCACGCGGGCACGCGCGCGGAAGCGGTCGCCCTTGATCTGGACGCCGACCTCGGGCGTCTTGGCGAGGTTCTCGAACCAGCCGGGATGCTCGGGCGCGCCGCCCTTCGAGGCGACGATCACGGGAGTGTCGCCGTCGAGGTTGTAGATGAGCGGCGTCGTCGTCTCGTTGCCTGTGCGGCGGCCGGTCGTCGTGAGCAGGAGGATCGGCGCGCCTTCCTTCCAGTCGTGCCCGACTTCGCCGTCGGTCTCGCGGTAGCGGCGGACGTGCTCCTGGCCGTAGAGCTGCGTGGCGTCGGTGCTGCTCATGCGAATGCCTCCAGTGCCTTCGTGGTCAGCCTGTCGAGGGCCTGCACCGAGAGCTCGAGGTGCTCTTCCTTCGTGTCCTCGAGCTTCGTGTGCGAGAGCCCACGTAGGGACTGAACGAACAGCATCACCGTCGGGATTCCGGCCCGCGCCACCTCGGCGGCGTCGTGGAGCGGCCCGGATGGGAGGCGGTGCGACCTGCCTGCGACCTCACGCACCGACTCGTCGGCGAGGTCGAGCAGCCGGTCATCGAACGGGATCGGCTCGATCGACCAGATCTTCTCCCACTCGACCTCGATGCCCTCCTCGTGCGCGAACCTCCGGGAGGCGGCCTCGGCATTGCTCAGCATCTCGGCGAGCCAGGTCGCGTCGAGGTGACGCTGATCGAGCAGGCACTCGGCGGTCTCGACGACGGAGGTCACGATGCCGGGCCTCGTCACGACTCCGCCCATCGTGCAGACGGCTCCGCCGCCGATCCGCTTGGTGATCTCGCGAAGTTCGAGCTCGAGCTTCGCTGCGCCGGCGAGCGCGTCGCGGCGCTGGTCCATCGGCGTCGAGCCCGCGTGTGCCGCCTGGCCGCGGAATGTCACGAGATGGCGCTCGACGCCGAAGGTGCCGAGCACGACGCCCAGCGGCAGGTCGAGGGACTCCAGAACCGGCCCTTGCTCGATGTGGAGCTCGAGGTAGGCCGCCGCCTTGTCGAGCTGCTCGCTCGCCTCGAGCGCGTGGTCGAGATCGACGCCGTGCGCCGCGAGCGCGTCGGGCAGCGCGATCCCGTCCGCGTCGAGGCGTTCGCGCAACTCGTCCTGGTCGCTAATCGAGCCGGCAGCCGCCGAGGAGCCGAAGAGCGAGCGGCCGAAGCGCGCGCCCTCCTCGTCCGCCCAGTTGACGAGGCGCACGGTCAGCGGCGGCGTGCCCGCCTCGGCGATGCGGCGCAGCACCTCGACCGCGGCGAGCAGGTTGAGGCAGCCGTCGAGCCAGCCGCCGTTCGGCACCGAGTCGATGTGGCCCCCCAGCACGAGCGCCCTCTCCGACGCGCCCGAGAGGGTGAACCACTGGTTCCCGGCCTCGTCGATTTCTTCCTCGGCGCCTAGCGGCACGACCTTCTCGCGCAGCCACTGCCGGGCGCGCTCCCAGGTCTCGGTCCAGGCGACGCGCTGCGCGCCGTTCTCGTCGCCGGTCAGCTCCTGCAGCTCGCGCAGCTCGGCGACTGTCCGTTCCGGTGACAGGGCCACGGGACGAGCTTAAACTCGGAGGCGATGTCGATCCTGATCCGTGGAGGGCGCGTCGTCACCGCCTCCGACGACTTCGTCGCGGACGTCTTCGTCGACGGCGAGCGAGTCGCGCTGATCGGCGCCGATCTCCACGTCGCGGCCGAGCGGACGATCGACGCGGCCGGCAAGTACGTCCTGCCGGGCTGCATCGACCCGCACACGCATCTCGACATGCCGTTCGGCGGCACCGTCACGATCGACGACTTCGAGTCGGGTCAGGGCTCGGCCGCCTGCGGCGGCACGACGTGCCACGTGGACTTCTGCATCCAGAGCCGGGGCCAGACGTTCGCGCAGGCGCTCGAGGTCTGGCACACGAAGGCGAACGGCAAGACGCTGATCGACTACGGCTTCCACATTGCCGTCACCGACCTCGACGACGGCGGCACGCTCGAAGAACTGGCCATGCTGCCGGAGCAGGGCATCACCTCGTACAAGCTCTTCATGGCGTACAAGGGCGTCCTGCAAGTCGACGACGAGACGCTCTTCCGCGCGATGCAGGTCGCGGCGGCGAGCGGCGCACTCGTGATGGTGCACGCCGAGAACGGGGACGCGATCGACGTCCTCGTCCACGAAGCGCTGGCCCGGGGCTACACCGAGCCGATCCACCACGCGCTGACGCGGCCGCCCGAGCTCGAGGGCGAGGCGACGAATCGCGCAATCCAGCTCGCGCGCATAGCAGGCAGCCCACTCTACGTCGTCCACGTCACGTGCCGGGAAGCGGTCGAGCCGATCCGCCGCGCCCGCGAGCAGGGCTGGGACGCCTGGGGTGAGACGTGCACGCAGTACTTCTTCCGGTCGATTGACGACCTCGCACAGCCGGGCTTCGAAGGCGCGAAGTACGTCTACTCGCCGCCCGCACGTGAGGCGGCGAACCACGACGTGCTGTGGGACGCGGTGCGCACCGACGCCCTCTCGGCGATCTCGACCGACCACTGCGCGTTCCTCTGGGACGGCCAGAAAACGCTCGGCAAGGACGACTTCACGAAGATCCCGAACGGCGGCCCCGGCCTCGAGGACCGACTGAAGATGATCCACCACTTCGGCGTCCGCGAAGGGCGGATCAGCCTCAACCGGATGGTCGATCTCCTCGCGACGCAGCCGGCGAGGCTCTTCGGCCTCTACCCGCGCAAGGGGACGGTCGCTGTCGGCGCCGACGCCGATCTCGTCGTCTTCGACCCCGAGCGGCGGGAGACGATCTCGGCCTCGACGCACCACTCGAAATGCGACTACAACCTCTACGAGGGCACCGAGGTCGTGGGCGGGCCTGAGACCGTGCTCCTGCGCGGCAAGGTCCTCGTCGAGGACGGCGAGCTCGTCGGCACGCCCGGCCTGGGGCGCTTCGTGCGGCGGGCGCGGTTCGGCGAGCAGCTCGAGGCCGGCGCGGCCGTTCCTTCCTAGCTCCAAGCAGGGCTTTTTTTACCTCGGACGAACAGAAACTGCGGTAGCCTCATGCCAGTCTTGGGGTCCGTCATCGGAGCGCGGCGCGGGCGCCTAGGGCTGCTCGCTGGTTTGCTGATCGCGATAAGCGCGCTCCTTTCGGTGAGCGCGTCCGACGCCGCAACGAGCCGCGCCAAGGGCGTCGACGTCTCGAACTGGAACGGGGCGATCAACTGGACGAAGGTCGCGCAAGCCGGCTACAGCTTCGCGTTCGGGAAGGCGACCGAAGGCCCGGCCTACAACGACAAGACGTACACGACGAACCGGAATGGCAGCGAGGCCGCCGGTCTCGTGTTCGGCGCCTACCACTTCGCGCGGCCGAGCGGCACGAGCCTGGCCGGCGTGACCGTGAGCGCGATCAACCAGGCCAACCACTTCCTCGCCGTCGCCGGGCCGCAGCCGGGAGAGCTGCCGCCGGTGCTCGACCTCGAGAAGTCGGGCAGCCTGTCCAGGCAACGCCTGCTGGCGTGGACCCTCGCCTGGCTCGGCCAGATCGACGCGCGCACCGGCGTCGTGCCGTTCCTCTACACCTCTCCGCTCTTCTGGAAGGGAAGTCTCGGCGACTCGACGGCAGCCGCGGCCGCCGGAACCGGCCTCTGGATCGCGCACTGGACGTCGAAGAGCCAGCCGCTGGTTCCCGCCCAGAACTGGAAGGGCAACGGCTGGAAGTTCTGGCAGTGGACGAATTGCGTCTCGGTGCCGGGCGTCAAGCACTGCACCGACGGCGACCGCCTGAACGGCACGAACCTCGCCTCCGTCGTGATCGACCCGTTCCCGAGCGGGCCGCCTCTCCTCTCCACCCCGCCGACGATCGTCGGGCCTCCCGAGGCCGGCCAACTGCTCGCCGCCGCGCCCGGCCTGTGGGAGGGCGGCAAGCCCCTCACGTTCACCTATCAGTGGCGGCGTTGCGACGCGGCGGGCGCCACCTGCGTGCCGATCTCCGGCGCCGGCGCCGAGTCGTACCGGCCGGTCAGTGACGACGTGGGACACTCGCTCAAGGTCTTCGTGACCGCCACCTCCGCAGGAGGGACGGCGTCCACGACCACCGCTCCGACCGTCGCAGTCACCCCGGCGGGAACCTCTCCGGGAGTCCGCCCGACCAACCTCAAGCTGCCGGCGATCGCCGGCACCGCCCAGGTCGGGCAGGTCCTGACGAGCTCGGTCGGGACGTGGACCGGGTCGCCGACGAAGTTCACGTATCGCTGGCGGCGCTGCAACTCGAGCGCCACCTCGTGCATCGCGATCCAGCATGCAACAGGGCCGACACGGACACTCAGCCCCGACGACATCGGCTCGACCCTCTCGCTCGTCGTGACCGCGACCGGCAAGGGCGGCGCCGCATCCGCCACCGCGACCGCAACCGACATCGTCGTCTCGGCGCCGCTGCCGCCGGTCTCGATCGGGACGCAGACCGTCCGCCGGGGCATCGCCGGCAACCTCCAGACCGACGACGGGCGCGCAACCGTCACATGGCAGCCGGGCGCAGTGCCGGTCGGGAAGACCGTCTCGCTCACCGCCTTCGACGGCGCCCTCGCCGTGCCGGGCAGCGAGGTCTCCCTCTCTGTGCCGAGGCTGTCCTCGAAGGGGTTCCGCTGGCCCCTCGACCTGATGTACGCGCAGCAACAGCCGACCCGAACCGTGCTCGGCTACTCGACGGACGGAAAGGTCTACCACTCGGTGCCAACGCTCCAGCCGGCCCAACTTCCGCCCGGGACGGCCGTCGGCTGGTACGTCGACGCGAACAACCTCACGCACGTGCTGACGCGGACTCCGTTCCAGGTCTCCCTGTTCAAGCAGGGCGCCTGGGGCGATCCGACCTTCACTTCCCCGACGGGGCCGGCGCTCGCCGCCCAGACCGGGTTCCAGGCCCTCCCCCATCCAGCCGACAAGACTCTGCTGCTGGTCACACGGCTCGCGGTGCACTCGCAGGCCCGGATGTCGGCGTGGGTGACCGGTCCCCACGGAGTCAGGATCCCGATTCTGGGGAAGGGCAGCCGCTTCGGCGCGCTGCTGCCGACGGGGATGCTCCAGACTGCGCAGGCGTACCGCCGGAAGCCGGGCACGACGCAAATGCGCCTGCGCCTGAACGCGCGCACGCTCCTACCCGGCGCGTACAACCTCCGCGTCACTGCGGTCGATCCGTGGGGACGGCACGGCCGCCTCACGCTCCGCTTCCGCTATCGCCGCTGATTCAGCGCGTGCAGGCTGAGTAGCTCATACGCGACGTTCGCCGCGGCCAGCGCCGTCTGCTGCCCGGGCCCGTCGTACGGAGGCGAGACCTCGACCACGTCGGCCGCGACGAGGTTGATCGCGCGCAACGCGCGGAGGACGGCGAGCGCTTCCGCCGTCGAGAGGCCGCCGACCTCGGGCGTCCCCGTCCCCGGGGCGAACGCCGGGTCGAGGACGTCGACGTCGAAGGAGACGAAGACGGGACGGCTGCCGACCCGAGTCGCCACGAGCCCCGCGAAGCTGCCCGGGCCGAGCGTCCGTAGCTGGTCGCACGAGAGCACCGCGAAGCCCATCTCGCACGCCGAATCGATGTCCTCGGCCGCGTAGAGGGAGCCGCGCAGGCCCGCCTGCACGGACGCCGACGGCTCGATCAGCTCCTCCTCGAGCGCCCGCTTGAACGTCGTGCCGTGGAAGTAGCGCTGGCCGAAGTACTCGTCCCAGGTGTCTCCGTGGGCGTCAAGCTGGACGAGCGCCAGCGGGCCGTGCTTGCGCGCCAGCACCCGCAGCTCGGCGAGCGTGACCGAGTGGTCGCCGCCGAGGGCCAGCGGGAAGACCCCGGCCTCGACGAGCGGCGCGAGCCCGTCCTCGATCTGCTTGTACGTGCGCTCGGTGTCGCCCGGCGAGACCGGCACGTCGCCATAGTCGATGATCGAGAGCGTCTCGACGACGTTGACCTCGAGCGCCGGGTTGTAGGGCCGCAGCAGCGCCGACGCGGAACGAATCGCCTCGGGGCCGAAGCGCGGGCCGGTCCGGTAGGTCGTTGCCGTGTCGAAGGGGATGCCGTAGACGGCTGCGTCCACGCCCGCGAGGTCCGTCGTGTGCGGCGCGCGCATGAACGTCCGGATCCCGGCGAAACGCGGCATCTCCCGGGCGTCGAGCGGCCGGTGGTGCGGGCCTGGCACTACCGCGTCTGTGGGAAGCCGAGATCGATCCGCGACGTTGCCGGATCGGGCCAGCGGGACGTGACGACCTTGCCCTGCGTGTAGAAGCCGATCGACTCCGGCCCGTAGACGTGCAGGTCGCCGAAGAGCGACGACTTCCAGCCCCCGAACGAGTAGTAGGCGACCGGCACCGGGATCGGGACGTTGATCCCGACCATCCCCGCCTGCACGTCGAACTGGAACTGCCGTGCCGCACCGCCGTCGCGCGTGAAGATCGCGACGCCGTTGCCGTACGGGCTCTCGTTCACGAGCCCCAGGGCCTCGTCGTAGGTCGCGACGCGCGTGACGCCGAGCACCGGCCCGAAGATCTCGTCGACGTAGGCCTTCATCTCGGGAGTCACGCCGTCGAGCAGGCTCGGATTGAGGAAGAAGCCCTCCGTCGGCACGCCCTCCCGCCCGTCCACGACGACCGTTGCGCCTTCGCCGGGCGCATTCTCGACGTAGGACGCGACCTTGTCGCGGTGCTCGCTCGTCACGAGCGGGCCCATCTCCGAGGACGGATCCATCCCGTCGCCGACTATCACCTTCGGGATCCGCTCCTTGATCGCGTCGACGAGCGGCTGGGCGACGTCGCCGACCGCGACGACGACTGAGACGGCCATGCAGCGCTCGCCGGCCGAGCCGTAGCCGGCCGAGACGGCTGCGTCGGCGGCCGCGTTCACGTCGGCATCGGGGAGGACGATCATGTGGTTCTTTGCGCCGCCGAGCGCCTGGCAGCGCTTGCCGCTCGCGGTCGCGGTCTCGTAGACGTAGCGGGCGATCGGGGTCGAGCCTACGAAGGAGATCGCGGCGATATCGGGGTGCTCGAGCAGTGCGTCGACTGCGACGCGGTCGCCCATGATCACGTTGAAGACGCCGTCGGGCAGGCCGGCCTCCCGCAGCAGCTCGGCGACCCACAGCGACACGGAGGGATCCTTCTCCGACGGCTTGAGCACGAAGCAATTGCCGCACGCGATCGCCGGCGCCCACATCCACATGGGCACCATCGCGGGGAAGTTGAACGGCGTAATGCCGGCGACGACGCCGAGCGGCTGCCGGATCGAGTAGACGTCGATGCCGGTCGAGGCCTGCTCGGAGTGCTCGCCCTTGAGCAGCGTCGGGATCCCGCAGCAGTGCTCCACGACCTCGAGCCCGCGCGTCACTTCGCCGAGCGCGTCGGAGAAGACCTTGCCGTGCTCGCCGGTGAGGATCGCGGCGACCTCCTCGCGCCTGGCGTGAAGCAGCTCGCGGATGCTGAAGAACAGCTCGGCCCGCTTCGCGAGCGACGTCCGGCGCCAGGCGGGGAAGGCGTCCCGGGCTGCCCGAACGGCGGCGTCGACCTCCTCCACGCTCGCGAAGTCGACTGCCCCGGTCTGGCGCCCGATCGCGGGGTTGTAGACCGGGCCGCTGCGCCCGGAGCCGCCCTCGACGCGGCGTCCGCCGATCCAGTGCGGGATGCGCGTGGCAGCGGGTGCGTGGACGGTCTCGGTCATGGGGAATAGGGTAACGCCGTGTCCGGGCTGGAACGTACTCTCGGCGCCATGAAAGAGACGTGCCCACGCTGCAGCGCCGAGATGGAGTGGCGACATGGGACGTTCCAGTGCCCGAAATGCCGCCTGAAAATCGGTTGCTGCGAAGGCGAGACCGGTGACTGCCGGGATCCGGGCTAGGCTCGAGGAGCTCGAGGAATCCGAGCTCGCCTCCTCGAGCGAGCTGCAGGTCGTTCTCTGCTGGCTCGTCCAGGACGGCATCCCGATCGACGGCGGTGAGCTGAACGCCGCTCGCCGCCGCGCGATGTTCGTCCTCGCGGCCGGCGGCGACCCTCACCGCGACGTCGATCTCGACTCGATCGCGGCTGAACGCCTCGCCGACGAGCTCGACACCCCCACCCGGCGCACGCAGCTCGCCGCCGCGCTCGACGAGCTGCCGGCGGACGATCTTCCCGCGGTGACCGCTGCCGTGAGGTCGCTCCGCGCCGATCCCGAGCTCGCCTGGCGCTCGTTCGCGCTCTCGCTGCTGGCCGACGAGCTCGCAGAGGAGTAGCCGTCTCGCGGCATGGCGACTACTCTGGACGCCAGTCCGTGGCGATCTCTAGACCGGAACCTCACCGTCGGTTGAAGCTTCCCCGCAACCTGCCGGGCGGGCGACAACCGCAGCCGTATTCGCGCGTCGACGCGCCCTACTTCCGCAGCCCCGGTTTCTACGTCCGGATCGGTGGGCTGGCGATCATCGTCGCGGCCGGCTTGTCGCTCCTGCTCCTGCGCGCCTGGTCGCTCCAGGTGCTGCATGGCAAGCAGTACGTCAAGGCGGCGCACACGCAGGCGTTCAGGACGGTCGATCTGTTCGGGACACGTGGCGCAATCGTCGATGCCGACAAGCGCCTCCTCGTGGGCACGACCGGACACCCGGTCATCGACGCCGACGCGGCCTCGCTCGGCAGCCGAGACGCCCATGGCCGCTGGCACCCGAGCCCGGCCGGCGTGCGAGAGCTCCACCGTCTCTCCCGTCTGACGGGCACGCCGACGAGCCTTCTTCTCAGCCGGCTCAGAAGGTCTGTCCTCCACTCCCCCTTCGCCCCTGCCGTCGTCATCCGGAATCCGAGCACTGCCCTCACGAGCTACCTGCAGGAGCGGAGCGCGAAGTTTCCGAGCTTCAAGGTCGGGGTCGAGGACGTCCGGAGCTACCCACAGGGCCCCTTCGGCAGCGAGTTCCTCGGGCTGCTCAACGAGATCAGCGGGCCGGAGCTCAAGTCGGGCCATTACAAGGACGCGAAACCGGGGGAGATCGTCGGCACGAGCGGCGTCGAGGCGTACTACGACTCCCTTCTCAACAAGGGCTTCGTGCAGGCGAAGATCCCGGTCGACTCGCTGGGCCACATCGTCGGGCCTCTCCGCGTGCCGCCACAAAAGCAGCCGCCGACGCTGCAGCTCTCGATCGACACGCGGCTCCAGAAGGCCACTCAGAAGGCGCTGCTCTACGGGATGGAGCAGTCGCGCTTGAACGGCCACTCACCCACCGGAGCTTCGGCCGTCGCAATCGATCCGTGGACAGGCGAGATCAAGGCGATCGTCAGCTACCCCACCTTCGACCAGAAGCGCGCGGCCGACAAGCCGACCTACCTCGCGAGCCTCTACAAGCAGACGCATACGGTTCCGCTGCTGAACCGGGCGATCAGCGGCGCCTATCCCACGGGCTCGACCTTCAAGCCGATCATCGCGGAGGCGGCGCTCAGCGCCGGCATCATCACCCCTTCGACCCCGCTGGCGTGCACCGGCGTCTTCTATCTCGGCAACTTCCCGTTCCACAACGTCGACCCCGGAGTGAACGCGTCGATGACCCTGCCGACCGCGCTCGAGGAGTCGTGCGACACGTGGTTCTACCGGCTGGGCAACCTGGTGTACCAACACGACCCGCGGGCCCAGGGAACGCTGATCCAGAACTGGGCGAGCAGGCTCGGCCTCGGCCAGGAACCGGCCGTCGACCTGACCGGCGCCACGGCCGGCTATCTCCCGCGGCCCGGAAAGACCTTCGACAGGGTGAACGGCTCCCCGTGGACGGAAGGCCAGACGATCAACCTCTCCATCGGTCAGGGCAGGCTCCAGGTGAGCCCGCTCCAGCTCGCGGTCGCCTACTCGGCCCTGATCAACGGCGGCAAGGTCATCCGCCCGCACGTCGGCGAGGCCATGATCCGGGACGGCGTCACCCACAAGATCCACTACAAGCCCGTTCGGACACTGAAGCTCTCCCCCTATACCTGGGCGATCAGGCAGGGCCTCTACGAAGCGGCGAACAGCCCCGGCGGTACTTCTCAACCCGTCTTCGCAGGGTTCCCGATCAAGGTCGCCGGCAAGACCGGAACCGCAGAGCCCGACCCGGTCAGCTCGTGGTACGCGTCGTGGGCGCCCTACAACAGTCCCAAGCTCGTGGTCGTCGCGAACGTCGAGCACGGCGGTTTCGGGGCCGAGGCGGCCGCCCCGATCGCGAAGAAGATCTACGAGGCCTACTTCCACCCCAAGGGCTAGCTAGCCCGTACGCCCACAGCGCGGGATTGCTCCGCGCGTTTGCAGCGGCGACAATGAGGTCATGTCGACCTCTCCCTCGCTCGCCCGGCCGGAGATCCAGGCCGAGCTCATCTCCGAGGCTCTCGCCTCGGCGAGCGTCGGCTTCCTCGTCTGGGACGAAAACCGGCGCTACATCGCCGCGAACGCTGCGGCATGCGAGATCCTCGGCACGACGCTCGAAGAGCTGCTCGGCCGCGCGGTGGGAGCACAGAGCGTCGAGGGAGCGAAGGCCGTGGACGAGGCGCTCGCGTCCGGCTTTGGGTCGGGCACGGCCACGGTGCACCGGCTCGACGGCCGCAGCCCGATCGAGGTCTTCTACGCGACGTTCACGACCAAGACCGCCGGCATGCCCTTCATGGCGACGGTGATCGCTCCGCTCCGGCCCGCCTAGCCTGAGCGGGCACCGCCGCCTGCCCGCCTCCCGTTCTCGGCTGCTGCCGTGCGAGCAAGACGGCTCCCGTGACCACGGCGACGAACGCCAGCACGCGGATGACCCCGCGCACCCCGTCCGGCAGCGGCTCGTCGAGCACCACCGTCCCGGCGGCGATCGGGAGCGCGTTCGTCACCAGGGTCGCCAGCCCGGCAACCGTGAGCGCCGCGCCGGCCTGGTAGCCGATCTGGAGCAGCGCCGTTCCGGCCCCGTAGCCGATCAGGAGGAGCACGACGAACCCCGCGCGCGCTCCGCCCTGCGTCGTGAGCTTTGTCGAGATGTCGCCGATCGAGAAGAAGAGCCCGCCTGCGATCCCGTTCGCAACGGCCGCTCCCCAGTGCCTACGTCCGACCACCACCAGCGCAATCGCGATCGCCGCCGTCACGCCGAGCCAGAGCAGGATCGGCCCGAGCTCTCCTCCTCCCTCCTTCGCCTTCCCGCCGACGAGCGAGACGGCCAGCGCGGCGAGACCAAGCACCGAGAGCAGCACGCCGGCGAGCTCGACGCGGGTCAGCCGCCGCTTCGCCATCCGGGCCGAGGCGAACGCGAGCACGCCGATCCCACCCGCCGAGATGCTCTGCACGAGCGAGAGCGGCGCGAGCGCCAGGGCGGCGACGTAGAGGAGGAACCCGCCCGTCTCCATCGCGAATCCGAGCAGCCACTTCCGGTCTCCGAGCAGCAGCCCGGCCGAGTGGACCGGATGACGCACGGAGAGTGCCGGCATGCTCGAGGCCGCCGCATGCTCCCGCAGGTACGCGAGGTTGATGACGATCGCAGACGCGAACGCCAGCACGAGGCCCGCCAGTAGCTCGCCGCTCAACCCAGAACCCAGTATCCCTCCTGACCCGACGGGGCGTAGACGCACGCGATGCACGCAAAGCCCCCGCGTTGACAGGGGCTTCGCGTTTCGCGTCAAGCGCTGCGATGCGCGCTGAGCTGTACCGGGTCAGCCGGTAGTGGCGTGAACCGCCTCTTCGATCAACTTCACGAAGCGCGCCGCATAGTGGGTGAACCCGCCCGCGTGGCTCGCGTCCTCGAACGTGACTACCGTCGATCCAGCTCGCCGGGCCATGAAGCGCTGCAGGTCGGGGTCGATGACACGGTCGGCGCCCGAGACCGCGTACCACGACGGAAGGCTGTGCCAGGCGCCAGGCCCGGATGTGCTGCCGAGGATCGCCAGGCTTGTCGGATGCTGTGCGGCCGCCAGTTCGGCCGCGAGCTTCGGGTTCAGATCCTGAGCGAAGTCGTCACGGAAGTGCTGAGGATCGATGATCACGTCCGGGAACGAGGGAGCGAACACGAGATGTCCCGGCGCAAGGAACGCCGGCGGACTGAAGCCCGCGTTCAGGCCTTGGATCGACTCTCCGTCGTCCGGGACGTACGCCGCCGTGTAGACCAGACCGAGGACATCCGTGCGTCCAAGCGCAGCGTTCGAGATGACGAACCCGCCGTACGAGTGTCCTACGAGGATCTTCTCTCCGGCGATCGAATCGAGCGTCGCCCGAACGATCGACACGTCATCGGCAACGGATTGGAGCCCGAGAGCAGGCGTCGCCGTCTCGTATCCGTCGTTGTGCAGCGCGTTCGCGACCTTTTCCCACGCCGCCGGAGATGCGAAGGCGCCGTGCACGAGCACGATCGTGGGCTTGGGATGGCTTCCGCCCGCTGAAGCCTGCGACGCGGCTCCGCCGGCGACGAGCACGATCAACCCGACGATCGCTGCAATGGCGAGGGTCAGCCGCGACCGTTGCCTCATCCCTCTGTCTGTCGGTGTTGTCTTCACGAGCTCTTGCCTCCTTATCGTTGACCCTTCCGACCCTAGGAATGCAGCGGCGCCGGCGCGTCCGTCCGAAGGCGCCGAGGGTGCGGAAAGGGCGCAGCGATTCCCGGACCTATCCATCGAGCCCGTTGACCGTGGCCGGGATGATGCGAACGTCTCCCCCGAGTTGGAAGACCAGGTTGTGGATCTCCGCCGCCGCAATGGCACGCAAGGTGGGTAGCTCTGCCGCCGCCTGCTCCTCGTCGAAGACGTTGAGCGGCCAATCGCCGACGGTGCCACTCTGCAGATGGGGGTGGGCGAACCCCGAGCCGAAGTAGGCACGAATGACCACCGGCGTGAGACCGGCAGCCTGTTGCTCCGGCCAGGACAACTCCCAAACAGCATCGATGCCGCCGTCCGCCGAACGGCGAACCCCCGTGCCGGTCACCTCGCCGGTGCCGAGCAGCAGATTGGTATTGATCTCCTCGAGCGCCTGTCGGGCATACCGATCGAGCAGCGGGACGGCTGCAGCGAAGAGGCGCTCCTTGTCCCGTCGCGAGCGGACACCGCCATGGGTGCCGTCGCGCAAATCGGCGAAGTGGCGCAAGAGAGCCGACGTCGACGGCGTCGAGCGGTTCGAGATCACGCGGCGAGGGTGGCGTCCAGCCAGTCGAAGATCGTCTGGTGCGCTCGCCCCAGAGCGCCCGCGTGGGTGTGCTCGCCGGCTCCTTCGCTTTCCGTGAGGGTGACCAGGGTGGCCTTGGCGCCCGTGAGCGCCTTCTCGACCAACTGCGGCTGCCCTTTGAGGTTCTGGTCGTTCTGGGGGTCCATGATCAGCGTGGGAGCGTCGATCTGGTGGGCAATGCCCTCGAGCGTGTAGTCCCTGGCTTTGCGGATCAGGTCGGCGAAGGAGTCGGCCCCGAAGACCCACACCCCGTTGCGCAGCCCCCACCGGACGTTCGTACTGACGGCCATGGCCATCGTCAGTACAGGGACGGCGAGGTCGTCGCGGCCCTCGTCGATCCACGAAGCGAGAAAGCGCGGCAGGCTGCCGGCCAGGGCTGCGTGGAAGTCGTAGAAGCCGTCGTCGAGGATGAGCGCGGCGACGCGGTGCTCGAAGGCGGCGGCTCGGGCGATGAGAAGGCCGCCCAGGCTGTAGCCGAAGAGGACGATCTTGTCGGCAGCGATCTCGTCACGGGTCAATGCGTACTCGACGACCGGGGTGATCACCGCTTCCCAGTCGGGGCGCATGACCAGTTTCTGCTCGCGCAGCACGGCGCCCTGGCCGGGACCGTCGAAGGCCAGGACGTTGTAGCCGCGGCGCAGCGCGGCGGCGGCGATGGCGAAGTAGGACTCCTCGCGAGTGGAGTCGTAGCCGCTGTTGTAGACGACGGTCGGGCGCGCGGCGCCGGAGTCGTCGACGAGGAACAAGTAGGCCGGCAGGGTCGTGTCCTCATACGGGATCGACACGTCCTCGACCGGGGTGTCGAACAGAGCGGCCGCAGCAGCGAAGGTGTCGGATTGGCCGGCGGACAGCAATGTCATCTCCGGGTCGGTGGCAGGGTGCTCGAGCAGGAAGTCCGCTGCGGTGCGGTAGTAGTTCGATGCCCGCAGCAGGGCTTCTCGGGCGCTGACGCGGTGTCCGGACACGAGCGCCTGCTCGCCGATCTCCGCCACCCGCTGCGCGGTTGCCTTCCATGCCTGGTGCCAGGCGGCCTCGTCACCTTCCCCGATATGGCCGGCGGTGACGATGACCTCGCCGAGGTCAGCGCCGCCATAGGCGGCGAAACCGGCGGTGCGCAGCGTCTCGAAAGAGAAGTTCTCGTTCTCGAAGAGGAACTTCATCGCATTGCTCCGACCGAGCTGTCCTGCGCCGGCAACTCGACCTGCTTCTCTGCCCACGCAAGCGCCTGCTCGGCGACTTCCTCCCACCCGGTCTGGGCGACGAGCAGATGCGAGCGACCGGGAAACTCGGCAAAGTCCGTCGTAGCCGTCGAGCGGCGGTACTTGCGGAGGTTCGACCGGTTGACGGAGGCCGGAACGATGTGGTCTTCGCTGCCGGCGACCAGCAGGAGCGGAGCTCGTCGATCGTTGCGGTAGTCGACCTTGGTCACTGCCCGGGGATTGAGATTCGCGAGGCCCGCCTGGAACACGATCCTGCCGGGGGCGGGGATCGCGTTCAGCTCGAAGGCTTCGCGTGCGTCGCGCTCGGTCATGGTGTTCGCGAACGCGTACCGAAACTGGTCGAAGTTCAGCGGCACGGCTCGCTTGACATTCGCTGGGTTCAGCAGGACTGGGCTCAGCGCCTTGATCTGGGAAAACGGCAGCCGCCAGACGCCCTTCGGCGCTGCTGCGTCGATCGCGACGCCGGCCGCGCCGAGACCGCGGTCGAGCAGCATCTGCACGAACAAGCCGCCGAAGGAATGGCCCATGATGATCGGCGGCTTCTCCAACTGCCTGATGAACTGCTCGTAGCCGTCGACGATCTCCGCGATGCCGAGGCCTGCCATTGCCGAGGGATCGCGGCGGATCTCCTCGACCTCACCCTCGATCCGCGACCAGGGCGGGGCCAGAACGCGGTAGCCGCGTTGCACATACAGACCGCGGAACGGATCCCAGCTTCGCGGCGTCATCCATGCCCCGTGGACCAGAACGATCGTGTTCGCTGTCGGAGTCATGTGTGGGGGATCTCCCTTCAAGTTTCGGTTTCCCGGCCGACTGTCGCCGAGCCCGGCTGAGCTGAAATCGGCGCGTTCACGGATCGTCTGCGGGCATCTCGCACCGCTGTCTCAGTTGGCTGCGATCAGTCCATTCGCGAGCGCGTAGAGCACCAGCTCGGCGCGTGTCGCCAGCTCGAGCTTGCGCATGATGTGGGCGCGGTGCGTGTCAACGGTCCGCACTGAGATGAACAGTTTCTTGGCGATCTCCCCGTTCGTGTAGCCAAGGGCGAGCAGGTGGAGCACGTCTCGCTCCCGCTCGGAGATCGCGTCAAGTTCCGCGATCGCGCGAGTGACGAGCTTGACGCCGAGCGCCGGGTCGACGTAGCTCTCGCCGGCGGCGACGCGCCGGATCGCGGCCAACAAATCGGTGTCGGAGGCCTGCTTTGCAACGTATCCCTCAGCTCCGGCCAACAGCGCTTGGCGGACCGAGCTGGCGCCGGTCAGTGCCGAACAGACGAGGATCTTCGACTGCGGCGAGACCTCTGCGAGCCGCGGGATCGCCTCGTAGCCGCTTGTCCGCGACATGACCAGGTCGAGCAGGATGAGGTCCGGCCGAAGCGCGCGCGCCTTGACGACCGCCCGCTCGACGCTTTCGGCCTCGCCGACCGCTTCGACGTCCTCCTCGGCCGCAAGGCGGCTGCGCAGGCCCGAACGCACTACCCCGTGGTCGTCGACGATCAAGACCCGGATCATCGGTCGGCCTTGTGCAGAAGGAGTGACGCGCGCATGCCGCGCGCCGGGAACGGTCGCAGCTCGAGTGCTCCGCCGAAGCGTCTTGCGATCCGGCAACAGAGCACGAGGGCGACACCGCTGCCGTGCGCGTAGCGATCGTCCCTTGCGGGGTCGCCGCCCACACCGTCGTCATCGACGGCGAGCTGCCAGCTCGATTGCGAAGAAGACGCCGCGACGCGGATGTTGCGGGCGCCGGCGGCCACTGCGTTCGCGACCAGGTTGCGCAGCAGGATCCGCAGCAAGACGGTCGGCAGTGGCAACTCCGTCGACAGAGCTGTGTCGATCGTGGCCGCCACCGGTCCGAGGTCGCCGAGCGCTTCTCGCAAGGCTTGCCGGGGGTCTGCCGCTGCGCCGTCACCCTCGGTTCGCGCCGCTTCCAGAATTGCGTCGATCAGGGAGAGCGCTCGTTCGAGCTCGACCGGGTCAGGTCGACCGAGGAGTGCAGCTTGGAGGGGACTCTTGAGCTCATGGGCGAGCAGCGCTGCAACGTCGTCCAGCGCTTCGTTTCGCCGCGCGAGCAGGGCCGTTTCCTCGACCAGTTGCTCCTCGGCCAGGCGCCGTCGCAGGATTGGAGCGAACCGGGAGAGGACCGCCTCGAGCTCCGCGCCGGATCGGACTCCCCTGACGACCAGCACGCCGGCCGCGCCGAGGGGGAACCCTTCAGGCTTGCCAGCGCTTCGGCCGTTGGCCGTCTGGAGCTCGAGGCTGTGGGCATCTGCGCTCTGCGCCCACCACTCGACCCGTGCCGCGCCGCAGGCTTCGCGCAAGGTCGTCACTACCTGCGCCATTCCTGCTGAGACCTCGGAGGCGGTCGCGAAGACAACGATGACTCGCTCCGCGAGCGACGACTCGGCGGAGATAGGGAAGACCAGCGTTTCCTCGTCAGCGGCGTCTTCGACCTCGATTGCGGCTGTCGGCCACTGCACGAGGCGAAACTACGCACGCCGTGCCGCGGATCGCATCCCCTGATCACGTGGTCCGGCGCGGAGGAAGCGCGTAGTTTCGAAGCCCCAGACCTACGACGCACGCTGCCGGGGAGGGTCGGCGGGATCCTCGCCGCGCCTCCAGGCGAGCAGCTCACCGGACACGACCTTCAGGGCGCCGGCGACCGGAATCCCGAGCAGCGCGCCGACTACCCCGCCGATCTCGGCACCTGCGGCAACGCTGACAGCGATCGCCAAAGGCGACAGCTTGACCGTGCGGTTGTAGATGAGCTGCTGGAGAACCTGATTCTCGAACTGTTGGTAGATCACCATCGCACCGACGACGATCACGAGTTGGGTCAGGCCCTTCGTCAGCGCCACTGCACCGACGATGACGGTGGCAACCGTCGCGCCGACCAGCGGGATCAGGTCGAGGATCGCCACGACGAGCCCGAGCGGAACCGCGTAGGGGACGCCAAGGGCGATCAAGACGAGAGTTGCGAACGTGCCGGCGATGATGCTGATCAGAAGGTTGCCCGAGACATAGCCGCCCACAGCCTGGGCAACGCCCCTCCCACCACGGCGCCAGCGCTCGCGGCTGCCCGGTGGGACGATCTCGAGAAAACCGTCGAACCAGCGGCGGCCACCGAGCTGAACGAAGAGTGTCAGGAACGCGATTGCGAGGAGCGAGGCCCCGGCGCCCGCCAGACTGCCGATCAGGTGCAGGGGCTTTCCGACAACGTCCGCTGCGCCCTGTCTCGCGATCGCTTCGCGCGCGTGCTCGACGACGTGGAAGCGACGCTCGAGAAAGCCCAGCCTGCCGTTGCCCTGCGTCAGCTCCTCGAGCAGGCCCGGCGCGTTGTGCCCGAGGCGGGTCACCTCGTCGACGAGCGGGGGAATCAGGAGATACGCGAAGCCGGCGACGAGCACCGTCACGAGCCCGAACGCAGTCCCCACCGCGTTTCCGCGGCGGAGCCCTCGCCGCTCGAACGCCTGCACCAGTGGTTCGAGCGCCATCGCCAGCACGACGGCGACCACGAGCTCGACAAGGATTCGGCGCGCCGTATAGGCGAGCGCCAGTAGCACGACACCGCCGAGCGATAGCGCGACCAACATCACGAGTGTTTTCGGGGCGACCGTGACGCGGGTCGGCTGCGACGAGCGGAACGAGGCCACGGTCGACCTACGCGAGGACGCGAGGTGAGAGCGCCAGCACTGCGGAAACTCTCTCCGACAAGAGGTCCTTGGGCATCCGCAAGATCGCTGACGAGCTGCGGAAAAGCGGCAGCTAGATCATGTTCGACTCGCTGGGGAAGACCCGGGCGAGCTGCATGCGCGAGTTGATACCGAGCTTCCGGAACACCTTACGCAGGTGGTAGTCGACCGTGTTCGCGCTGATGAACAACCGTGCGCCGATCTCGGGGTTCGAGAGACCGTCGCGGGCAAGCCGAGCGACCTGAGTCTCTCGTGCCGTGAGCCGGCTGCTGGTCTCGACAACGCGTTTCCGGGCGGTCTCACCGGTCGCCCGCAGCTCGCGGCGGGCGCGCTCGGCGAACCCCTCGGCTCCCATCCTCACGAACATTTCATGGGCGGTGCGCAGCTGCTCGCGTGCGTCGGTACGCCGGCGCTCGCGGCGGAGCCACTCGCCATAGATGAGATGGGCACGGGCGAGCGCCGTGCGGATCCGGGTCCGGCCGAGCCGGGCGATCGCCTCCCGGTAGAGGTCCTCGGCCGACTGGCCCTCGCTCAGCAACGCACGCGAGCGTGCCTCGACGCCCAGCCCCCAATCGGTGCCGCCCAGCCGGGTTCGTTCGGAGAGTTGCTCGAACGCCGCCGCAGCCTGCTCCGGCTCGTCGCTGCGTACGGCCGCCTCGACCAGTTCGCTCAACAGCTGACCGGATCCCTTCAAGACATGGTGGTCCTGTGAACGCTGGGCAGCCGCAAGGGCGACCTCGTAGCGGCCAAGGCTGTTCTGCAGTACAGCGCTCGCATACTCCGTGCCGCTCATCGCCTCGCGGTAACTCTTATGGGTCGTCTCTCGGAGCGCAGCCTCGATCCGCTCCGTGGCGCTGCCCTCCGCGTCGCGCCAGGCTGCGAGCAGCATGGAGCTCTCGTAGTCGGAGTTTGCGCTGCCGGTCGCCTGGCTGATTGCGTCTGCCTCTTCGAGAAGCGCTGCCGCGCTCGAGAGCTCGCCGACATTGGTCTCGAACTCAGCTCGCGTCTCGAGAGCGCTGGAGAGCACGGACAGTGCGCCCGCCTCACGAGCCAGCTGTACGTGGCGCGCGGACAGCAGACCCCAGTTCTCGTCGTCCCACAGCGACCGGGCAATGCCAGCCGCGTACCAGAGCCCATGCATTTCCCCTTCTCCGCGGAGCGGCTCGTTGCGGAAAGCGATCAGAGCACGTCGCAACAGATCCGTGCCCGCCGGGAAGCCGTCACTGAGTAGTCGCCCCCATCCGGTCAGTAAGAGCTCGGCGGCGCGCGGCGGCTCCGCAGGCGCCGCTGCGCGGACAGCCTTCGCGACCTCCAGCCGCGTGGCCCCATCTCCCACCTGGAGCGCAGCACGAATCGCGTCGAGGTAGGTCTCACGAGCAAGCGTAGGCTCAAGCGGTTCGAGCCGCATGGCTGCTGAGAGAAGGAGCAGCGGAGCGTCGTTTCCCCGACTCTGCTCGAAGGCGATCTGCGCGCGCAGCCGCTCCGCGCGCGCTCGCTGGAGCTCGTCGAGGGGTGCCGTCTCGGCACTGGCCAGCAGCCCCAGTGCGGAGTCGGGGGCGCCGGCCTTCATCTTGGCTTCGGCCGCGGCGAGGGCCCGCACCGACCGTTGTGTCGAGTCTGGAGTCAATGCAGCCGCGCGTTCCAGGAACGCCGCCGCTGCCGCGAGCCCGCCGCGTGCCCGCGCGCGGTCGGCCGAGCGCGCCAGTTCCGCTGCGACTGCCTCGTCAGGCCCTGACGCAGCCTGGGCTCGGTGCCAGGCGCGGCGGTCGGGGTCGACCGCAGGATCGGTCGCCTCCCCCAGCGCCCGATGGACCTCTCGCCTCTGGTGCGGCGACGCCGCCCGGTAGACGGCCGAGCGCGCCAGTGGGTGACGAAAGATCACCCGCGCACCAAGCTGCAACAGCCCCTCAGCTTCGGCAGCCTCTGCCGCCTCCGAGTCGATTCCGAGCCGATCGCCCGCCCGCCAGAGCAGCACAGGATCGCCGAGCGGCTCGGCCGCTGCGAGCAGCAATAGCTGCTGGGTCTTGGCCGGAAGGGGCGCCAGCCGTCGCTGGAAGCTCTCCTCGATGCGCGCTGAAAGGGCCTGCGGCGCCGCGAGCCCGAACCCACCAGCCAGCTTGTCCGGTGGCAACCCGCGCGGGAGCTCCAGCAGCGCCAGGGGATTCCCCCGCGTCTCCTCCACGATCCTGTCCAGCACCCGTTTGTCCAACGGGCCCGGCAGCACCGAGCCCAGCAGCGCGCGCGCATCGGCGTCGCCAAGCCCGTAGACGGACAGCTCCGGCAGTCCGCTCAGCTCTTCGCCCGGCTCACGCACGGCGAGCACCAGCGCGACCGACTCCGCCTGCAGGCGCCGCGCCACAAACGCAAGCGCCCGTGCCGAAGCCCTGTCGAGCCACTGCGAATCATCGACGACGCACAGCAGCGGCTGCTCGTCGGCCGCCTCCGACAGCAGGCCGAGCGCCGCGAGGCCAACCAGGAAGCGGTCCGGAGTCTCCCCTGCACTCAGTCCGAACGCCACACAAAGCGCATTTCGCTGCGGCGCCGGCAGGCGTTCCAGGCGATCCAGCAGAGGCGCGCACAACTGCTCCAACCCGGCAAACGCAAGCTCCATCTCGGACTGAACACCCGCCGTACGCGCAATCCGGAATCCGGACGCCCGTCCGACCACGTACTCCAGCAACGCTGACTTGCCGACGCCGGGTTCGCCACACACCACGAGCGCGCGGCTCTCACCTCCGCGAACCGCCTCGAGCAACCGATCGAGAACCTCACGCTCGCTACCCCGGTCCTGCAACTCCATGCGTCAACACTGCCACGCGGACTACCTCTTGTGGCACCCCGCCGCCAGATCACGGTGGGCTCGCTAGCCAGCGACAGACGCGTGAGAACTGCCTCGCAGCGGACCGCGGATCCAATCGTCCGAGCGGCACATCGGACACTCCGGCGGCCGGCCGGCTACGACGATGGCGTATCGGCAGACACGACAGTGCCACTCGAGTCGCGGCTCGGTGGAGCGGGCTCTAAGGTTGAGCTCGGGGTCTTGAATCGACACTCGCCCTTTCGTTCGATTTTCGCCGACCGCCTGTAACGCGGGCGCCGCTGTCGATCATGCGAGCGCTTCCTCCATCCGGCATCCGTGCAAGTGCCGAACCCCTGCGGAAAGCAACCGACCGGCGGTCAATTACGGAGTCGGACGCGGTAACGAGCGGCAAGGGCAAAGACGCTGACGGGAAGGCGTAGTCGGCTAGCGCGGGCCGAGGCTGACCGTGAGCCCGATGCTCGTGCCGGTCGCGAGCGTCTTGCCCCACGTCGGGTGCTGCCCGATCACGATGCCGGGCAGGTAGGCGGCGTGCTTGCTGACGACCTCGCCCACCGTGCAGTGCGCCTTCTCGATCGCGCGGGTCGCACCGTGGAGCTTCGTCCCGATGGCGACCGGAACGTGGCACATCGACCTCGGCGACGGGCCGGGATCGTAGGTGTTCGTTCCCGCTCCGTCCGCGACGGCCTGTTGCCAGGTGTACGTATACGTCGGCGTGTAGTCCGCGTCGCCGCCGACGAAGAGGTAGGTGTAGCCGCGGTGGTGGTGACGCGAATCGCGTCCCGCGGCGGCGCCCATCGCGAGCACCGGGCCGTAATTCCACAGCACGCTGTGCCGGTGCCCCCAGCAGCGCGAGTGATCAGTCCGCGTGCAGCGCGGATTCTTACTCCCTAGCCCGTCATTCCACACCCACGCCTCGTACGCCATTGGAGCGTTGTGGAACGCGCCGGCCCAGCCCGGCCACCAGGTGTTGAGCCCGGTCGTGTTGCTTGGGTGCGGGTCGTCCGCCCGCCAGACGCCGCTCACGAGCGCGGCGTGACTCAGCGCCGCCGTCATTCCGGTGATCGGCCGGAGCCCGTACTGGATGCGATCGAGGTTGACGAGGATGAACAGCTGCTGAGGCGGCGACAGCGAAGGGAAGTTCGCCGGGAGTGCGTATGCCGGCAACTCGACCTTCGCGCGCGCCCGGTCGAGGTACCACACGGCGGCGTCGATGCACTGCTCCCCGGTCGGTGCGGCGTTGCAAGAAGACGGCAACCGCCCGAGCGGCGTGTTCTTGGGCGGGTCCTTGCCCTTCCAAGCGGCCGAGCTCGCGCTCGCGACGACGACGAGCGCGAGCGCAGAGGCGATCATCAGTGGACGGACCCCCCGCGGCACGCGCTGCAACTTACACGCAGATTCGGAGGTCGCGATGAGAAGTGCGTCGCGCTGGATCGTCGGGACCCAAGCCGTCTGCCGAGAAGCCATAAACCCCGCCTGAGCGGGGCTTTTCAGAGCGGATGATGGGACTCGAACCCACGACCTTCTGCATGGCAAGCAGACGCTCTAGCCAACTGAGCTACATCCGCGTGGGAGGGCAGTCTAGCCGAGGTCGGCGGCGTCCAGAGCCTCGTTCACGAGCCGGTCGGCGAGCTCGTTCTGCTCCCGCCGGACGGCTGTGTAGCGCACCTTTCCGACCTGCCGCGCCAGACGCGCCGCCTGGAGCGAGAGCTCTCGCAGCGCTTCGTTCTTGACCCGGTACTCGCCGTTCATCTGTTTCACGAGCAGCTCGGAGTCGGAGACGACCTCCACCTCCCCCACCTGCAGCTCGGCCGCTCGCTCGAGGCCGGCGACGAGCCCGCGGTACTCGGCGACGTTGTTGGTGGCGACGCCGATCGCCTCGCCGTGGGCGGCGAGCACCGTGCCGTCCTCCGCCTCGAGCACGTAGCCGAACGCGGCCGGGCCTGGATTCCCGCGCGCGCCGCCGTCAGTGAAGAGCCGCGCTTTCACGACAGCAGCTCGTAGATGTCGAAGGCCGGCTCCTCGTACGGGTGCGCGCGGCGCAGCGCGGCGATGACCTCGTCCTGCCTCTCCGTGGGGAAGACTGTTTCGAGCCGCAACTCGTTCACTCGCTCCTCGCGACCCGCCCGCCCCACGCTCGGTGACGTGCCCTCACCTCCGAGGAACGTGCCGGTTCCCTCGGTGTACCAGGAGCAGTGCTCGTAGTCGCCGATCCTGCCCGCGCCGGCCTCGAACAGCGCGTCACGCACGGCGTCGAGCGCTTCGCGCGGAACGAACACGATCAGCTTGCGGTTCATGCGAATACGGCGTCGATGGCCCGCATCGTGCCATCGTCGAGCTCGACGCCCGACGCAGCTGCGTTGTCGCGCAGCTGCTCCGGCCGCGATGCGCCGACGATCGCGCTCGCGACGTTCGGCTCGTGGAGGATCCAGGCGAGCGCGAGCTGGGCCATGGTGATCCCGAGGCCGTCCGCGATCGGGCCCAGGCGCTGAACGCGCTCGAGCTCGTCGTCCTCGAAGTACTCCATCCACTCGGCGCGCGCCGACGCACGCGTCCCCTCGGACGCCGCCTCGCCCGGCGCGTACTTCCCGCTGAGCACGCCCTGCGCGAGTGGCGAGTAGACGACCTGAGAGATCGCGTTGGCCTTGCTGGCCGGGATCACGTCCTCCTCCGGCTCGCGGTGGAGCAGCGAGTACTCGGGCTGCGACGAGACGATCTTCACGTACCCGCGCTCATGCGCGAGGTCGATCGCCTGCTGGATCTGCTCGCCCGTCCAGTTCGAGCAGCCGATGTAGCGCACCTTCCCGGCCTCGACGATCTCCGTCATCGCTTCGAGCGTCTCGGCGAGCGGCACCTCCTCATCCCACCAGTGGCACTGGTACAGATCGACGAACTCGGTGCCGAGGCGCTCGAGCGATTGGTCGATTTGATGCAGCACCTGCGCGCGCGAGACACCGCGGCCGCCGTCGGGAGCCGTCGCCCGCAGCTTCGTCGCAAGCACGTACGAGTCGCGAGGCCGCGCGGAGAGCGCGCGCCCGAGCACCTCCTCGGAGCGGCCCTCCGAGTAGGTGTTCGCAGTGTCGAAGAAGTTGACGCCTTGCTCGAACGCGGCGTCGACGAGGGCGATAGCGGCGTCCTCGTCGAGGCTGCCACCGAACGTCGTCCACGTGCCGAGGCAGATCTCCGAGACGCGGAGATCGCTGTCGCCGAGCGTGCGGTACTCCACTACGGCTCGGTGTCGATCTGGGCGCGCTGCAGGTGACCGGAGTAGTCGACGTAGATCGACTTCCACTCGGTGAACACGTCGAGCGCCGCCTGGCCGGCCTCGCGGTGGCCGTTGCCGGTGTCCTTCGTGCCGCCGAAGGGGAGATGCACCTCGGCACCGATCGTGCCGGCGTTGACGTAGGTGATGCCCGCCTCGAGGTCGCGCATCGCACGGAACGCGGCGTTGACGTCACGCGTGAAGATCGAGGACGAGAGGCCGTACTTGATCCCGTTCGAGACGCTGATCGCCTCGTCGAGGTCGCGCACGGGGATGAGCGCCGTCGTCGGGCCGAAGATCTCCTCCTGTGCGATCCGCATCTGCGGGTCGACGTCGGCGAAGACGGTCGGCCGGTAGAAGAACCCCTTGCCGAGCTCGCCGTCGGAGGCGATCTCGCCGCCCGTGAGGAGCTTCGCGCCCTCGTCCTTGCCGATCCCGGTGTAGGAGTCGATCTTCTCCAGCGCGGTCTTGTTGATCACCGGGCCGATGTCGGTGTCGTCCTCCCAGCCCGGCCCGAGTCGCAGCTTCTCGACGCGCTCGACGAGCTGTGACTGGAGCGCGTCGTACGCACCCTTCTGGACGATCACGCGCGACGCCGCGGTGCAGCGCTGGCCCGAGGTGCCGAACGCCGACCAGAGGATCCCGTCGACCGCGAGCTCGACGTCGGCGTCGTCGAGGACGACGATCGCGTTCTTGCCGCCGAGCTCGAGATGGACGTGCGTGAGCGTCTCGGCGGCCGCCTTCAGCACCTCGACCCCGGTCTCGCGCGAGCCGGTGAGCGTGATCACGCGGACGTCGGGATGGCGCACCATCCGCTCGCCGACCGTCGCTCCGCCGCCGTGGACGATGTTGACGACGCCGCTCGGGATGCCGGACTCGGAGAGCAGCTCGACGAAGCGCTCGGCCAGCGCGGGCGTGTCGGTGGCGGGCTTGAGCACGGCGGTGTTGCCGCAGACGAGCGCCGGGATGAGCTTCCACGACGGGATCGCGACGGGGAAGTTCCACGGCGTGATCGCCCCGACGACGCCGATCGGCTGGCGGATGCTCATGTTCCACTTGTCGCGCAGCTCCGACGGCGTCGTGTGGCCGAAGAGGCGCCTGCCCTCGCCGGCCATGTAGTAGGTGATGTCGATCGCCTCCTGGACGTCGCCGCCCGCCTCGGCCTTCACCTT
>DASXOM010000110.1:0-1779 GCA_036494245.1 Gaiellaceae bacterium
GAGGACCTCTGTGCTAAAGTCGCCGACCTGGTGACACGGAAGCTCGGCTGACCCGCCCGCAACGCTGCGACCGGGTCATGAGGCCGGGCTTTTCGCGTTTCCAGGGAGCGTTTTCCGTGCCCAGCGGGGAAAGGAGCGGACGTGTGCGGAATCATCGGATACGTCGGATCGCGCGAGGCAAAGCCGCTTCTGCTCGAGGGACTGCGCCGGCTCGAGTACCGCGGCTACGACTCCGCCGGGATCGCGCTGCGCGAGGACGACGCGCTCGACTATGTGCGCGCAGTCGGCAACCTCGGCAACCTGGTGGAGGCGGCCGGCCCGAACGGCTCCCACTCGCATCACGGGCTCGGCCACACGCGCTGGGCGACGCACGGCGCCGTCACCGAGCAGAACGCGCACCCGCTCACCGGCTGCGAGCCTGGGCGCCTCGCGATCGTCCTCAACGGGATCATCGAGAACTACATCGACCTTCGCGAGCAGCTGGCCGAGCGCGGCCACACGCTCACGTCCGAGACCGACGCCGAGGTGGTCGTCCACCTGCTCGAGGAGGAGTACGACGGCGACCTGGCTCAGGCGCTCGGCCGCGTCTATCCGCAACTCGAGGGTCACTTCTCGATCGTCGCCATCCACCACGACCAGCCCGACCTGCTCGTCGGAGTGCGGCACCAGACTCCGCTCGTCGTCGGGCTCGGCGACGGCGAGAACTTCCTCGCCTCCTCGATTGCCGCCTTCCTCAGCGAGACCCGCACCGTCATCCATCCCCGCGACGGTGAGGTCGTCGAGCTGACGCCCGACAAAGTCCGCTTCTTCGTCGATGGCACCGAGGTCGACGCACCCGAGCGGCAGGACGTGGACTGGGACGAGGAGAGCGCCGAGAAGGCCGGTTACGAGACGTTCATGCTCAAGGAGATCTTCGAGCAGCCGGAGGCCGTGGCCGAGACGATCGGCGACCGCGTCCGCGGCCACAAGCTCATGCTCGAGGCGCTCGGCATGACCGAGCTCGAGGTCCGCAACCTGCGCCGGATCGTGATCGTCGCCTGCGGCACCGCCTACCACGCCGGCGTCGTCGGCCGCTACATCCTCGAGGAGTGGGCGCGGGTCCCGGTCGAGCCGGACATCGCGAGCGAGTGGATCTATCGCAACCCCGTGCTCTCGAAGGACACGCTCGTGATCGGGATCTCTCAGTCGGGCGAGACGCGCGACACGGTCAATGCGATGAAGCTCGCGCGCGAGGCCGGCGCACGGACCCTCGCGATCACGAACCTCATGGGCACGCAGATCACGCGCGAGGCCGAGGCAACGCTCTACACCCGCTGCGGGATGGAGGTCGGCGTCGCGGCCTCGAAGACCTTCACGGCGCAGGTGGCGCTGCTCAGCCTGCTCGCGCTCAGGCTGGCCCAGATCCGGCGGACGCTGCCGGAGGACGAGATCGACTTCATCCTCGACCAGCTGCACGAGCTGCCCCACAAGATGCAGGAGTTCCTCGACGGCGACCACCCGATCGAGTCGATCGCTCAGCGCTTCCACGATGCGCCGTTCTTCCTCTATCTCGGCCGCCACATCGGCCTGCCGGTCGCGCTCGAGGGCGCGCTGAAGCTGAAGGAGATCTCGTACATCCCGACCGACGCGTACTCGGCCGGCGAGATGAAGCACGGGCCGATCGCGCTGCTCGACGAGGGGACGCCGGTCGTCGTCGTGGCGACGAACATCCACGTCTACGACAAGATCGTCTCGAACATCCAGGAGACGCGGGCGCGCGGCGCGCACGTGATCGCGATC
>DASXOM010000111.1:0-1693 GCA_036494245.1 Gaiellaceae bacterium
CCCCTGCTGGAAGTACTCGAAGGACGGCTTCTTGTCGCCGCCCATGTTCGCCTCCAGGATGCTGCGCTCGATCGGCACCGGCGCCTGGGGCAGGACGTACGCCATGTTCAGCGCGTACGCGTTGCGGGTCATCATGTTCGCCCCGAACGCATCGCCGGTCGTGAAGCGCCAGAGGATGTGGCACATAGGGCCGACGACGTGCGTCTTCGCCTCGCGCAGGACGGCATAGCGGGAGAGCTCCGGGTTGTCCGCCTCGCGCAGGAACTCGCGCATCGCGGGCACCTCGCCCTCGATCCAGCGGGCGAGGGCGAGTGCGTCCGCGGAGTCTTTGCAGATGAAGCAGGATGCTCTGGTGATCCTGTCGGCGATCACGTACGTTCGACAGCCGCCCGACTCGGCGATCGCCTTGGCGCCGCGCTGTACGGACGCGGTCAGACCGCCCTCGGTGTGCGCGAGCGGGACGACGACCTCCTCATCCGACCGGCCGGTTTCGACGACTGCGCCTTCCTCCGACAGCTCGTACTCGCCGAGCGAGACCGCGAGCTGCGCGACCGAGACGGGGATCGAGAGGAGGCCGGTCACCGCTTCGGCTGCTTTCGCGTACGGCTCGAGGTCGACTTCGGGCACGCCGAGCGCCTGCTGGCGCGCACGTACCGAGCCCGGGTCGTTCTTGCGGGAAAGTCGCATCGCGCGGAGGCTATAACCTCGCCTCGTGTCGGCAACGCTCATCGACGGCAAGGCGCTGGGCGCGAAGGTGCGCGAGGAGGTGGCCGAATCGGTCGCCGAGCTCGGCCACGTCGGCCTCGCCACGGTTCTTGTCGGCGACGACCCCGCCTCCCACATCTACATCGACCTGAAGCAGAAGGCAGCGACGGCGGCCGGAATGGACGCGCGCGACCTGAAGCTTCCGGCCGATCTGTCGGAGGACGAGCTGCTCGGGACGATCGCCGAGCTGAACGCCGACGACGACGTGGACGGCTTGCTCGTCCAACTCCCGCTGCCCGACCACATCGACGAGAACCGCGTGATCGAGGCCATCGCGCCCGCGAAGGACGTCGACGGCGTCCATCCGGTCAACGCTGGCCGGCTCTACCTCGGCCGGACGACGCTCGTCCCGGGCACGCCTCTCGGGATCATGCGGATGCTCGACGAGTACGAGATCCCGCTCGAAGGCGCCCGCGCCGTGGTCGTCGGCCGTTCCGCGATCGTCGGCAAGCCGATGGCGCATCTGCTCCTGCAGCGCAACGCGACAGTCACGATCTGCCACTCGCGCACGCAGGATCTCGAGCGGCACACGCTCGACGCCGACGTCCTCGTGGCCGCCGTCGGGCGCACGCACCTGATCTCCGCCGACATGGTCCAGGCCGGCGCGACCGTGATCGACGTCGGGATGAACCGGGACGAGTCGAGCCGCAAGGTGCTCGGCGACGTCGACCCGGGAGCGATGGAGCTGGCCGCCTACATGACCCCTGTGCCGGGCGGCGTCGGGCCGATGACGATCGCGATGGTGCTCCAGAACGCCGTTACGGCAGCGCGATTGCGCCGTGCCGTCCCCGTTGCAACGCCGAAAAACTGAGCTAAACTCCGGCCTGTTTCATCATCGGTCGGCGGCTCGGTGCCCGAGCCGTCGCTTGTTTGCAAGGAGGAAGGGCTTGGCTGAGGGCACCGTAAAATGGTTCTCGAACGAGAAGGG
>DASXOM010000112.1:0-8362 GCA_036494245.1 Gaiellaceae bacterium
CGGCTCGGTCGACACGTGGCGCGCCGACCTCAAGGCGACGGGCATGGCGGGGCGCGGCTGGGCCTGGACGGCCTACGACTGGGACGAGGGCCGCCTCTTCAACTACGTCGGCGACGCCCAGAACACGTTCCCGATCTGGAATGCGACGCCGCTCGTCGCGCTCGACGTCTACGAGCATGCGTACTTCCTCGACTACCAGACCGATCGCGCCTCGTACATCGACGCGTTCTTCACCAATCTCGACTGGGGCGTCGTGAACGGCTGGATCGAGCAGTACGGCATCCCCGTCTAGGGGCGGGCCTTCCGCATGCTCATCGCCGCGTTCGTCGTCGCCGGCTACCTGAGCGGCTCATTGCCGTGGGGCTACTGGCTTGTCCGGATCTTCCGCGGCGAGGACATCCGCACGAAGGGAAGCGGCAACGTCGGCGCGACGAACGTCTGGCGCGTCTACGGCGCGAGGCTCGGGCTTCCGGCCGCCATCCTCGACGTGGCCAAGGGCTTCGTGCCGGCGTTCGCGGCGACCGTCGTCGTCGGGCACGGCACCGGCGTTCTCGCGGGCGCGGCGGCAATGCTCGGGCATGCGCGGCCGATCTTCCTCCGCTTCCAGCGCGGGGGGAAGATGGTGGCGACCGCCGGCGGCGCCTTTCTCGGCGTTGCGCCGCTCGTCGGAGCGGCGGGCGCCGGCGTCTGGATCCTCGTCTTCGCAATCACCCGCTACGCCTCGGTGGCTTCGATCACGTCCGCGGCGTCGCTCGCGTTCTGGGCGTGGCTGTTCGGCTACCCGTGGCCGGTGATCGCATTCGGCGGCGCGGCCGGCCTGGGAGTCGTGTTCCTGCATCGCGCGAACATCGCGCGGCTCTGGCGCGGCGAGGAGACCCGCCTCGAGCTGCGGCGGAGGAGGGGCGACCCTACGCGCGCAACCAGTCCCTGAGGACCGTATGCGTCGCGGGGCCGTGGCCGGCACCGTCGATCTCGGCGCGGAGCTCGCCGACCGAGCCGTGACGCTCGGCCACGACCTCGTGGGCGTGGATCGTCTCGAAGTTGACCTGTCGCGAGAGGACGAAGTCGCTGTCGCCGAGCCGGGGAAGCTCGTCCAGCACGGTCTTGAGCGCGACGCGCACGGAGTCCTCGACGAAGCGCGGCTGCAGGTGCGCGTGCTCGACCACGAACAGCTCGTCGGGCCGCTTGAGGAGCTCGTAGATCGGCGAGCTCATCGAGCCCTCGACGATCTGGACGAGCCGCTCGGCATTGAGGCGTTCCGCCGTGCCGACGAGGAGCGTGCCGCGGCCCCGCTGGTTGTGCGTGGCAAGCGGGACGAGCTCGAGGATCCGTTCCACGGCGCCGTCGGCGAAGCCGGCCTCGAGCAGACGGTCGGCGGCCGCGCCGCGGACGAGCCCCTGCGCGCACGGACAGGCGTTGATCCCGGTCGCCTCGACGCCGACCACCCGCCGGACGCGCTCACGTGAAGCTGCGGCGATCCCGATCAGCGTGACCATCTCCTGCGTCGCGAGCTTCGTCACCGGCGTCTGCCTCTCGTACGGGTAGCGGGCGGTGATCCGCACCTCCGCGAGCAGTGCCTCCTGCCGGTCGACGACCCGCCTGGCGACGCGGTCCGCGAGCTCCTCGACGAGAAACGCGTCGTCCTCCACGATGCCCTCGACTGCCTCCTCGAAGAGCTCGGGGAAGCGGGACATGTGGACGCCCTTCTGCCTTGGGTCGAGGTCGACCGTGCAGTCGATCGTCGCCGCGATGAGCTTCTCGCCGCGGCCGTCGCCGACCCGAACCGCCTTCTGGACGCCGGTGACACCGACGCTCGACAGGCCTAGTGCGACTTCCGGCGCAGCCGCCTGCAGATCGGGTGCCTCGGTCCGCTCCATACGGCAAGGTTAGACCTGCCTTGACCGACGACAGTGAATTCGCCCGCCTCGTCTCCCTCGCCTGCCACGACCTGCGGACGCCGCTTGCGACCGTGCACGGCTTCGCGACGACGCTCGAGCGAGGCGGCGGCCTGGAGCCGCCAGCGGACCGGTACGTCGAGATGATCAACGCCGCGTCGGCGCAGCTCGCGGAGCTGCTCGACGAGCTGTCGCTCGCGGCGCGGATCGAGTCGGGCCGCTACGACCCGACGTCGCACGAGGCGGACACGCTCGAGCTGGCCCAGGCGGCCGCGGCGCGGCTCGGGGAGGAGCGTGTGCGCGTCACGGGCTCGGGGGCGGCGCTCGAGACCGACGCGGAAGCCGTCGAGCGTGGGCTGGCGGCGCTGTTCCAGTCGGCCTTGCGCCACGGCGGGCTCGACGAAGTCAGCGTCGAGGTCGACGGTGCCGAGATCCGGCTCTCACGCGTTACACCCGCCTCGGCTCCTGTCGTCCTCGGCGACGACCTGCGCGATCTCGGCGCCGCCGTCGCCGTGCGGCTCGTCAGGCGGCTCGGCGGCTCCGTCTCCGTGGACGGCGAGACGTTGAAGATCGAGCTCGGCTAGCCGGCGGCGAAAACGGGCGCCGCAAGCTCGTGGCACATGCGGCAGCGCGCCTCGTACTGCTCGAGCGCTCCGACCACGATCGTGTCGCCGTCGGCGGTAGCGGGCGCGCCGTCGACGAGCCGCTGGGTCATCGTCGCCGGCCCGCCGCAGCGGTGGCAGACGGCCTGGAGCTTGTCGACGAGCTCGGCGCGGCAGAGAAGCTCCGGCATGGCGCCGAACGGGAATCCGCGGAAATCCTGGTCGAGCCCGCACGCCACGATGCGTTGCCCACCCTCCACGAGGCCGTCGAGGACGAGCGTGATCTGCGGCGGGAAGAACTGGACCTCGTCCACACCGACGACGTCGTAGCCGTTGACGAGGCCGGGGATGTCGGCCGGGTCGTCCACCGCGACCGCGCGCATCCGGGCGCCCGCGTGGCTGACGACGTGGGCGATGTCGTAACGGTTGTCGATGCGCGGCTTGACGATCAGCACGCGCTGGCCGGCGATCTCCGCGCGGCGGAGGCGGCGGATGAGCTCCTCGCTCTTGCCGCTGAACATCGGGCCGCAAACGACCTCGAGCCAGCCGCCGCTGTTCGGGAAGAGCCTGATCACCGGACCGACCCTAGAGGGCCGGTCCGACGGACTCGGCTAGCCGACCGACTCCTTCGGGTGCTCGAACTCGTATTGCGAGAGGCGGCGGAGGCTCACGATGCCGAGCAGGCGCCCGTCCTTCGACACCGGGAGGTGCCGGAAGTTGCGCTCGAACATCATCTTCGCGGCCTCCTCGATCGGCGTCTCGGGCTCGATCGTGATCACGCTCTCGGTCATCCACTGTCTGACCCGGGCCTCGGCGGCGCGTGCCCGCTGCCCCACTGCGCGGAGGATGTCGCGCTCGGTGATGATCCCGACCATCCGCACCATGTCCTCCATCACGACGACGGCGCCGACGCCACCGTCCATCATCTTCTCGGCGGCCTCGCCGATGGACGCCGTGGGATCGACGGCGAGGACGTCCCGGTTCATGACCTCCGCGACGGTTGCCATGCCGAGAGCCTAACCCAGGCTGCGGGTGAAGAAGGGCTCCCCGTTGACCTCGCCCTTCTGCACGAAGCCGAGCCTGTCGGCCAAGGCGAGCGACCGCAGGTTCTCCGGATGGATGAGCAGGGTTGCGACCGTGTACTCGGTGTCGCGGCTCAGGTGTTCGAGCAGCAGGGCGACCGCGCGCGAGGCGTAGCCCTTCCCGCGCGCAGCCGGGAAGAGGGAGTAGCCGACGTTCACCTCGCCGGGCTCGAGCCAGCCGTGGTCGGGGTCGCGGTCGTAGTCGACCCAACCGACCAGCTCGTCAGCGACCCAGACGCAAGCGGCTGGGCGGGGACCCGTCGCACCGGGCCCGAACCACTTGAAGAACTCCTCGTCCCGCCCCGCGACGAGCAGCTCGACGTCGCCCGGGCCGGGGGCGCGGAGAGTCACCACCCCGTCGGTTGCGATCACCGGAGCAGCCGCGAGAGCCGCCGGTCCTTCAGCACCCGGCCGCCGGTCTGGCAGGCGGGGCAGTAGAAGATCGTGTGCTCCTCGAAATCGACCTGCGCGATCGGTGTCCCACAGACATGACACGGCTCGCCGAGCCGGCGGTGGACACGGTAGGTCTTCTCGTCGGAGGCGCCCGCCTCGCGCAGCTCGAGGCCGCGCTCGAGCTCGGAGTCGATGGCGGCGGCGAGCCGCTCGACCTCTTCGTCGTCGAGATCGCCGGTGAGCGCGTATGGCGAGAGCTTCGCCGCGTGGAGGATCTCGTTCGCCCACGCGCGGCCGATGCCCGCGATCAGCCGCTGGTCGCGCAGCAGCGCGTGCAGCCGCCGCGACTCGCCGTGGACGATCTCGCCCAGCCGCTCGGGCCCGAGCCCTAGCGCCTCGGGACCGAGGTGCGCGAGCTCCGCCTCCGCCGCCTCAGGAGTCAGCAGCCAGACGCCGGCGCGCTTCTTCCTGGCGTTCTCGGTGAGGACGAGCTTCGAGCCGCCCTCGAACTCGAGCGCGAACGCCGGCGTCTTGGGACCCTTCTCGCCGGCCCGGAGAGACTTGAGCCGGCCCGCGGTCATCAGGTGGACGAGGAGCACGAGCTCGCCGTCGTCGGTGCGGAAGAGGAGCCGCTTGCCGCGCCGCTCGACGCCGCGGAACTGCCGCCGCTCGAGCGCGTCGAGCGGAGGGTCGAAGGTCTTCAGCGTCGCGATGTGTGCCGGCCCCGCCTTGGCGATCGGAAACGCCGATACAGGGTCGTTCAGCTGGCGCCGCCACGCCTCCATCTCCGGCAGTTCGGGCACGGAGCAAGGCTAGTCGCGTCTTGTCAGCGCTCGTCCATCGCGGCCGACGCTCCGGCGCCGGCGACCGCGCCGCTCTCGTCGATGCCGGAGCTGACAGTCGGCGCGAGCCCGGCCTCGCCGGCGGCCACCGTGGGCAGTGCCTCCTCCGACTCCGGGATGACGCTCAGCTTGCGGATCGGCGAAAGCAGGATCGGGATGACGCTGGTGAAGCCGCCCACGGCGCCGACGACGAGCGCCGTCCTCAGCCCGAAGCTCGAGGCGATCGCGCCGCCGGTCAGGGCGCCGAGCGGGATCGGCCCCCACACCAGGAAGCGCATCACGGAGTTCATGCGACCCTGCATTCGCTCGGGCGTGATTGCCTGGCGCAGGGACACCTGCTGGATGTTGTAGAGGACCGCTCCGAACCCGCCGATGATCGTTCCCGCGACGAGGAACGGCGCGGGGAAGCTCTGCGGCGTGAGCGCGACGAGCAGCGTGCCCGGCCCGCTCATCGCCGCACCCAGGATCGTCGCGCCGCCGACACCGAGCAAGCGCTGGAGGCGCGGCGCGGTCGCGGCGCCCGCGAGCCAGCCAATGCTGCCGAGCCCGAAGACGACGCCGATCAGGCCATTCGACATGTGCAGGGTCCTGATCGCGAACACGATCAGGATCGAGAACGCGACGTTCGAGAAGAAGTTGGAGACGCCTGTCGAGATCGCCTGCGGCCGCAGGTACGGATGCTTGACGACGTAGCGCAGACCCTCCCAGAGCTCGTGTCGCATGCCGGCGCGGCGGCCGTCTTCCCGCCTTTCGAGCGGCGGCTCCTTCTTGCGGATCGCGAGCAGAAATGCGCCCGAGATGAAGAAGCTCACCGAGTCCCAGATGACGGCGTAGGGCGCGGTCAGGAGCTGGATCAAGCCGCCCGCCGCGGGTGGGCCCGCGAGCTGTCCGGCCGACCGCGTCACCTCGAGCTTCGAGTTGCCCTCGATGAGGTACTCGCGGTCGACGAGAGCAGGGAGATACGACTGATACGCGACGTCGAAGAAGACGGTCAGGACGCCCGTGATGAAGCCGACCACGAACAGCTGGGCCAGGCTGAGGTGGCCCGAGAAGTAGGCGATCGGCACGGACAAGAGCAGCACTCCTCGACCGACGTCGCCCACGATCAGCACCGCACGGCGCGGTAGGCGGTCGACCCAGACGCCGGCAGGCAGCGTGAAGAGCAAGAACGGCAGGAACTCGACGGTCCCGAGGGCGGCGACCTCGAATGCAGACGCGTGCAGCAGCCGGACCGCAATGATCGGCAGTGCCAGCTGCGAGATCGACGAGCCGAACTGGCTGATCGTCTGGCCCGTCCACATCTTCATGAAGTCGGGATGCGACCAGAGGGCGCCGCTCGGCTTACGCATCGTCCATCTCCGAGGCCCACATGCCGGCCGTCAGCGAGCTGGGGGTTCCGCCGGCGCGGTCGGCGGCCCGGAAGTCCTCCATCAGCTTCTTCGCGCGGCGTTCGAATCGCTCCAGGTCCTTCGGCATGAGGCGCGCGCGAACGAGGCCGAATCCGGACACCATCGGCGCCAGATCGACCTCGCTCGCGGCTTGACGGAGGGTGACGGCAGAGATCGCCCGGCCGTCTGCGGGGTCCTCGGTCTGGTAGAGAAAGAGCCGCGCGGTGCGGCCGTAGAACTTCTCCGTGACAGCGCGCACCTTGCGAGTGCGGACGACGCGGATCAGCCCGGCCGCCTCGAGCACCTTGAGGTGGTGGCCGACGGTGCCCTTCGGGACCGAGAGCTCCTCGGAGATCTCCTGCGTGGAGCGCGCCCGGTCGCGCAGAAGCTGGATCAGGCCGGTGCGAAACGGATCGGCCATCGCCCGCAGCTGCGCGGGATCGGCGACGAGCATCGTGTCCTCGGCTTCGTAGTCGTAGCCATCAACGGTCGGCATATCCCGACCATACTGCAAATGCCGACCATTCGCCAGGGCGCATAAGGTTCGCGCGCGTGAGCGAGCCGATCCTCGTCGAGGTGCGCCGGAACGGAGCCGTCGAGGCCGTGCATCGGGTTCACGCGGTGGCCGTTCGTGACGGCCAGGTAGTCGCGGCGGCCGGCGATCCGGCCCTGACGTGCTTCATGCGCTCCTCCTCCAAGCCGTTGCAGGCCCTCCCGCTCGTGCGCGCCCGCGACGACCTGCCGGACGACGAGCTCGCGGTCGCCTGCGCCTCCCATCACGACACCGCGGAGCAGGTCGCCGCCGCGCGGGCACTGCTCGCGCGGGCCGAGGCGACGGAGGCCGACCTCGAGCTCGGGCCGCAGGAGGGCCGGCCGCCCGAGCTGATCCACAACAACTGCTCGGGCAACCACGCGGGCATGCTCGCGCTCTGCCGGGCGCGCGGCTGGCCGACGCAGGGCTACCGCCTGCCCGAGCATCCCGTCCAGCAGGCGTGCCTGGAGATCCACGCCGAGGCGGCCGAGGTCGAGCCGCAGGCGCTCGAGACCGGCACGGACGGCTGCGGCGTCGTCACCTTCGCGCTCACGCTCCAGCGGATGGCGCATGCCTTCTCGCGTCTCGAGTCGCTGCCCGGCGGGGCGAGAGTCGCGGCCGCGATGCAGGCGCGGCCGGATCTCGTCGGCGGCCCCGACGGCGCCGACTATCTCCTCATGCGCGATGCGCCCGCTTGGCTCGCGAAGGGCGGAGCCGAGGGGCTCTTGTGCGCCGCCGGCCCGGACGGAATCGGCGTCGCGCTCAAGACCGAGGACGGCGCGAGCCGTGCCCACACGCCGGCACTCGAGGCCTTCCTCAACCGGCTCGGGATCTACTTGCCGGAGCCTGCGACCCGGCCGGTCCTCAACACGCGCGGAGAGCAGGTCGGCGACATCGTCGTCCGGGGTAGTGGGTCAGTTTGAGGGACCGGCGCACGCAGCCTGGCGGCTCAGTCTGATTTTGCCCCAGCGACAATAGACTCCGAAGCGGAGTGACAACCGCGGAAAACATCGCGATCGTCGCTGGTCAGTTGGCCAACCTTACGCGGACGGTCGCAGACCTGGAGAAGCAGGTTCGTGAGCTTCGCGAGCGCGCTGAGAATCAGCAAGAGCGCGCTGACCAGCAACGAGACCGAACCGAAATCCAACAAGAACGCATTGACCTCGCAGCGCGAGAACTAGCCGAGGTCAGTGCGCGCCTACAAGCGGCTGCCGACGCGCTCCGAGCGTCCATCTGAACCCTCGTTTCGCCCCGTATAGGAGTCGTGCCCAGCGGCGTCCCGCAAGACCCGCGAACGGAAGGCTGAGCTACGCGGTGAGATTTCAAACTGAGCCACTACCCCCGGCGTTGACAAGTTCTTTACGAATTGCCAAGTCCTGACTAGTATCCGGCTCTGCGGTTGAGGGAGGACCGGGACGCGTGGGGGAGACGAGCTCGGTCGGCTGTAGCAACGCTGTCGTGCAACCAAGGCCGGGGAGGTTCGGGGACGTGCTCACCGTCGACATCTCGCTTCCTGACGTCGAAGAGCTCCACAAGCTCGTCGCGGAAGGGAGGGAGAAAGGCTTCCTGTCCTACGACGAGATCGCGACCGCGTGCGAGGACGTGGTGCTGACGAAGGAGCAGGTCGA
>DASXOM010000113.1:0-8425 GCA_036494245.1 Gaiellaceae bacterium
GATGTCGAGTCCGAGGATGTCGCGGGCCTTCGCCTCGGCGTCTGCGGGATCGTCGGCGAGCTTGACTCCGCCGGCCTTGCCGCGACCTCCGGTCATTACCTGGGCCTTGACGACGACCGGGCCGCCCAGCTCCTCGGCCGCTTCGCGGGCCTCCTCGGGGGTGGTGGCGAGGCGCCCGTCGGAGACGGGGATCCCGACGCGGCGGAAGAGATCCTTGCCCTGGTACTCGTAAAGGTCCACCGGCGCCGGACACTAACGACGCGACGCCGGTGGACCGCGCAGTTCTGCGCTGCCGCCTTCCTCTAGGGACAGCCGTAGATGCCGCAGGTCGTGCCGGTGGTGGGGGTGGTCGACGTTGTCGTCCCGCCGCCCGCCGGAGGCGCCTTCGTGTTGGCGGCTCCCGACGCAGAGAGTGCGTACCACTTGCCGCCGAAGAAGTTCTGGCGCTGGCCCGCGACCTGGCCCGAGGCCTTGTCGAGCTTGAACAGGTACAGCGGGTGGCCCTTGTACGCGACCTGTGACGTGCCGTTCTTGCGCTTCGTCGTGCCGAGAAGGCCGGCCTTGACGCCGGCGCCAGCCTGCAGCGCCCCCTTCTTCATGAGCGGCGGCCAATAGGTGGCGCACTGGCCGTAACAAGCGCTCTTCCCGTTCTTGTCCTTCATGAAGAGGTAGAGCGTCCGGCCCGAGCTCGTGGCGAGGACGTTGCCGATCTTCGTCTTGTGGAGCGTGACCTTTCCGGCGGTCGCGTTGCTCGCGGCCGAGCTCTGGTGAGTGACGGCTGCGGCCGCGGCGACGCCGGCGGCGGCGAGGGCGACTGCCATCGCGGCGCCGAGGACGGTTCTCTTCTTCATCTCTCTCCTCCTACTGGGTTCACCGCTCTCTACGCGAGCCGCCGAGCCGCGGATTGCTACTCCGATTCGATTGTGCAGATGACCTGGCCCGTTGTCACGGGCTGGCCCGGCTCGACGGAGAGGCTTCGCACGGTGCCCGCGCGGTGCGCGTGTACCTCGTTCTCCATCTTCATCGCCTCGACGATGCAGATCACCTCGCCGGCCTCGACCTCGTCTCCGTCGGCCACGGGCACGGCGAGGACGGTGCCCTGCATCGGCGACACGACGGCGTCGCTGCCTCCTACGCCGCCGGCGCCTTGCGCGACCCGGTCCCGTCGCCGCCGCGCCAGCGCGCGCCACTCCGGCTCGGGTTCAGAGAGCCGCACCTCGAAACGCCGACCGTCCACCTCGACGGTGCGAACGCGCCCGACCAGCCGCCCCTCCGGACCTGTCTTTCCTTGTAACAGACTGTTACTTGGGTCTCGGTTCAGCTCGGCCGCGCGGGCCGCGAGGTCTTCGGACTCGACGACGCCGTGGCAGGTCTGGCCGGCGATGAAGCAGGGATGTGAGAGGAGCGCCTTGTGGAAGCCGATCAGCGTAGCCGGCCCCTCGATCCAGAACTCGCCGAGCGCGCGCAGCATGCGCCGCCGGGCGTGCTCGCGATCCTCGCCGTGCACGATCAGCTTCGCCACCATCGGGTCGTAGGAGCCGGAGACCTCGTAGCCGGCCGCGACGCCGGAGTCGACGCGCACGCCCGGCCCTCCCGGCTCGCGGTAGCCGGTGACGGGGGCAGGCGCGGGCAGGAAGCCGCGCGCCGCGTCCTCCGCGTTGATCCGGCACTCGATCGCGTGGCCGCGGAGCTCGACGTCCTCCTGCCGCACCGACAGCGGCTCGCCGAGCGCGATCAGGATCTGCTCGCGCACGAGATCGAGGCCCGTGACCATCTCGGTCACCGTGTGCTCGACCTGGATTCGCGTGTTCATCTCCATGAAGAAGTAGTCGCCGTCCGATGTGAGTAGGCCCTCGATCGTCCCTGCGGAGCGATACCCGCACGCGCGAGCCGCCTCGACGCCGATCGCGCCGATCCGTTGCCGTAGCTCCTCGTCGACTGCCGGCGACGGCGTCTCCTCGATCAGCTTCTGGTGTCGCCGCTGGATCGTGCAGTCGCGCTCGCCGAGATGGACGACGTTGCCGTGCGAGTCGGCGAGCACCTGCACCTCGACGTGCCGCGGGTCGACGATCAGCTTCTCGACGTAGACGTCCGGGTTCGCGAAGTACGACTGCCCCTGGCGCCGGGCCCGCTCGAATGCCTGCTCCGCCTGCGCCGAGTCGTGGACTTCCTCCATGCCCTTGCCGCCGCCCCCCGCCGCGGCCTTGATCAGGAGCGGGTAGCCCAGCTCGTCGCCGAGCGAGAGCAGCTCGTCGACCGAGCCGACCGGATCGGTCGTGCCGGGGATGATCGGGACTCCAGCCGCCTGCATCGTGCTGCGGGCGGCCGTCTTCGATCCCATCAGCTCGATCGCGGCGGGCGGCGGGCCGATCCAGACGAGGCCGGCCTCTTCCACACCTCGAGCGAACGAGGCATTCTCGGCGAGGAAGCCGTAGCCGGGATGGACGGCCTGCGCACCGGCGCGCTGCGCAGCGTCGAGAATGCGGTCGCCCGCGAGGTAGCTCTCGGCCGCCGGCGTCGGCCCGAGCAGGAACGCCTCGTCCGCGTACGCGACGTGCAGCGCCGCCCGGTCGCCCTCCGAATAGACACCGACCGCGCCGATGCCGAGCTCGCGCAGCGTCCGGAAGACGCGGATCGCGATCTCTCCTCTGTTGGCGACGAGAACCTTGTCGAACATGAGCGGCCCGTATTCTCCACGCCGTGGAGCTCACGGCCGCTGATCAGCTGACCATTGCGCGAGCCGCATCCGTGCCGATCGTGGTCGTCCTCTACGCCTGGAGCTTCCCCAACCACGACTACTGGGCCACGGCGGTCTTCTGCATCGCGATGACAACGGACTGGTTCGACGGGAGGCTCGCGCGCCGTCAGGGCAGCGCCACCTCGGTCGGAACGCTTCTCGACCCGATCGCCGACAAGGTCCTCGTGCTCGCTGCGCTCGTCATGCTCGTCGAGCAGGGAGTAGCGCCAGGTTGGATGGTCGCGGCGATCGTCGTGCGCGAGGTGTTGGTCACCGGCCTGCGCCAGGCGGCCATCGAACGGGGCGTCGTTCTGGCGGCACGAGACCTCGGGAAGCTGAAGACGTGGGCTCAGGCCGTCGCCGCCGCTGTCGCCGGCTTTGCCGCGGCGGGCGCTTGGACGGACCGCGCCGCTTGGTGGGCGCTCCTGGTCGCGGTGATCCTGACGTGGCTGTCGGGCCTCGACTACGCCCGCAGCGCTCCGCAGCTTTTCAGCCGCGCATAGCCCGAATCACGCGTTGGCTCAGGCGGCGATGTTCTGCGTCTCGCACCACTCGTCGAACCGGGCCCACGCGCGGAGATACTCGCGAAGGGCATAGAAGCCCTCCTCGACCTCAGCCCGAACGGCCCAGTGACAGTGGCCGCAGTAGCCCTGATCGTCGACGGCGGGAGCCTCGTTACAGCGAATGCACTCCTCCCACATGTGGGAAGAACGCCGCTCGGCTCGGCACGGTTACGGCTCGGGATCGTCGTCGCGCGCCGGTAGGAGCACGGCCGCCCACTCGGAGGCGCCGGACTGCTCGGCCTCCTCGGCGGCGAGCGCCGCGAGGATTGCTTTGCGCTCGGCCTCGTCGGGCTCAGGCGTGATCTGAACGGGTGCCACTTGAAAGAGGGTAAAGGCCCGAGGCGCCCCGGTCGATGACCGGAACGTGGGTCAGCGCATTGCCACGCTCGCGGCCGCTTGCGCGGTCGCTGCCGTTGTCGTCGCCGCGGCGGCTGGGTCGAGCTCCCCGAACTGGGCGGCTCCGCAGATCGCAACGGTCGTCGCGCACAAGCTTATGGACGCGAAGAGCGTGAAGAAGTTCCGGCCCAACGCCGTCCTGACGCAGAAGACGCTGACGGGTCTCGCCGAAGGGCTGCAGCAACAGCTCGGGACGTCTTCCCCGCAGCCCGGCCCCGGGGACCCGACCGACACGACCACGACCGGTACGACCGACACCACGACGACCAGCGGGACGACCACCACCTCGACCGACTCGAGCGCTCCCGAGACGATGGCCCAGCTCGACAAGAGCCTCGTCCAGACAATCGGCCTCAAGAAGGCGGCGAGCGAATTCGTGAAGGGCGCGCGCGCCGACGGCCTCGCCGTCCCGAGCCGCTTCGGCACCGAGGTCGTCGCCCGCCTGCTCGGGCTCCGCCTCAACCATCCTGCGGCAGAGGACGCCCTCGAGCTGCGGCCGCAGGATCCGGCGACCCGCGCCGAAGCCGCGTACTCGGCGGCCCAGATCCTCAGCTTCGGCTTCCTCGATGACAGCTGGCAGATCACCCAGCTGAAGAGCCTCGCCGCGTCCTTCGCGCTCCCGGAGTTGAACGACTGGCAGCGGCAGATCCTCGACACAGCCTTCTCGAAGATCGGGATGCCCTACATCTGGGGCGGGACGAGCGACAACGGGGAGACCGAGTTCGGTGTCTCGTCACGCGGCGGGTACGACTGCTCGGGCTTCGTCTGGCGGGTGTACAAGCTTCAGAGTTACGCGGACGAAGGCACGCTCGCGTCGACGCTCCGCGGTCGCACCACGTACCAGATGAGTGTCGAGGTTCCCCGGTCGAAGCGGATCGCCTTCACGAAGCTGCAGCCTGCGGACGTGCTCTTCTTCGGCTCGCGCGGCGCGAAGTCGACGGGATCGCAGATCTACCACACGGCGATCTACGTCGGAAACGGCTGGTTCATCCAGTCCTCCGACCGCGGTGTCGCGCTCGCCCAGCTCACCGGCTGGTACAAGCAGAAGTTCGCCTGGGGCCGGCGGCCGCTGCGCGAGGCCGGGCTCGAGCCCTAGATCGCGCACCGATTCGCCCTAGTTCCCCCCTTCGAGTGACGCCGCTACCCCCTTCGGGTGATTCCCGCTCGGAGCGGCCGCGCCCACAATTCCCCCGTCTGGCGTCCTAACGACGTTCTCCCCTGGAGGCACAATGCTCGAGTGGAAGTTTCGCCTCGTGATTCTCCTGGCCCTCGCCGGCGTCCTCGCCGCTGGCCTCGGGAGTCTCTGCGGCTCGCTGCACCTCAACTTCGGCTGGTAAGCGCCCACGAACCTCGTAGGGGAGGTAACGGTGGGGGCTGAAGAGCCACGGGCTCTCGCCGGCACGAACGTGCCGACTCCAGCTGCGGTTCCGGCCAAGGTCTTGGCGATCGCCGTGCCCGTGATCATCGCGGGTACGGCGGCGCTCGTGTACGCGATCTACCGCTACGTGGGCTCGTCCCCTTCGGCGTCGGATCTCGCGGAGCTCGCGGGCCTCTTCGTGAGCATGGCCGTCGCCGAGCGCTTCCCCGTGCCTGTGGAGGGAGTCAGCGCCGGCGGCGTCACGCTCGGCTTCGTCTTCTCGGTCTCGGCGATCATCCTGCTCGGCTGGCCGGCAGGCGTGATCGTCGCCGCCGGAGGGCCGATGGTCACGCATCTCCTGCAGCGGCGCCCTCCGCTGCGCGTCGCCTACAACGGGGCGATGTTCGCGCTCTCGGCGCTCGTGGCCGGGCTCGCGGTCGAGCACATCCAGGGGGACTCCGTGCCGGTCCTCGTCGCGCAGGTCGTCGTCTGCGGGTTCCTCTACTACTGGGTCGTCAATCTCATCCTGATCAGCGCCATCCTCGCCGCGAGCTCCGGCCGCTCGTTCTTCACGATCGCGAAGGAGAACATCACGCAGACGACTGCGCCGTTCGCGTTCATGGCCTCGGCGGCGCTGACGCTGATCGTCCTCTGGCAGCGGCAGCCCATCCTGTCCGTCGCGCTCGTCGGCCCGCTCCTGGCTATCGCCCTCTATCAGCGCTCGACTCACAAGGCCATGCAAGCGATGCGGCTCGCGCTGACCGACCCGCTCACGGGTCTCGGCAACCACCGCAGCTTCCACGAGCGCCTTCAGCGCGAGCTCGTCGCCGCCGAGCACGAGGGCTCGTCGCTCGCGCTGTGCCTCGTGGACTTCGACGACCTGAAGAGCGTCAACGACCGGTTCGGGCACCCCGTCGGCGATCTCGTGCTCGGCCAGGTCGCCTCGCGCCTGCGGCAGGGCGGCGAGTCCTTCCGGCTGGGCGGGGATGAGTTCGCGGTGCTGCTGCCGCGGCAGGAGGAGCGGCAGGCAACGGCCATTGCCCGTTCGATCGTCGAGCGCGTGGCTTCGCTCGACATCGAGGGCGTCGGCCCCGTGACCGTCAGCGCCGGCGTCGCGACGTACCCGATGCACGGCACCGGGCGCGACGAGCTGATCCGCCTCGCGGACAGCGCGCTGTACTGGGCGAAGAAGGACGGCAAGAACCGGGTCCGCGCCTACGCAGCCGAGTCGATCCTGCGGGCGAACCTCGAGCAGATCGCGGACACGCCGGACCGGGCCGCGCAGTACCGGGCGGCGGAGAGCCTGGCCAAAGCGGTCGACGAGCGCGACGCCTACACGGGGAGCCACTCGCAGCGCGTGGGCGACTACTCGGCGCGGATCGCGCGTCGCCTCGGCGCGGACGACGCGGCGGTCGAGCTGACCCGGCTCGCCGGCAACCTCCACGACCTCGGCAAGCTCGCGATCCCGGAAGAGGTGCTCCGCAAGCCGGACGACCTGAGCGAGGCGGAGCGGCTCATCCTCGAGCGGCATCCGCAGATCGGCTACCGGATGCTCGAGAGTCTCGGCGTGCAGCCCGTCGCCGAGTGGGTACTCCATCACCACGAGCGGTGGGACGGCGCCGGCTATCCGAGCCGTCTGGCGGGCGATCAGATCCCCCTCGGGGCGAGGATCATCTTCGTCGCCGACGCCTACGACGCGATGACGTCCGATCGCGCCTATTCGCAGGCGATGTCACAGCGAGAAGCGCTCGCCGAGCTCGAGCGTTGTGCGGGCACGCAGTTCGATCCGACGGTCGTGAGAGCGCTCGCCGCGGAGCTGCTGCCCACGGGCGGCGAAGCCGTCGCGGTCTGACGTCCGGCGAATTTCTCTGGCACCATGCCCGGCTCGCCCAGGCTCGACCTGGGTGCCTCCGGCCGGGAGGTTCTGGGGGGACGCAGCCTTCCCGCCGCTTTCTCTTTCGCGCTACGCGATGTCTTCGATGAGCTGGATCAGCTCGTCGCGCCGGTAGCCCTGCTGGCGCGCGAAGCGGACGAGGTCGCGGGCCCGCGCGATCACCGCGCCCTTCTCGGGCGTGCCGGCGACGGTGACACCGCGCCCGCGCCGGAACTCGAGCATCCCCTCGTCGCGCAGAAGACGAAGCGAGCGCAGCACGGTGTTCGTGTTCACGCCGAGGACGGCGGCGAGGTCGCGGGCCGGAGGCAGTCGCTCGCCCGGCTTCGCCTCGCCGTCCGCGATCGCCCGCCGGATCTCTGCCGCCACCTGCTCGAAGAGCTCGGTGGGTTCCTGGCGATCGATCTTGACGTCCAACATCGTGCTGCTCATACTATCACTAGATGATCGCGCCACCAAAGCCTCCTTCCCACGACGACCTCGAGGCCCTGATCAAAGAGGCTCGTGAACGTCAACTGCGGCGAAGGCTACTGGGCGCGGCCGGGATCGCGATCGTCGCGGCTCTCGGGCTCTCGATTTACGCGTTCACGCTCGATCGCGGAGCCAGTTCCGGTGGAACGCGCTCCGCAGGAGCCGCAGCCGTGTCAGTTTGCCGCTCCCACCAACTCGTGGGAACGACGTTCCTCCAGGCAGCGACGATGTCCGGGGTCGGCCCAATCACGATCACGAATGTGAGCGACGCTGGATGCGTGCTGCCGTCGGGGATGCCGTCGATTCGAATCACCTGGCACGGCAGCACTCTCGCCGTTCAAGAGCGCACGATGAAGGGACGGCCGGGACAGCCGGTGCATCTCCTCCGGCCCGGCGCGACGGCTGCAGTGCCGCTGGTTTGGTCGAACTGGTGCGGACGCCCGCAGGGGATGGTGCGCCGGGTGTTCTATGCGCGCTTCCCGAACGGCCTCACGGTTCGCGCTCCCGAGGGCTTGGCCGGCCATCCGGACTGCGGGAGCCGTTCGGCTCCGTCGGTCCTCTCCGTCGGCAGGCCGTTCCGCAGCTAGAGCGGGATGTTCCCGTGCTTGCGGCGAGGCCGCGGCTCCGCCTTCGTCAGCGCCGTCTCGAGCGCGTCGATCAGGACGGGACGGGTGCGCCGCGGCTCGATCACGTCGTCGACGTAGCCGCGCTCGGCGGCGCTGTACGGGTTCGCGAACTTCTCCTTGTAGTCGGCGATCAGATCCGCGCGCTCGTCCTCCGGCCGGTCGCGGTAGATGATGTTGACCGCGCCCTCCGGCCCCATCACCGCAACCTCCGCCGTCGGCCACGCGAAGTTGAAGTCGGACCGGATGTGCTTGGAGCTCATGACGTCGTACGCGCCGCCGTACGCCTTGCGCGTGATCACCGTCAGCTTCGGCACGGTCGCCTCGCAGTACGCGTAGAGGAGCTTCGCGCCGTGGCGGATGATCCCGCCCCACTCCTGCTCTGTC
>DASXOM010000114.1:0-40736 GCA_036494245.1 Gaiellaceae bacterium
GTCGGTCGGGAAGAGCCCGGCGAAGACCATCGGCTTGACGTCCTTGTAGCCGGGCAGGGCGCCGTCCGCCGGCCGGCCCACCGCAGTGAGCGTGTCGCCGACCCGCAGGCGCGAGACGTCTTTCAATCCGGTGATGACGTAGCCGACCTCGCCCGCAGAGAGCTGCTCGACAGGGATCATGGCCGGCGAGAAGACGCCGAGCTCCTCGGCGTCGAATCGCGTGCCCGTGGCCATCGTCCGCAGCGCCTCGCGCGTGGAGAACGAGCCGTCCACCACGCGGATGAACGCGACGACGCCGCGGTACTGGTCGTAGGAGGAGTCGAAGACGAGCGCGCGCGCGGGCGCGTCGAGGGCGCCGGCGGGCGGGGGTACCCGCTCGACGATCGCGTCAAGGACGTCGCCAACGCCGTCGCCCGTCTTCGCGGAGATGCGGAGCACGTGGGACGGATCGTCGCCGAGAAGATCGGCGACCTCGACCGCCGTCCCATCGGGATCGGCGGCCGGGAGATCGATCTTGTTCGCGACGGGCACGATCTCGAGCCCATTCTCGATCGCGAGGTAAGCGTTCGCAAGCGTCTGCGCCTCGATCCCCTGCGCGGCGTCGACGACGAGGAGCGCTCCCTCGCAGGCCTGCAGCGAGCGCGAGACTTCATAGGTGAAGTCGACGTGGCCGGGCGTGTCGATCAGGTTCAGCTGGTGGCCCTTCCAGGTGACGCGAACGGCCTGCGCTTTGATCGTGATGCCCCGTTCCCGCTCGAGCTCCATCGAGTCGAGGACCTGTTCGCGCATCTCGCGCGCCGAGACGGCCTCGGTCAGTTCGAGGATGCGGTCGGCGAGCGTCGACTTGCCGTGGTCGATGTGCGCGATGATCGAGAAGTTGCGGATGCGGCTCTGGTCCATCCCGCGGGCGATGGTACTGGCCGCCCGTTAGGCCCTCGGCGCCGTCGCCTTGCGGCTTCTGGCACACCCCCACCCAGGGTGGGGTCCGTGACCCCTCCGCCCTCGCGGTCGACGCTAGCGGCCGACCCGTGACGCTGAGGTGTCAATTTCGTAAAGGTCGCTGACGAGCTTGCGGTCAGGTCAGGCGCGGGCGCGCCGCAGCCGTAACAGCGTGTCCAGCTCCCGCACGCCCAGCAGCCGACACGCCCCGAAGAAGGCCGCGTAGCCGACCACGAGCCCGGCGCCGAGGGAGACGATCTGCGCCGGCAGCGATTGGCCGAGCCCCGAGTCGAGCAGGTGCCAGACCCCCCAACCCACCCCGGCGAGCACAGCCGATCCCACGCACACCAGGGCGAAGCTCCTGGCGGTCTCTCTGAACCCGAACCCACCCATCCGCCGGCGGAGGAAGTAGAGGAGCGCCGCCGTGCCGGCGATGTTCACAAGCGAGGTCGAGAGCGGGATTCCCCAGATGCCGAACCGGTAGAACACGGCGTCGAGAACGGCGTTCACGCCGAGATTCCCGAGCGCGACCCAGCTCGGGATCCACGGCGACTGGAGCGAGAAGAAGCCGCGGTTGAGCATCAGCATCGTCCCGTTGAAGGTGAGCCCCAGCGCGAATGCGGCAAGGGAGGCCGCCACGATCGGTGTGTCTGCCGGCCCGAAGTTCCCGTGCTGATAGAGGAGGCGCACGATCGGCGTCGCGAGCACCGCCGCTGTCACGCTCGCCGGCACGAGCAGGAAGCAGATCAGCCGGAGCCCGGTACTCATCGTCTGGCGGAATCCGTTCGAGTCCTGCCTCGACGCATGGCGCGAGAGGAGCGGAAAGAGCACCGTCGCCACGGCGACCGAGAACACCCCCTGCGGGAGCATGTAGAGCCGGAACGCCCGCACGATGGCCGCCGGCGCCTCGTGGTTGGGATCGACGTGATGCGGGAGGTGAGTCGCGAACAGCTGGTCGATGAGCGCGTTGATGTTGATCAGGCCGAGCCCGATCGTGACCGGCACCATCAGCTTGAAGGTCCGCGCCACGGCCGGGTCGTGGATGTCGATCGCCATGTGGAGTTGCCCGTCGAGCCCGCGTAGCCACGGCAGAGGCAGCAGGAACTGCGCGATCGTCGCCACGAGGATCGCGGCCGCGTAGATGTAGAGCCTCTCCGAGTCCGAGCTCGTGTGCTGCACGCCGAGCCCGAGCCCGAGGAGGATGATCAGGTTCCAGAGCACCGGGCTCAGTGCGGGCACGGTGAAGTGGTCGTAGCTGTTGAGGATCCCGACCACGATCCCGGTCAGCCCGAGGATCAGCACGAGCGGGAAAAGGATGCGGGCAAGCACCGCGGCAACAACCCCGTACTTGTCATGCGGCCCGTAGCCGAAGATCCCCATCACCAACGGCGCAATGACGATGAACAGCGCCGTGAGGCCGCCCAGTCCGACGAGCATCAGCCAGAAGATCGAGGACGCGACACGCCACGCCCGCTGCCGCTCGCCTTTCACGAGCAGATCGCTGAAGACCGGGACGAACGCGGCCGACAACGCGGAGTCGGCCACGAGCGACCGCACCGTGTTCGGGATCAGGAACGCGATCTCGAACGCATTGACCGGGCCGCTGATGCCGAAGATCGCGGCCTGCGCGATCTCCCTCACGAGCCCGATGACCCGCGAAACCCCCGTCGCGATCGCGAAGATCACTCCCGAGCGTGCAAGGCCGCGCCCCTCGTCGGGGGGCTCTGCGGCCAGCTGCTGGCCCTCGAGCGGCATGACCGGTGGAGCGAACGCCCCGGCCTGCGCCGCCTGGCCCTCCTGGTCGAGCGCGCTCGCCTCGAGCTCGATCAGCTCGTCACGCCCGGGGTCGCGACGGGGACGGAGGATCGAGGTCGGCGCCGAAGTCGGATCTTGCGAGACCGGCCAGGAGTCGTGCGTGGCCTCGCTCTCGAAATACGTCGGCTTGCCCTGCTCACGCCGGCGGCGGTCACGGTCGAGCCGCCGTTCCTGCCGCTGGCGCTCGGCGTCTTCCACGGGGGCAGCATAGGGAGCGGGGTTGCTACCATCGCCCGGCCCGCGAGCTGCGGGTCTTTTTCCGAGATGCCGAATATCAAGCAGCAAGAGAAGCGCGTCCGCCAGGCGGCGCGGCAGCGGCAGGAGAACCTCCGCTGGCGCTCGACCGCCAAGACGCTCATGCGGCGTCTCGACGAGGCGGTCGCCGAAGGCGACGCGAAGGAGACCGAGGCGCGGCACCGCGAGCTCGTCCAGTGGCTCGACCGGGCCGCGGCGGGCGGCGCCCTCCACCGGAACACCGTCGCTCGGCGCAAGTCTCAGGCGGCGAAGCTCGCCGCGGGCGCAACCTCGACGAAGTAGTTCGCGCTACTCCGCTCGGCGCGTGATCTCGACGAGCGTCCGCTCGAGCTGTAGCTCGGCCGGGAGGCGCGACCCGCCCTTCGCGCCTGCGTCGAGCGCGGCGAGCCGGACCGTCGCCTGCGCGAGCTCGTCCGCCGAGAAGTTGGCAGCCTGCTTGGCCGACTTCTCCGCGACGAAGGGATGGATCTTCAGCCGGCTCGCTATCTCCCTCGAGCGGACACCCTCGTCGACGAGACGGGAGGCCTTCCGCACCCGGCCGATGTGCGCCACGAGCGACCCGACGAGACGGATCAGCTCGCCCGAGCGCGGCCGGTGCGACCGGTCGAGCAGCGACTCGGTCGCGCGCAGCGTGGCCGCGACGTCACGCCGGCCCCAGGAGTCGGTGACGGCGAAGATCGGGGTCTCGGCCCGCCCCACGGCGAGCTCCTCGACGATCGCCCGCGTAATTGTCTCGCCGTTCGCCCAGGTGGCGAGCTTCTGGATCTCGGACGCGAGGTCGCCCACGTCGTCCCCGACCGCCTCGACGAGGGCGCGGCACGCGTCGCGGTCGGCAGACGCGCCCAGGCGGACGAATTGCTCGGCGGCCCACTCCGGCAGCTGCTTCTTCGTGACGTCATAGACCTTGACGTCACCGTTCTTCGTCACCGCCTTGACGAGAGCGGAGTCTTTCTTCAGGCCGTCCCCGACGAGAACCAGCGTGTTGGTGGGAGCCGGGTTGGTGAGATAGGCCTCGATCTCCTTGACGTCCGCGCTCTTCCAGGTTTCGACGCCGTCGACGATCACGGCCCGGGAATCGCCACCGAACAGACCGAGCGCATTGCACGCTGCCACCGCCTCTTCGCCCGGGGTCTCAGACGCGTGCAGTTGCTCGATGGCATCCTCACCGATCCGCGCCCGTAGCCGCTGTAGCGCGAGCGTGATCTTCGGTCGGTCGCTGCCCGTGAAGAGGTAGACCGGCTTCAGCTCGCGCTCGCTCGCCACGCTGCCAAGCATAGGCGCCGCAGGCGACCGCTCCCAGGCCGAGAACGGCGGCCGCGCGAGGGGAGGTGATCTGCGCGCCGGGGATCCTCGCGAACGCACGCGCACACTCCGCTACGAGCCAGGCACCCCACCCGTTGAGCTCGGCCATCGCCGCGGCGACCGACGGTGCGACGGGCGCGACGACCGCCGTCAGGAGCGCGAGGCCGAGCACCTCGACGACGACCGGGACCGCCACCACGTTCGCCGGGACGGTGACGAGGGAGACCTGGTGGAACTGGAACCACGTCACGGGGGCAGTCGCAAGACCGCACGCGGTGGACACGCCGATGAGCTGCGCGAGCTCGTGAGAGATCGGGTATCCCTCGAGTGCCCGGACGACGCGAGGCGTCACAACGAAGATCGAGGCGACCGCGGCAAACGAGAGCTGAAAGCCGGCGTCGAACAGCGCATACGGGTTCCAGCCCAGGAGCACGGCCGCGCCCACGAGCAGTGCCTGCCAACGGTCGCGCTCGCGTCCGGCCAGCCAGGCGAGCGACCCGAGTCCCGCAGCGAGCGCCGCGCGCACCACGGACGGATGGAGCCCGACGGCGAGCGCGTACGCGGCCACAGTGGCCAGTGCTGCGAGCTGGGCTACGTAGACCCCGAGCCCGAGGAGCAGCACGACGGCCACGGCGCCGCCCGCAACAGCGGCGACCTTCAGCCCGTCGACGGCGAGACAGTGGTAGAGGCCCGTGGCCCGGAAGTCCGCGAGGAGGTTCTCATTGACGCCTGAGGCGCGGCCGAGGACGATCGCTTCGATCACGTCGCGCCGATCGCCCGCCAGACCCGGCGTCGTGTCGCCTGCCAGCCAGCGTCCGACGCGGTCGCCGACGCCGGAGACACCGCCGCGCCGCCCGATCACCCGGAACGACTGAGCGCGCAGGACCGCGTGGATGCCCTGCCGGCGCAGCCACTTCGCCTCGTCGAAGCCGTTCGACGGTCCAGGCGGAGCCCGCAGCTCTCCCAGGAGCCGGAGCCGCGCACCCTGCGGCGGCGAACGTCCGAGCGGCAGCTCGAGCAGAGCCTGCTCATGGGCGCGCACGGTTCCCCAGCGGAGCACGACCACCTTCATCCGCTGGTCGAACGTCCCCGGCCGCGGCGGCTCCTCGACCTCCACCACCGCCCACTCCGCGGTGCCGATCCGGCTCGCGAGCACGCTGTGGTCGAGCTGGGCCAATCGCACGCTCCCCCAGCCCCAAGCGGCCGCGACGACAGCAAACGCGAGCGCCGCCGATCGGAGGCGCGAGTCGGAGGTTGCGGAACCGACGGAGCCGAGGACAAGGGCCGCGCCGAGCGCCGGGAGAGCCCCCGGACGAGCGAGGTTCGCAAGCGCGAAGCCGAGGCAGAGCGCGCCGACGCAGGCGTGCGGGAGACGTGCCATCACCTCACGGGATCACGAGTCCCTTCAGCTGCGCCATGTGCGCCGGCCCGATGCCGGGCACACCTTCGAGCTCGGCGACGGCGTGGAACGCCCCGTGCGCCTGCCGGTAGTCGAGGATCTTCTGCGCGGTCACCGGGCCGATTCCGGGCAGGTTCTCGAGCTGCTCGAGCGTCGCCGAGTTCAGGTCGAGAGGAGCCAACGGCGAGGAGCCGGCCGCAGGAGAGCTCATGGCTGCGACACCGCCTGCGCCCCGCCCAGGGACGATGACCTGCTCTCCATCGGCGACCGGGGCGGCGAGATTGACCGAGTCGAGCTGCGCCTTCGCAGTCGGCCCGCCGGCGGCCGCGATCGCGTCGTCAATCCTCGAGCCCGACCGGAGCCGATAGAGCCCGGAGTGCCGGACGGCTCCAGCGACGTCGACCACGAGGAGCTTCGCAGCGGCGGGCTTCGCCCTGGCCGGGGCGGGCAACGGCGTCACGGCCGGCGCTGCGCTCCCGCTACCGCCGAGGTGCCGGATCGCGAGGAGAAGCAAGACGACGACGGCCGCAGCGGCCCCGAAGAGCTGGCGTCGCGACATGGCCGGAATCCGGACGTCCATGTCGTCCATCGTGACAACGCAGCTGTGACGCGTGAGTGTCAGCTTCATCGCAGCTCGTAAACTCGCGCCATGGCCGACTGGGTGACGATCTCCGCTCTTGCGTCCGCGGGCGGAACGCTCGTGCTCGCCGGCGTAACCGTGGCCTCTGTCCGCTCGGCCAACCGCGCGGCACGCGTCGCCGAACAATCCCTCCTCGCCGGCCAGCGACCACTTCTCGTCCCTTCCCGCGCCGAGGACCCCGCGGTCAGGGCTGGCTTTCAGGACGGTGTCTGGTTCAACGTTCCCGGCGGTGAGGGCGCCGCCAGCGCGACGGACGAAGCCGATTACTTCGTGATCTCGGTTCGCAACGTCGGCACCGGGATCGCCGTCCTCCACGGCTGGCACCTCTTGCCGGAGCTCGTGCTCGAACGCGGTGCACATGTCACCCCGCCGCCGCTCGAGGAGTTCATCACGCTCACCCGCGACCTCTACGTCGCTCCAGGTGACATCGGCTTCTGGCAGGGCTCGTTCCGCGACCCGCGGAGCGACCGCTACCACGAAGCGCGCCGCGCAGTCGAGATGCCCCGGATGATCGGCGTCGACATCCTCTACGGAGACTTCGAGGGCGGCCAGCGCGTCATCAGCCGCTTCATGCTCACGCCGAAGGAGATCGACGGCAGCGTGCGCTGGTTCGCGGCCGTCGGCCGCCACTGGAACGTCGACCGGCCGGAGCCGCGCGACCGCGAGGGCTAGACGACGAAGTTGACGAGCTTCTTCGGGACGACGATCGTCTTGCGCGGCTCGCCGCCGTCCAGGTAGCCCCGCACGCGCTCGCTGGCGCGGGCACGCGCGACGAGTTCGTCCTCGCTCAGGCCCGCTTCCACCTCGAACCGGTCGCGCACCTTGCCGTTGACCTGGACGACGAGCTCGAACGTGTCGCGCACGAGCTGCGACTCGTCGGCCTCCGGCCACGGCTGCTCCCACAGCCGCTCGTGGCCCAGCACCATCCACAACTCCTCAGCCACGTGCGGGGCATACGGCTGGATCAGGGAGACCGCCGTCTCGGCCGCGAACCGCGCGTCCGGTGCGTCGACCACGCCGCCCAGCTCGTTCAGCAGCTCCATCAGGGCCGCGATCGGCGTGTGGAACTGGAAGCGGCGCAGGACGTCGTCCGTGACCCGCGCGATCGTCTCGTTGGCCTTGCGCGCCAGAGCGCCCTCGGTCTCGCCGGGCGACGGCGCGACGTCCGCGACCTCGTGCACGACGCGCCACAACCGGCGCACGAAGCGGACGATGCCCTCCACCCCGTCTGGAGTCCACTCCATGTCCTGGTCGGCGGGGCCCATGAACAGGATGTAGAGCCGCACGGCGTCGGCGCCATACGCGTTCACGACCGCGTCTGGCCCCTCGACGTTCCCCTTCGTCTTCGACATCTTCGTGCCGCCGAGCGTCACCCAGCCCTGGTGGAACATGCGCGCGAACGGCTCGCGGAAGCCGACCATGCCCCAGTCGTTCATCGCCTTGACGAAGAAGCGCGAGTACAGCAGGTGCCCGGTCGAGTGGTCGATGCCGCCGATGTACTGGGAGACGGGCAGCCAGTAGTCGACGACGAAACGGTCGAACGGCGCCTCGTCGTTGTGCGAGTCGATGTAGCGCAGGAAGTACCAGGACGAGTCGACGAAGGTGTCCATCGTGTCCGGGTCGCGCCGCGCCGGGCCGCCGCACTGTGGGCAGTCGACAGCCATGTACTCCTCGTTCTGAGCGAGCGGCGGCTTGCCCTTCGGCGCGTAGTCCTCGATGTCGGGCAGGATCACCGGCAGCTCCGCCTCGGGCACCGGCACGACGCCGCATCTCTCGCAGTGGATGAACGGGATCGGGCAGCCCCAGTAGCGCTGCCGGGACACGCTCCAGTCGCGAAAGCGGTAGTTGACCGTTGCCTTGCCGCGCCCGTCCTGCTCCAGCTCCGCGACGATCGCTCTGGCCCCTTCTTCTGGCGGGAGGCCGTCGAAGCGGCCGGAGTTGACGAGCGTGCCGTCCTCGTCGATCACGATCTTGGTCGGCAGCGAGAAGGTCTCGGCGAACTCGGCGTCGCGCTCGTCGTGAGCCGGGACGGCCATGATCGCGCCCGTTCCGTAGTCCATCAGGACGTAGTCGGCGACCCAGATCGGCAGCTTCTCGCCGTTGATCGGGTGGATCGCGTGGAGGCCGGTGAAGACGCCGGTCTTCGCCGCAGCGGCGCGTTCCTCGACCGGACGAGCGCCGGCGTGCCGCGCGTATTCCTTGGCCTCGTCGCTCGCATGCTCCGCGACGAACGGATGCTCGGGCGCGACGACGAAGAATGTTGCTCCGAAGAGCGTGTCGGCGCGCGTCGTGAAGACCGCGACGTCCTCGCCGGTCTCCTCGACGCGGAAGAGGATCTCGGCGCCTTCCGAGCGGCCGATCCAGTTGCGCTGGATCGCCTTCGTGCGCTCGGGCCAGAAGCCGCCTTCTGGCAGGTCGTACTCGAGCAGCTCGTCCGCGTACGCGGTCGTCCGCATGAACCACTGCGTCATGTTCCGGAGCTCGACCTCGGCGCCGCACCGCTCGCAGCGGCCGTCGACCACGTACTCGTTGGCGATGACCGTCTGGTCGTTCGGGCACCAGTTGACCGGCCCTTCCTTGCGGTAGCAGAGGTCGTGCGCGACGAACTGCTGGAAGAGCCACTGCGTCCAGCGGTAGAAGGTCGGCTGGTGGGCCGCGACCTCGCGCTCCCAGTCAATCGCCCAGCCGAGGCGCTTCATCTGGGCGCGCATGGTGTCGATGTTGCGCTCGATCGTCTCACGCGGGTGCTTGCCCTCGCGGATCGCCGCATTCTCGGCAGGCAGCCCGAACGCGTCCCAGCCCATCGGCCGTACGACGTGCCAGCCGCTGCGCCGGCGCACGTGGGTCTGGACGTCGCCCATCGTGTAGTTGAGGACGTGTCCCATGTGGAGGCTCGGGCCCGACGGGTACGGCAGCATCTCGAGCTGGTACCAGTGGTTCTCCGCGGTCGGCGCTCCGGGAACCGGGTTGGGGACGTTGAAGGCCCGCTCGTCCTCCCAAACGCGCTGCCATTTCGTCTCGATCTGCTGAGGCTCGTATCTCGGTGTCATCGGAAATGTCCTCTGGAACGAAAAAACCTCTCCGAGGAGAGGCCGTAGGGAGGCCGGCGCGGCTCGCCGCGCGTGTCTCCCTTGACTAGGTAAGAAGCAGCTCCTGCATTGGGATCCCGATACTAGCAACGTGCTCGAGCTTTTTCCGGAAACGGCGCAGATCGAAGACGGCGAGCTTGCGCTGGGCGGTCTCAGTGCGAGCGAGCTGGCAAGCCGGCACGGGACGCCGCTGCTCGTCTACTGCGAGCAGACGATCCGGAGCCAGGTGCGTGCCTATAGGGAGGCCGCGCAGGGTGCGCTCGTCGTCTACGGGACGAAGGCGTTCGCGAACGTGGGGCTGCTGCGGCTGCTCGCCGAGGAAGGAGTCGGGGCCGACGTCTCCACGCTCGGCGAGCTCGCGTTCGCGCGCGCGGCGGGGGTCGCGGGCGAGCAGATCGTCTTCCACGGCAACAACAAGTCGGAGGAGGAGCTGCGCTCGGCTGCGGAGGTCGGCGCGCTCGTCGTCCTCGACGGGCCGGGCGAGGCGGAGGCGGCGGCCGCGGCCGGTGTGGGCCGCGTGCTCGTGCGACTGACGCCGGGCGTCGAAGCCGTGACGCACCGCTCGATCCAGACGGCTCACGAGGGGTCGAAGTTCGGCCTGGCGCCCGACGCCGCCGAACGGGAGATCGAGCGGGCGCGCGAGCTCGGGCTCGAGGTCGAGGGCCTGCACGTCCACGTCGGCTCGCAGCTCGGCCGCACGGACGAGAGCGTGCTCGCGCTCGAGCGCGTCCTGGCGTTCCTCGAGCGGCTGCAGTGGCGGCCGCGCATCCTCGACCTCGGCGGGGGACTCGGCGTCTGCCACAACCGCGACGAGGAGCTGCCGTCGGTCAGCGACTTCGTCCGCCCGCTCGTCGAGCGCGCGCCGGAGGGCGTCCAGCTCATCCTCGAGCCGGGACGCTCGCTCGTCGGCCGGGCAGGCGTGACGCTCTACCGCATCGGTTCGGTCAAGGAGTCCGGCGGCGTGACGTACGCGGCGATCGACGGCGGCATGTCCGACAACCCACGGCCGCAGCTCTACGGCGCCCGCTACGAGGCACTGCTCGCGAACCGCGCGGACGAGCTGCCGAGCGGCGTCTACCGGATCGCCGGCAAGCATTGCGAGTCGGGCGACGTGCTGATCGAGGCGGTAGAGCTGCCCGAGCCGCGGCGGGGCGACCTGCTCGCGGTTCCGGCTACGGGCGCCTACACGCTCGCGCTCGGCTCGACCTACAACGGCGTCCCGCGGCCGGCGGTCGTGCTGGTGGCGGACGGCGAAGCGCGTCTCATCCGCCAGCGCGAGACCGTCGAGGACCTGTTGCGGTTCGAGGCACCGTAGGGCCGCCGGCCGAGAACCTGTGAATACGCGAAGAAACGTCGCTACGACTTGTCGATTGCCCGAGCCTTCCGCCAGGCCGTTCCGCACTCGGGGCAAAGGACTTTGAGTGGAGATCCTTCGGCCTCTACTGCGTACCAGCGTCGCCGCGGCCGCTTCTCGTCGTCTCGGGGACCTCGACTGCATCCCGTGCATTCGAGTTCGGGCGGGTATGCGTAGGCGTAGCCGAGGCTCATCCGCATTGTGCGGATAACGAAGCGGGCCGTCGCGTTGTCGCCGAGGTAGGCGTCGAGGATTCCGTTCAAGGGGGTATGGTCGTAGAAGCGGAGTGGAACTTTCCTCGACGGGTCGTCAGGTCCGATGTAGCGGAGTTTTCCGATGGTCCAGATTTGGGCGAGCATGAACACGGCGATGAGTGCCTCTCCCATCAGGACATCGGGCCGTACCCATCTCGTTTCCCGGCCGAATTCATCCTCGGGGTTCTTGCGGGCGAGGTACTCGACGGAAGGTCCTTCAGCCGAGATCAGGGGACTCTCGCCGCGAGCGAGTCGTTCGGCGTCGGCGGGCGTGTTCAGATGCATCGACGAACTTCCGGGCCGGATGGCGAGTCCGTGCTTCATCGCGTTGTACAACTTCGCCTCGTCCAGGAAGTAGCGGGCGAAGTGGTGAAGGAAGCGTTCAATCTCGTCAACGCTTGCGCGAAGGCGGTCGGCCTCCTCGGGGGTGTCGCATGGCGGGTCCGCGGAGCCGTAGAACGTCGCGGTGACCTCGGCTCGGCGCGCGTCGTCTAACTCGTTCCCGCCGAATCGGAGTGCTACAAGACGCTTGAACTCGCCCGGCGTAACCTCTTGAGCGATCTGAAGCCAGGGCGATGCCGGGAACTTGCCCTCTTCGGGACGATGGGCGAAGTAGAGGCGGAGCAGCGTCTCGGAGATGTGATGTAGGAGGTTCACGGCGTCGGCAGTCACGAAAGCGTTCTGGGCGGCCTCTGCGTCGTCTGGGGCCTTCACCTCCGGGCCTCCGATCTTGAGCGCGCCGTATTCCAAGCCCTTCTGGAAGGCTGCCAAGATCGCGCCGGTGTCGGCGGCGGCGAGCATTAGGAGTTCGAGCCGAGTCTGGAAGTAGTCATGCGGCTCGACGCTGTAAAAGGCGACGTTCAGTCCGTGACACGCCTCGGCGTCGAGCCATGGCTCCGGCAACCGGATCAACCGTTCGCTGCTCTGCTTCGTGGAAATCGCCCCTCCCGTCAAGCCGAATTGTGCCTACGGACCTGCGACAGGACACTTGCGGCCTGCGCCGACCCAAGGTCGCTACGCTCAACGCGAGATGAGCCGTCGACTCGCCGTCGTGCCCGGCGTCGTCCTGATCGCCGTCGCCGCGGCGATGTGGGGCACGGACCCGATCATCCGCAAGACCATGAGCGGGACGACCTCGGCGACGACCATCGTCTTCGGCGAGCACGTGATCCTCGTCCTCTGCACGCTGCCGTTCCTCCTCCCCTCGCTCCGAGCGGTCTTCCGCGCCGGGCGGAGCTACGTGGCGGCTGCGGTCGTCGTCGGCGCCGGGGCCTCGGCCCTCGCCACGATCCTGTTCACGGATGCGCTGATCGGCCACTCCGACTTCATCACGCCGGTCGTGATCCAGAAGATCCAGCCGTTCATCGCAATCGGGGCCGCCGCGCTGCTGCTCGCCGAACGTCCGAGGCCCGGCTTCTGGTGGTTGTTCCTCCCCGCCCTCGCCGGCTTCTGGCTGGTCAACCAGTCGAACCCTCTCGAGCCGTCGGCGCAGGGAGTGGTGGTGATCGTCGAGGCAACCGCCGCCGCGGTGCTCTGGGGGCTCGGGACGGTGCTCGGGCGCTACATGTCCCGCGAGCTCCAGTTCCAGCACGTGCTGACGCTGCGCTTCTTCTTCGGGCTTCTCGCGAGCGCGCTCGCCCTACTCGTCATGAACGAGCCCGCATACTCCAACGGCCATGACAGCGTGCTGATTCTCTACCTCGCGCTCGTCACCGGCCTGCTCGCGCTCGCCCTCTACTACTACGGGCTGCAGCGCACGCCGGCCGTTCTATCCTCACTCGCTGAGCTCACATATCCGGCCGTGGCCGTGGTCGCGGGCATCTACGCGTACGACCAGCACCTGCACTGGACGCAGTGGATCGGCGTCGCTTTGATCCTCGGCACCGTGACGCTCCTCCCCATGCGGCGCCGGCGCGTCGTCAGCGAAGCGCCGCAGGAGCTGCTTCCGGCACCCGCCGCGGGTTAGCCTCCTGCAGTGGACCTGCGGGATACGCCGGAGGAGGCGCAGTTTCGGGCCGAGTTGCGTGCGTGGGTCGAAGCAAACCTCCCGGAGGACAAGCGCGGCGGCCGCGGTGGCGCGCAGCGGTTCGAGGACCCGTTCATCCGCGAGTGGAGTCGCAAGCTCTACGCGGCGGGCTACGCCGGGCTGACCTGGCCGAAGGAGTACGGAGGGCAAAGCGCGCCGCCCAGCTTCCAGGCGATCCTCTACGAGGAGCTCGCGGCGGTGCAGGCGCCGACGCATGTCGGCGTGATCGGCCTCAACATGGCCGGGCCGACGATCATCGCGCACGGCAGCGAGGAGCAGAAGTCGCGCTACCTCGAGCCGATCCTCGCGGCGGACGAGATCTGGTGCCAGGGCTTCTCGGAGCCGAACGCGGGCTCCGACCTCGCCGCCGCCCGCACGCGCGCCGAGCGGCGCGGCGAGGTCTACGTCGTGAACGGGCAGAAGGTGTGGTCATCGTTCGCGCACATCGCCGACTTCTGCATCCTCGTCACGCAGAGCGATCCCGAGGCGGAGCGCTACCGGAACCTCACCTACCTCCTCGTCGACATGCACGCCCCCGGCGTCGAGGTGCGGCCGCTGCGGCAGATCACGGGCGAGGCGGAGTTCAACGAGATCTTCTTCAGCGACGTCGAAGTCCCGGTCGGGAACCGCCTGGGCGACGAGGGCGACGGCTGGCAGGTCGCGATGACGACCCTCCTGCACGAGCGCGCGACGCTCGGTTTCGCGCTCACGGCGACGTTCGACGCGCTCTTCGGCCGGCTGCTCGAGGAGACGGAGGAACGGGATCCGACCCCGCTGGTGCGCGACGCGCTGGCCCGCGAATGGATCGAGCTGCAGGCACTGCGCTACACGAACTACCGCGCGCTCGGCACGTACCAGCGCACCGGCGTCCCCGGCCCAGAGGGCTCGGGCGTGAAGCTGCGCTGGTCGGAGGCGAACCAGCGGCTGACGAAGCTCGCGCGCGAGCTGCGCGGGCCGGACGGCATCCTCGACGACGGCTGGTGGAACCACCAGCAGCTCCGCAGCCGCGGCAATACGATCGAGGCCGGCACGTCGGAGGTCTTGCGCAACATCATCGCCGAGCGCGTTCTCGGTCTCGCGAGGTCCCGCTGATGGACTTCGCGCTCTCCGAGGACCAGCTCGAACTCAGGCAGGCGGCGCACTCGTGGCTCGCCGACCGCTTCCCGCTCGACCGCGACTGGGAGGCAGAGGACGACCGCCGGAGCGAGCTCGAGGAGCTCGGCTGGCTCGACGTCGCTGAGGCGGGGCTCGGCTTCGTCGAGGAGGCGCTGCTGCTCGAGGAGATGGGCTACGTCTGCTACCCGGGCTTCTACCTCGGGCACGTCGCGTCGGTGCCGGGGGACGGCGACGTCGCCACCGTGGATCCCACCCGCCGCTTCAACCGTGTCGACGAGACACCGCGCTTCCGGGCGGCAGCAGCTGCCGAGGCGCTCGGCGTCGCGCAGCGCGCCCTCGACCTCGGCGTCGAGCACGCGAAGACACGCACGCAATTCGGCAAGCCGATCGGCACGTACCAGGCCGTCTCCCACCCACTCGCCCAGACGTACACCGACGTCGAGCTCGCGCGCTCGCTCGTCTACTGGGCCGCCTGGTGCGTCGCCGAGGACGACGAGCGCGCACCGCTCGCCGCTGCCGCCGCGAAGGCGTTCGCCGCCGAGGCCGCGGTCCTTGCGTGCGAGCGCTCGATCCAGGTGCACGCCGGGATCGGCTTCACGTGGGAGCACCCGCTGCACCGCTTCTACAAGCGCGCGCAGTGGCTCGAAGGGTTCGGCGCCCGGCCGCCCGAACTGCGGCTGGAAATCGCGAGCGCGCTCCTCGCATGAAGCTCGTCCGCGCGGCCGAGCTCACGGACAGCGTGCCGTACGCCTACGCCGCCGTCTCGCCGCCGGGCACGCGCCTGGTGTTCACGGCCGGGGCGTGCCCGCTCGACGCCGCCGGAGACACCGTCGCGCCCGGGGACGTAGCCGCTCAGGCGGAACAGGTGATGCGGAATCTCCGGACCGCGTTGCAGGCGGCCGGTGCCGAGCTCGACGACGTGCTGAAGACGACCGTCTACGTCGCCAGCGGCGAACAGGCGGATCTCCTGACTGCCTGGGAGGTCGTCCGGCGTCACTTCGGGAACCACGACGCGCCGAGCACGCTGCTCGGTGTCGCCGTCCTCGGCTACCGCGACCAGCTGGTCGAGGTCGAGGCAGTCGCGGCTATAGGAGAATGAGCCGGATGGACGGCCTGATGATGGACTTCCCACTCACGCTGACGCACCTGCTGCGCCGGGCGGAGTCGTTCTACGGCGACGGCGAGATCGTCACGCGCCTCCCCGACAAGACCTTCCACCGCACCAACCACCGCGACACGCTGCGCCGCGCGCGGCAACTCGCGGTCGCGCTGCAGAAGATCGGCCTCGAGCGCGGTGACCGGGTGGCGACGCTCTGCTGGAACCACTACCAGCACCATGAGGCGTACTTCGGCGTCCCGTGCGGCGGCTTCGTCCTGCATACGCTCAACCTCCGGCTCCACCCGAACGACCTCAACTACATCGCGACCCATGCCGGCGACCGCGCTGTGATCGTCGACCGGGCGCTGCTGCCGCTGCTCGAGCAGTTCCGGGAGGGGACGCCGATCGACCACGTCTTCGTCGTCGAGGACTCGTACGAGGAGCTGCTCGCGACCGCCGATCCCGGCGAGTGGAAGGACCCAGAGCTCGACGAGAACGAGGCCGCCGCGATGTGTTACACGAGCGGCACGACCGGGCGGCCGCGCGGCGTCGTCTACTCGCACCGCTCGTCCGTCCTCCACGCACTCGGCGTCGGCGCGAACAACCCGCTGGGGCTCGGCTTCGGCATCGACGACGCCGTGATGCCGGTGGTGCCGATGTTCCATGCCAACGCCTGGGGCTACCCGTACCTCGCGACGATGCAGGGCGCGAAGCTCGTCTATCCCGGCCCTCACCTCGACCCCGACAGCCTGCTCGACAACATGGAGGAGGAGCAGGTCACGTGGGCGGCAGGCGTGCCGACGATCTGGATGGGGATCCTCGCGCGGCTCGACGCCGAGCCAGGCCGCTGGGACCTCTCCGCGATGAAGGCGATGCTGGTGGGCGGCTCGGCAGTGCCACGCGCGATGATCGCGGCCTTCGAGGGGCGGCACGGGCTGAAGATCTGCCAGGGCTGGGGGATGACCGAGACATCGCCTGTCGCCTCCACGGTCGCGCTTCCGTACGACCTCGCCGAGGCGGACGAGGAGACGCGCTGGGACTTTCAGGCGATGGTCGGCTTCCCGCTGCCGTTCGTCGAGATCCGCGTGCGCGCCGGCGACGAGGAGGTGCCCTGGGACGGTGAGGCGATGGGCGAGCTCGAGGTGCGCGGGCCGTGGGTGGCGGCCGCGTACTTCGACGCGCCGGATACGACCGACCGCTGGACGGAGGACGGCTGGTTCCGCACGGGCGACATCGTCTCGATCCATCCGCGCGGCTTCATCCAGATCAAGGACCGCTCGAAGGACGTGATCAAGTCGGGCGGCGAATGGATCTCGTCGGTCGAGCTCGAGAACGCGCTGATGGCGCATCCCGCGGTCGCCGAGGCGGCCGTGATCGCGGTGCCCGACGACAGGTGGGGCGAGCGTCCTCTCGCAGCGGTCGTGCTGCGCGAGGGCGCCTCCGCGTCGGCCGACGAGCTGCGGGAGTTCCTCGCGCCGAGCTTCGCGAAGTGGTGGGTGCCCGAGCGGATCGAGTTCGTGGCCGAGATCCCGAAGACGAGCGTCGGCAAGTTCCGCAAGATCGCACTACGCGAGCAGTTCGCGGCCGAGACCGCGCCGACGAGTTGAAGGCCGCCGTCCAACCGGCGGTCGACGCGCCGTTCGAGCTGCGCGACGTCGACGACCCGGTCCCGGCCGACGGCGAGGCGCTCGTGCGCGTGCGCGCAGCCGGGATCAACTTCCTCGACATCCTGATCCGGCACGGCCGCTATCCGCAAATGCCCGAGTTCCCAGCCGTGCTCGGGGTGGAGCTCGCGGGCGAGCTCGAGGACGGAACCCGCGTGATGGCGATCGTTCCTGCGGGCGCGTACGCGGAGCTCGCAGCTGTTCCGCGCGCGTCACTCGTGCCGCTGCCGGACGGCGCGTCGTTCGCCGAAGGCGCGAGCTTCCTACTCACGTTCCTCACCGCCTACGTCCCACTGACGCGGCAGGTGCGCTTCGAGGAGGAGCGGACGGTGCTCGTGCACGCAGCTGCCGGAGGAGTCGGCACCGCGGCGATCCAGGTCGCGCGCGCGCTCAACGCGGAGGTCGTGGCGGCCGTCGGCTCGCCAGAGAAGTTAGAGCTGTGCCGCGAGCTCGGCGCGAAGGAGGCCTACGTCTACGACGACCTTCCGAACGACCTGCGGGTCGACGTGGTTCTCGATCCGGTCGGCGGAGAGCTGTTCGAGGCGGCGGTCGCGCGGCTGCGGCCGCTCGGCCAGCTCGTGGCGATCGGCTACGCGGGCGGGCTCTGGCCCGAGCTTCAGCCGGCGCAGATCGTCGGCCGGAACGTCGGGGTGCAGGGCGTGTACATCGGGCGACTGCTTCGGCATGCGCCGGACGTCATCGCCGCCGCCACGCGCGAGCTGCTCGAGCTCTGGAGCGGACGCAGGATCCGGCCTGTGGTCGGCGCCGAGTTCCCGCTCGCCGAGGTTGAGGACGCGCATGCGTTCATCGAGTCGCGCCGCAGCGTCGGCAAGGTCGTGCTCAATCCGTGAAGGCGCTCGTCACCGGCGGCCGAGGCGGCATCGGCAGCGCGATCTGCGCACTGCTCGACGACCCTCTCGTGCTCGACCTCCCCGAGTTCGACGTCGCCGACGCAGACGCCTGGCGCTCTCTCGACGGCGAGTACGACGCCGCCTTCCTCAATGCGGGTACCGGCACCGGTCAGGCGGACGCAGCCGTGCTGACGGACGAGGAGTGGCACCGCATCCTCCGCGCCAACCTCGAGGGCGTCGTCTACGGAACGCGCGAGCTCGCGGCGCGGCTTATGCCCGGAGGTGGCTCGATCGTCGCCACGGCCTCGCTCGCGGGGCTGACCGGGATGCCGCACGACCCTGCGTACACCGCCACGAAGCACGCGGTCGTGGGCTGGGTTCGTGCGGCCGCACCCGCGCTGGCCGCGCGCGGTATCCGGCTCAACGCGCTCTGCCCGGGCTTCACCGACACGGCGCTCGTCGAGGGCGACTTCCGCGACGCGATCGGGGTCGCGCTGATGGACGCATCGTTCGTCGCAGAGGCGGCGCTACAGGTGCTGGGCGACGAGGAGACCGGCCGCGCCTGGGTCGTGCAGCCGAACCGCGTCGAGCCGTTTCGCTTTCCGGGAGTGCCGGGGCCGCGATGAGCCCGCGCTCGAGAAAGCCGTGGGGCGAGTCCCCACCGCCCCACCCGCACGTGTGGAACACGCTCCGCTACCGCGGCATCGAGCAGGCCGACGGCCGCGCGGTGATCGAGTGGGACGCGACGCCCGAGTACAGCTTCCATTCGCCGAGCGGCCCGATCGTCCACGGAGGCATGGTCGCGGCGCTCCTAGACACGGCCATGGGCGGCGCCTGCTGGACGCTGATGACCGAGGAGGAAGACTTCCTCACCGCCGACCTCCGTACGGAGTTCCATCGCTCCGCACGGCCCGGGACGCTGCGCGCGGACGGCCACGTCGTGCAGCGAAACCGCCGGGTCGTCTTCTGCGCGGCCGAGCTCTTCCAGGACGGCAAGCTCATCGCGAGCGCTCGCTGCACCCAGATCGTCCGAGGGGCCTAGCGGTAGCCCAACCGCCGCTCGAGGCTCGCCTTCACGTCCGGCCAGTCGTCGTCAATGACGGCGTACCAGGCTGAGTCTCGCCGCTCGCCGCCGCGCACCAGCATGTGCTTGCGGAACACGCCCTCGAACTCGGCCGGGAGGGCCGCCAGAGCCGCCCGCGCACGCTCGTTCGTGGCATCCGTCTTGAACTCGACGCGGAGGTAGCCCTCATCCTCGAACGCGTGACGCAAAAGGAGGTACTTCGCCTCCGTGTTCGCGCCCGTCCCCCACGCCTCCGGCCGCAGCCACGTGTTCCCGATCTCCACGACGCGATCTTCGGGACGATCGTTGAGGAAGCTCGTGTGGCCGACGAGTTTCATGTCGAGGTAGTGCGCGAACCCGGTCTCGATCGACTCGAACCAGGCGCGGAACGCCTCGCGGCTCTCGTCGCCGCGCACGCGCATCAGCCGCCACACTCGCTCGTCTTGCGCGACCGCCCAGAGCTCCTCCTCGTGCCGCGGCTCGAGCGGCTCAAGCCGGACGCGCCGTCCCTCGAGCGTTACGTGAAGCGCCAGCCGTCGCCCTCCGCAAACGAGCGCAGGATGCGGCGCGCGACGACGGCCTTGTGCACCTCGTCCGGCCCGTCGTACACCCGGCCGCCGCGGGCCATTCGCCACATGAGCGCCAGCGGCGTGTCGTCGGTGAGCCCGAGACCACCGTGCACCTGGATCGCGCGGTCAATCACCTCGCCGAGCACACGCGCGGCGAAGAACTTGACGAGGGAGATCTCGACGCGCGCCTCGTCGCCCTCGTCGATCCGCCGCGCCGCCTGCATCGTCATCAGCCGGCACGCCTGGATGTCGGCGGCCGACTCCGCGATCCAGTTCTGGATCGTCTGCTTCTCGGCGAGCGGCCCGCCCGACGCCTCCCGCTCGAGCGCCCGCGCGCACATCAGCTCGAAAGCGCGCTGCATCTGCCCGAGCCAGCGCATGACGTGGTGGATCCGTCCCGGCCCGAGCCGCTTCTGCGCGATCCGGAAGCCGTCGCCAGGCTCGCCGAGCGTGTTCGCGAGCGGCACGCGCACGCCGCTGAACCGCGTCTCGCAGTGCGTCCCCCAGCCGCGGCCCTCGTGGCCCATCACCGGGATGCGCCGCACGAGCTCGTAGCCCGGCGTGTCGGTCGGGACGAGGATCATCGAGGCGCGACGGTGCGGCTCGGCGTCGGGCTCGGTCACGACCATCACGATCCCGAACGCGGCGCCGTCGGCTCCCGACGAGAACCACTTGTGCGCGTCGATCACCCACTCGTCGCCGTCCCGCTTCGCCCGCCCGCACAGGAGCGTCGGGTCGGAGCCGGCCACCTCCGGCTCGGTCATACCGAAGAAGGACCGCACCTCTCCGGCGACGAGCGGACGCAGGAAGCGTTCCTTCTGCTCGTCGATGCCGTAGAGGTGGAGGATCTCGGCGTTGCCCGCATCCGGTGCCTGGCAGCCGAAGATCAGCTGTGCGACGAAGCTGCGGCCGATCTCCTCGTTGAGATCCGCGTACTCGAGGAAGCCGCTGCCGGAGCCGCCGGTCTCGGGCGGCAGATGCGGCGCCCACAGGCCCGCATCCTTCGCCTTCTGCTGCAGCTCGGAGACGAGCGCATCGGCTGCGTCGTCCTCCGCCGTCAGCGCCCGTTCATTCGGATAGACGTGCTCCTCCATGAACGCGCGCACGCGCTCGCGCCGCTCCTCCATTGCGGCGATGATCGCAGACATGCGCGAGACACTCGAAGCGGTGCTCGGCCCGATCTCCGAGCCGTTGCTGCTGCCGGGCGGGGCGTCCAAGGAGGCGTGGGCCGTCGACGCCGGCGGCGAGCGGCTGCTCGTGCGCCGCGCCGGGGGCGGCGTGATCCACCGCCACACGCTCTCGCTGCGGCACGAGTTCGAGGTCCTGGAGGTGGCGTACGAGCAAGGGGTGAGAGCGCCGCGGCCGGTCGCCTACATCGAGGACCTCGACGGCCGCGAGGCATTCGTGATGGAGCGGCTGGAGGGCGAGACGATCGGACGCCGCATCGTCCGGGAGCCGGCGCCGGAAGGGCTGCCGGCGCAGATGGCGGAGGAGCTCGCGAAGATCCACGGCCTGCCGCCGGAGCGCCTCCCGTTCCTCGAGGCGGCGACGATCGACCGGCTCGTGGTCGAGCTCGACGAAGTCGGCGAGCCCCATCCGGCGATCGAGCTCGGGCTCTGGTGGCTGCGCGAGAACCGGCCGCCGCCGCGTGACCCGGTCGTCGTCCACGGGGACTTCCGGATCGGCAACCTCGTCGTCGACGAGAGCGGCCTGGTCGGCGTGCTCGATTGGGAGTTCGCCCATCTCGACGACCCAGCGCGCGACCTCGCGTTCTCGCTCGTTCGCGCGTGGCGCTTCGGCGCGGACGACCTTCGGCTGGGCGGGATCGACAACGTCGGGCCGTACCTCGAGCGCTACAACGAGCTCACCGGCTTCGACGTGCGGCCCGAGGAGCTCGACTACTGGGAGCTCGCCGGCAACGTCGGCTGGGCGATCGGCTGCCTTACGCAGGCGCAGCGGCATCTGACGGGACAGGAGCGGAGCGTCGAGCTTGCGATCCTCGGCCGGCTCGGCGCCGAGGTCGAGTACGAGATCTGCCACCTGCTGGAGAGGCAGGGCGTGGCGTGAGCGAGCGGCCGACCCCGGACGAGCTGGCGGAGGCGATCGAGGAGTTCCTCTCGGGCGAGATCCTCGCGACGCTCGACGACCCACGCCTCCGCTTCCGGACGCTCGTCGCGCTCAACGCGCTCGGCATCGTCCGGCGCGAGCTGGCGAACCTGCCGCGGGAGGACGATGCCGAGCAGCGAAAGCTCGCGACGCGGATTCGCGCCGGCGACGTCCCGGCGGGCACGCTCGCGCGCGTGAAGGCGGACGTCGCCGAACGGCTGCTGATCGATTCCCCGCGCTACCTCGGCCGGTACTAGGCTCCCGCCATGCCGGATCTGAGCGGCAAGGTTGCAATCGTCACGGGAGCCGGGCGCGGCATCGGCCGCTCTCATGCGCTCGCGCTCGCAGGAGCCGGGGCAAAGGTCATCGTCAACGACCTCGGCGCGGGCATCGCGGGCGAGGGCTCCGATGCGGGCCCGGCCGAGCAGGTCGTCGAGGAGATCCGTGCCGCCGGCGGCGAGGCGTGCACGAACGGCGAGAACGTCGCCGACTTCACGGGTGCGGAGCGGCTCGTGCGGCAGGCGAGCGAAGAGTTCGGTGGGCTCGACATCCTCGTCAACAACGCCGGGATCCTCCGCGACCGGATGATCGTGAACATGACCGAGGACGAATGGGACGCCGTGATCGCCGTCCACCTCAAAGGCCACTTCGCGCTGACCCGCCACGCTGCGGCGTACTGGCGCGAGCGGTCGAAGGCGGGCGAGGAGGTGCGTGGCCGCGTCGTCAACACGGCGAGCCCGTCGGGCGTCTTCGGCAACGTCGGCCAGGCGAACTACGGCGCCGCGAAGGCGGGCATCGCGGGCTTCACGGTCATCGTCGCCCAGGAGCTGCAGCGCTACGGCGTCACGGTCAACTGCCTCGCGCCGAACGCGCGCACGCGGATGACGGAGGAGACGTTCCAGATGGACGCCCCGCCCGAGGGCTTCGACCCGCTCGACCCGGCCAACGTCTCGACCGTGGTGGTCGCGCTCTGCGCCGACGAGGCGCAGGCGATCACCGGCCAGGTCTTCCACGTCTGGGGCGGAGCGGTCAACGCCTTGCGCGGCTGGAGCGCAGACGAGCTCTTCTCCGCGTCCGAGGGCTGGGAGCCCGATGCACTGCTGAGCGAGCTGCTCGCTCGCTTCCCAGACGGAGTCGCGCCGCCGGGAATGCTCGCCGGGATGCAGTCGGCCGGTGGCCGGTCTCTCCAGGCGGCCGACTGAGTGGCTCTTCTCGAGCTCGACCACGCTCGGCTCAGGTTCGGCGGGATCGTCGCGCTCGACGATGTTTCCCTCGGGGTTGAAGACCACTCGATCGTCGGCCTGATCGGGCCGAACGGCGCCGGCAAGACCACGGCTTTCAACGCGATCACCCGCCTGTACCGGCTCGACTCGGGTGACATCGTCTTCGAGGGCCGCTCGCTGCGACGCGTTCGGCCGAGCCGCGTGATCCGCCTCGGGATCGCGCGCACCTTCCAGAACCTCGAGTTGTTCCCGAGGATGACCGTGCTCGAGAACATCCTCGTCGGCGCGCATCCCGCGACGCGACTGCAGCGTGAGCGCGAGCAGAAGCGCCACGCGCTCGAGACGCTCGCCGACGTCGGGATCGCCGAGCACGCCGAGCGTCCCGCTGCCGGTCTCCCGTACGGGACGCTGAAGCGCGTCGAGCTCGCGCGCGCCCTCGCCAGCCGGCCGCGGCTGCTCCTCCTCGACGAGCCGGCCGGCGGCCTCAATCACGAGGAGGTGGACGATCTCGTCGGCCTCATCCGCAGGCTGCGCGACGAGCGCGAGCTGACGATCCTGCTGGTCGAGCATCACATGCGGCTCGTCATGGAAGTCTGCGAGCACGTGCACGTCCTCGACTTCGGCCGAACGATCGCCGCCGGCGAGCCCGCCGGCGTGCAGCGCGATCCTGCAGTGATCCAGGCGTATCTGGGCGGAGAGATCGCAGCGTGACCGCCCTCCTCGAGCTCGAGGACGTCGAGGCGCGCTACGGCCCGGTCCACGTGCTGCACGGCATCTCGCTCGCGGTCGAGGAGGGATCGATCGTCACAGTCCTCGGCCCGAACGGCGCAGGCAAGACGACGACGCTCCGCGCGATCTCCGGCACGGTGCGGCGCGCGGGGAACATCCGGTTCGGAGGGCGCTCGCTCCAGCGCGTCGGCCCCGACGGCGCGGCCCGACTGGGCATCGCGCACGTCCCCGAGGGTCGCGGCACGTTCTCGGAGCTGACCGTCTGGGAGAACCTCCGTCTCGGCGCCTACACGCGACGCGGCTCGATCCAGCCCGAGCTCGAGCGCGTCTTCTCGTACTTCCCCTGGCTCTCGGAGCGGCGCAGGCAGCAGGCCGGGACGCTGAGCGGTGGCGAGCAGCAGATGCTCGCGCTCGCGCGCGCCTTCGTGCTCCGGCCGCGGCTCCTGCTCCTCGACGAGCCGTCGCTCGGGCTCGCGCCGGTCCTCGTCGCAGAGCTGTTCCGGATCATCCGCGAGCTGAACGAGAAGGAAGGCCTGACCGTCCTCGTCGTCGAGCAGAACGCGCACCTCGCCCTGCAGGCCGCCGGCGCCGGCTACGTGCTCGAGGCCGGGCACGTCGTGCTCTCGGGCTCGAGCGCGGAGCTCATGGCCGACGACGCCGTCCGCCGCAGCTACCTCGGCTACTGATGGTCAGTGCCGCGACTTCTCGGCTCGAAGGACTTCGGGGCGGCGCGATCGATGCCGGCACGGCCACCGTCGTGCTCTTCCTCCTCGGCGCAGCGATCTTCCTGCTCGTCGGCTGTCTGCAGAGCACGGCCTTCGCCCAGTTCACGATTCAGGGGCTCGCCGTCGGCTCCGTGTACGGCAGCCTCGCGCTCGCGCTCGTCCTCATCTACCGCGCGACCCACGTCATCAACTTCGCGCAGGGCGAACTCGCCTTGCTGACGACCTACATCGCCTGGGAGCTGATGCAGCACGGCCTCTCGTACTGGGAGGCCTTCGCCGCGACGCTCGCGATCGCCTTCGCGCTCGGCACGGCGCTCCAGGTCACCGTCATCCGGCCGGTGCAGCACCGCTCGGTGATTGCCGTGGTCATCGTCACCGTCGGCCTGTTCATTCTCATCGACGGGATCGTCGACTGGATCTGGGGGAGCACCTTCAAGTTCATGGACTCGCCGTTCGGCACCGCATCCTTCGACGTCGGCGGCGTACAGATCCAGCATCTCTACGTCGGGATGCTCGTGGTCGTGTTCGTCTCCGTGCTGCTCGTCTGGGCGCTGTTCCGCTTCACGAAGCTCGGCCTCGGGATGCGAGCCGCCGCACTGCGCCCTTCGGCCGCAGCCCTCGTCGGCGTCCGCGTCGAGTCGATGCTCGCGATCGGCTGGGGCCTCGCCGCCGTGCTCGGAGCGGTGGCCGGCCTGATGGCCGAGCCCTCACAGCTCTTCCTCACTCCCAGCCTGATGCAGCCGATTCTCGTCTATGCCTTCGCCGCGGCTGTCCTCGGTGGTCTCGAGAGCCCGGCCGGAGCGCTGATCGGCGGCCTCCTGATCGGCGTCACGTTGACCCTCATCGCCGGCTATCAGCCGCACATCGGGTCGTTCCGCATTACCCCCGAGCTCCAGACTCCTTTGGCGTTCGCGGTCATCCTCCTGATCCTGCTCGTGAAGCCCTCGGGCCTGTTCGGTCGCCGGGAGGTGCGGCGGGTATGAAGAGGCAGATCCCGGCCCTCGCCTCGCTCGTCGTCGTCGCAGCCGTACTCGTGATCCTGCCCTTCATTCTGAGCGACTACAACATCTCGCTCGTCGCTCAGGTCGGGATCTTCTTCATCGGCGTGCTCGGCCTCAACATCCTCACCGGCTACACCGGCCAGATCTCGATCGGGCACGGGGCGTTCATGGCCATCGGCGGCTACACGACGGCGGTCATGTCACGCGACCACCACACCAACTTTGTCGTGACGATGCTCCTGGCCTTCGCGATCTGCTTCGTCGTCGGCCTGCTCGTCGGCCTGCCGGCGCTCCGTCTCTCGGGTGTCTATCTCGCCCTCGTGACGTTCGCGCTCGCCGTCTCAGTGCCCTTGCTCCCGCTGAAGTGGTCGAAGTTCCTCGGCGGCACCGGAGGCGTAGCGTCGTACAACCCGCCGAGCCACCTCTGGGTCTACACCGCGGCCTGGGCGTGTTCGGCCATCCTCTTGGTGCTCGCCTGGCTGATCCTGCGCGGGCGGGTCGGTCGTGCCTTCCGCGCAGTGCGCGACAGTGAGATCGCGGCGGTGGCGTCTGGGGTGGAGCTGCCGGTCTACAAGACGCTCGCGTTCGGGATCTCGGCCGCCTACGCGGGGGTCGCCGGATCCCTGTTCGTGCTCGCTGCGAACGGCTTCGCGCAGCCGACGGAGTTCGGCGTCTTCCTCTCGCTCCAACTTCTCGTCGGGGCCGCCGTGGCCGGCTTGGGATCGCTGTGGGGGATTCTCGCAGGAGCCGCGTTCGTCGGCCTCCTGCCGACCGTCTCGAGCAGCGTGCCGGTCATCGGCTCTGCACACGGCCGCAACGTCGTCTTCGGAGTTGCGGTCATCCTCGTCATGCTCGTGCTCCCGGACGGCTTCGCAGGACTCCTTGCCCGGATCCGCCGCCTCGCGCGTGCTTGAACCGCGGTTCAATCTCCATCAAACTGTACCGGAAATCGTCTTTATGAACACAATCGAACTCGGAGGGGCTATCCATGCCTGTCAACCGTAAGAAGCTCGCGGCACTGCTCGTCGGGCTTCTCGCAACAGCCGCGGCGGCTGGCACGGCTGCCGCTTCACACAACAGCACACCAGGAGTCACGAGCAAGCAGATCACGATCGGCGGGACATTCCCGCTGTCCGAGGGACCGGAGACGGGCGGAGCGTCGCTGTACAAGACGATCCCGTTCGCCGAGCAGGCGTACTACGCGTACGTCAACGCCAAGGGCGGCGTTCATCACCGCAAGATCAACGACATCGTCCTCGACGACCAGTACACCCCGTCGGAGACGGTGCAGCAGACGACCAAGCTGGTCGAGCAGGACCACATCTTCGCCGACGTCGGCAGCCTCGGCACGGCGCCCGGGCTCTCGACGTGGGGCTACCTCAACAAGCACAAGGTGCCGCAGGTGCTGCTCGCCACCGGCGACGCCTACTGGGGGAACTGCGTCCACCACGCCTGCCAGGGCTCGACGAAGCCGTGGACGATGGGCTGGCAGCCGGACTACCCGGGCGAGGCGAAGCTCTACGCGAAGTACATCCTCAGCCACAAGAAGAACGCCAAGATCGGTGTCCTCTATCAGAACGACGCCTACGGCAAGAACTATCTCGCCGGGCTGAAGCACGGACTCGGGGGCAACCAGAACGAGATCGTCGACGCGGAGTCCTACAACGCGGGAGACTCAGCGCAGGTGGTTGGGGCACACGTGTTCGCCCTGAAGGCGCACGGCGCGGACACGTTCGTCATCTTCGCGACGCCGGGAGCCTCGATCGCGGCACTCGCAACCCTGCCCAAGATCGGCTGGAGCCCGCTCACGATTCTCAACAACGTCTCGAACAACCGGATCTTCATGGGGATCGCGGCTAAGAACCAGGCAAATCTCGACGGGGTCATCTCGACCACCTATACCGCGAGCCAGACGGCTCAGGCCAACCTTCCTGGGATGAAGCTGGCGAAGAACATCATCCACAAGTACGCACCGGCGCTCGACCAGCAGTTCGCGGCGGGCGACGGCAACCTCGTCTACGGGCTCGCCGTGGGCTGGACCTTCGTCGATGCGCTCAAGCACGCCGGCAAGAACCCGACCCGCGCGAGCCTCATGCATGCGCTCCGCAACATGAACGAGAAGAACAACCCGTTCATCTATCCGGGGATGGTCGTCAAGACGTCCAAGAAGCGGAACTTCCCGATGGAGCAGCTGGTCTTCATCAAGTGGAGCGGAGGCGGCTCCGGCGACTGGCACCACTTCGGCAAGGTCCTCAACAGCGGGCACTGAGTCACTGCACCAAGCGAATCGTCAGAGGGGGAGCTTCCGGGCTCCCCCTCGCCGTCTCAGGCGAGCTGCGCCGGATCCGTGACGGGAGCCTGGCAGGCGAAGCGCTCGCAGACGTAGACCGCAGGCTTGCCGTCGACGGGCGTCTTGCCTTCGAGCAGCGGGACGCCGTCCGCAGGGCCGTAGGCGACGACGGCGTTCGGGTCGTAGCCGCGGAGTGCCGCCCGGGCGACGTCCGAGTCGGCGCCGCCGACGATCGCGAGCTCGCGCGGCGGCGAGAGGTGGAGGTCGAGCGCGCAGAGCGCCCAGCCGAACGCGGCCGGCGCGCGCGGGAGGAGGTCGCGGACGAGGCGGAGGGCGCCCACCGCCTGCCGTTCGAGCTCGGCGTCGCCCCAGATCCGCGCGAGCCGCAGCAGGACGAAGGCGAGCATCGAGCTCCCGGCCGGCGTCGGGTTGTCGTCGAACGCCTTCTGCCGCGCGACGAGCTGCTCGCCGTCGGCCGGCGTGAGGAAGAAGCCGCCCCGCTCCGGATCGCCGAAGAGCTCGACCGCCGTAAGCGCGAGCCGCCGAGCCTCCCGCAGCGAGCGCAGGTCGCCGGTCGCGACGTGCAGCTCGTACAACCCGTGCGCGACGTTCGCGTAGTCCTCGAGGTACGCGGGGTACTTCGCGCGACCGTCGCGCAACGTCCGCCAAAGCGGTTCGGCTGCGAGCAGGTCTCCGAGCTCGACCGCAGCTTGTAACAGACTGTTACTTGCGAGCCTGCGCGCGCCTTCCGCGAGCGCGGCGAGCGCGAGCCCGTTCCAGGCGGCGATGACCTTGTCGTCGAGGGCCGGCTGCGGTCGCCGGTCGCGGATCTCCAGCAGGCGTCCCCGCGTCTCGTCGTCCAGCTCACCGCGCAGGATCGAGCGGCCATGCTCGAATGGCTGCAGCAGGTCGGCCGGGGCTTCTTCCTCCTCCGTCCACGTGTACGTGAGCCCCTCGACGCCGTCCGTGTCTGCGTCCTGCGACGAGGCGAATCCGCCGCTGGGCAGCCGTAGCTCGCGCACCATGTACTCGAGCGTCTGCTCGGCGACGATGCGGTACCGCTCCTCGCCGGTGAGCAGCCATGCGTGGAGGTACGGCGGCACGAGCAGCGCGTTGTCGTAGAGCATCTTCTCGAAGTGCGGCACGAGCCACTGCGGGTCGACGGAGTAGCGGTGGAAGCCGCCGCCGACGAGGTCGTACATCCCGCCGGCCGCCATCCCATCCAGCGTCAGCCGGACCGGATCGAGCGCGCCGCGCCGTAACAGGAACTCGAGCACCGACGCGGGCGGGAACTTCGGCGCGTGGCCGAAGCCGCCCCAGCGCGGATCGAGCTGGGAGGCCAGGCCACGCTCCGCCTCGGCGAGCAGCGCTTCGGTCAGCGGCTCGCGCGACGGCTCGGTCTCGGCCGATCGCCGTAGCGCGTCGACCAGCACGCGCGCCTGCGCGGCAACGTCCTCCGGCCGCTCGCGGTACGCCTCGGCCACCGCATGCAGCACCTGCCGAAACGAGGGCAGCCCGTGCCGCGGCTCGGGCGGAAAGTAGGTGCCGCCGAAGAACGGCTCGCCGCCGGGCGTGAGAAAGACGGTGAGCGGCCAGCCACCCTGGCCGGTGAGCGCGACTACCGCATCCATGTAGACAGCGTCGACGTCCGGCCGCTCCTCGCGGTCGACCTTGACGTTGACGAAGAGCTCGTTCATCACGGCCGCGGTCGCCTCGTCGTCGAACGACTCACGCTCCATCACATGGCACCAGTGGCAGGCGGAGTAGCCGATCGAGACGAGCAGCGGCTTCCCTTCCGAGCGGGACTGATCCAAGGCTTCCTGCCCCCACGCGTACCAGTCGACCGGGTTGTCGGCGTGCTGGAGGAGGTAGGGGCTCGTCTCCTGCGCCAGCCGGTTCATCGGGGTAGCGTAGGCGCCGATGAGCACCCTGCCCGGCGGCACCGTCACGTTCGTCTTCACCGACATCGAAGGCTCGACGCAGCTTCTGCAGGAGCTCGGCGACGATGCCTACGGGCGGGTCTCGAGCGACCATCGCCGTCTCGTGCGCGAGACCTTCGGCGCCAAGGGCGGCACGGAGATCGACACCCAGGGCGACGCGTTCTTCTTCTCGTTCTCGCGGGCGAGCGAGGCGGTCGCGGCCGCGGTCGACGCGCAGCGCGCGCTGCGCGACCACGACTGGCCGGACGGGCGCGAATTGCGCGTGCGGATGGGCGTGCACACCGGCGAGCCGCACGTGGGCGAAGAGGGCTATCTCGGCCTCGACGTCGTGCGCGCCGCGCGCATCTCCGCCGCGGGCCACGGCGGCCAGATCCTGATCTCGGAGACGACGCGCGCACTGCTCGGCAACCAGCTCCCGGAGGGCGTCGCCGTGCACGACCTCGGACAGCAGCACCTGAAGGACGTCCAGCACGAGCACATCTACGAGCTGACCATCGACGGGCGCTCGCTGGCCGGCAAGCCGCTGAACACGCAGAAGTCAAGCTCGGCCCAGGAGGACATGGGAGCGCGGATGGAGCGGCGCATCAACGCCTTCGTGGAGGGTCAGGTCGAGGCGGCGATGGAGAAATTCCTCAAGAAGGGTCAGCGCGAGTAGCCGACCAGCGTCGCGTGGCGGCGGAAGCCGATCGACTCGTACAGGGCGCACGCCGCACCGCTGACGCAGTAGACGATGGCCTGCCGCCCGCCCTCCTCGTACAAACGGCGGAGTGCGAAGGTGCAGACGGCGGCGCCGAGGCCGCGGCGGCGGAACTCCTCGCGCACTCCCACGGGCTCGAGCTCGCCTACCCGGTTCTCGTCGTCCGGCCAGACCAGGCAGTAGGCGGCGAAACGGCCGCCCGGCGCTTCGACCACGCAGTCGAGCGACGGGCGGTACGGCCACGAGGCCTGGACGGTCGCGTAGCTCGTCTCGGTGACGCGCGACGGCGCCCAGACGTCGCGGTGGATTGCGACCCGCTCGGCGAGGTCGCCCGGCTCGACCGTCCGGTAGCGAAAGCCCTCGGGCAGCGCCGGCGGTTCGGGAGCCTTCGACAGATCCCGCGCGAGGAACTGCATGACGGAGCCCTGGCGGGTGAGACCAGCGGTGTCGTTCTCCTTGAAGCCGTTCCGCAGCAGCGCCTCGCGGGCACCCTCGTCGTCCACGAAAGCGCCGGTGGTGCGCGCGTCGGGCTCGGCAAGGATCTCGTCGAGCAGGTCCAGCCGGTCGCGGCGGAGGTCGAACTCGAGCAGCCCCCGATCGCCCTTCAGCCACGACCAGGCGACGGTCCGGTCGCCGTCTTTCCAGATCCGGAACGTCCACTCGTCCTCCCGCCCCTCGTGCTGGCGGAGCCCCCAGGTGATGTCGCCGACGTGCCACTGCGCCCGCACGCCGAGCTCGCGCCGCTGCTCGAGGGCGAGCTCGTGCATCGCTGCGATGATCTCGGGCGTGAGTCGCACGTACGAGGAGTTGGAGGTCGGAGCGTTCTACCGAAGCCGCTTCGGACGCACCGTACTCGAGGCCGACAACGTCTGGTTCACGCTGCTCACGCTGAACACGAACCCGATCCACTTCGACGCCGAGTACGCCGCGACGACCGAGTGGGGACGGCCGCTCGTCGACTCGACGTTCACGCTCGCGCTCGTCACCGGCCTGTCCGTCGCGGACGTGTCCGAGCGCGGCGTCAACCTCGGCTGGAAGGAGGTGCGGCTCCCCGCCCCCGTCTTCGCGGGCGACACGATCACCGCCGAGACGGAGGTGCTCGAGAAGCGGGAATCCAAGTCGCGGCCGGGCTACGGCATCGTCACCGTCCGGACGCGCGGCCTCAACCAGCGCGAAGAGGCCGTGATCGAGTTCGAGCGCTCGATCATGCTCCCGCTGTGATCGAGACCGAACGACTGCTGCTCCGGCGGCCGACAGAGGCGGACGTCGAGTCGCCGCCGGCCTGGCTCTCCGATCCCGAGGTGATGGACTGGCTCGGCGGGGTCGAGCCGCCGGAGGAGGTCTTGCGGCTGTGGCTCGACCAGTGGGAAAGCTTCCCGACCGGGAAGTTCCTCGTCGAGCGGCGGAGCGACCGAGCCCTCGTCGGGCGGGTGGGCGCGAACTACTACGACGTGCAGACGTGGCAGCGCTCGGCGGCCGGGGAGCCCGAGCTCGGCTGGGCGCTCGGCCGCGAATACTGGGGACACGGCTACGCGACCGAGGCGGCGCTGGCGGCTCGCGAGTGGTTGCGCGCGCCCCGCGTCGTCTCGCTGATCAGGGCGGAAAATGTTCGCTCGCAGCAAGTCGCGCAGCGGCTCGGCGCCCGTCCCGAGCAAACCGTGGAGCTGCCCGGCTACGGGCCGCACCTCGTGTGGGTGCATCCGTACCGATGACCGAGCTTCGCCCGCTCGTCGGCATGACCGTGATCGACGTCACGTCCTCCCTCGCCGGGCCGACGGCAACGCAGCTGCTTGCCGCGCTCGGCGCCGACGTCGTGAAGGTGGAGCCGCTCGCCGGCGACCATGCCCGCGCCTGGGGGCCACCGTTTCTCGCGGGCGAGGGCGCGATGTTCCTCGCCTCGAACGCCGGCAAGCGCTCCCTGGCCGTGGAGCTGGGACACGACCGGGGCCGCGAGATCGTGCTGCGCCTCGCCGACCGCGCCGACGTGTTTCTGCAGAGCCTCCGGCCGGGAGCCGCGGAGCGCCACGGGCTAGGCGCAGCCGGGCTCCGGGCGCGCAACCCGCGGCTCGTCTACTGCTCGATCGGCGCGTTCGGCGCGCGAGGCCCGCTGAGCGACCGGCCGGGCTATGACCCGTTGCTGCAGGCAGCCTCGGGGATCATGAGCGTGACCGGCGAAGCCGGGCGGCCGCCGGTGCGCGTGGGAGTGTCGCTGATCGACCTCGGCACCGGCGTCTGGGCGGCGCTCGGTGTGCTCGCGGCACTGTACGAGCGCGAACACACCGGCACCGGCCGCACGCTCGAGCTCTCGCTCTACGAGACAGGGCTCTCGCTGCTCGCGACGCAGCTCGTCGGCTATCTCGGCGCCGGCGTGGTGCCGGGCCGCGAGGGCAGCGCCTTCCCGCAGATCGTGCCGTACCAGGTCTTTCCGACCCTGGACGGCGACCTCATGATCGTCGCCGGGAACGACAAGCTCTTCGCCGCTCTTTGCGACGTCCTCGGCGCACCGGAGCTGGTAAAGGATCCGCGCTTCCTCACGAATCCCGACCGCGTCGCCAACTGCGCGGAGCTCGTCGCGCTGCTCGAGGCGCGCACGCGGGAACGAGAGTCGGCGGAGCTCCTCGAGACGCTCGTCGCCGCAGGGGTTCCGGCGTCTCCGGTGCGTGACGTCGGCGAGGCGGCGCGGCATCCCCAGACGGAGGCGCTCGGGATCCTGCAGTCGCTCGAAGACTTCGTCACTGTCGCCGCGCCGCTGTCGGCCGACGGCGAGCGCGTGCGCCACCACACCGGGCCGCCGGCACTCGGCGCCCACACCGGAGAGATCCTCCGCGAGCTCGGCTACACGGACGACGAGATCGCGGCGCTCGCCTCCGCGGGCGTGATCCGGGAGGCCGGCTCCTAGGCGGGCCATGTCCCTGCGCGGTGGACGTAGCCCTCGAGGGTGCGGCCGAGCACCTCCTCCAGCCAGCGCGAGACGCCGACGAGCGCGTCGAGATCGATGCCGGTCTCGATCCCCTCGCCGTCGAGCAGGTAGACGAGATCCTCCGTCGCCACGTTGCCGGTCGCGCGCGGCGAGAAGGGGCATCCGCCGAGGCCGCCGACCGACGCGTCGAGCACGTGCGCGCCCGCCTCGATGGCCGCGAGGCAGTTCGCGTAGCCCGTGTTGCGCGTGTTGTGGCCGTGAAAGCCGGCCGCCTGTGCCTGATCGACGAGCGCGCCGACCGCGGACGGTGTCGCGACGCCAATCGTGTCGGCGAGAACGACTTCCGCCCGGTCGAGGAACCGCGCGGCGAGCTCGGTCACGACCCCGGGATCGACGCGGCCCTCGAAGGGACAGCCGAACGAGCACGAGATGGTCACCGTCGCCGGCGTCTCGCCCGCCGTGCCGAGAATCGCCTCCACGCGCGCGATCGCCTCCGCGAGCGTCGCGTTCCCGTTGCGGAGGTTGAAGGTCTCGGTCGCTGCGAATGTCACGTTGACGCGGTCGAGGCCGGTCACGGCGAAACGCTCCCAGCCGCGCTCGTTGAGGACGAGGCCCGAGAGCTCGACTCCCTCGTGCGGGCCGACACGTTCGATCACGTCCTCCGCATCCGCCATCTGCGGCACCGTGTCGGCGCGGACGAAGCTGACGGCCTCGATGCGCCGCAGACCCGCGGCGACGAGCCGGTCGACGAGCTCCGCCCGCGTCCCGGCCGGCAGCACCTCGGACTCGTTCTGGAGCCCATCCCGCGGCCCGACATCGCAGAGGAGGACCTGCACCGGCCGAGCGTACTCCCTGCGCAGGCAGCCACCCGAGGCTGGCTTGTAACAGTCTGTTACTTGCTTGGACAGTGGCCGGAAGAGCGCAGCTCAGTAACTGCCCCAGCCGGATCCCGAACCACCTAGTAACAGTCTGTTACTAGGTTCGACAGGTCAGTTTTGGACGGGCTGCGAGGTGTTCGGGACTCAGCGGCGGCTCAGCGGGTGCCTAGCTCCATGCCCAGCAGCCGCGGCAGGGCGGCTCCGGCCCTGGCGGCCAGCCCGGGACGCCGTCCCTCCTCCTCCGCCTCCTCGCAGGCCATGATCGCCCAGCGGACGAGGCCCCCGCCCGCGCGTCGCAGCGGCTCCGGCGGTAGGCGCGGCACGTTCCGCGTCACGAGCGGCGATCGCGTCCACTCGTCGTCGGAACCGAGGGCGAGGGAAGCAAGGATCCGGCCACCGAGCCAGGCTGGGCCGACGCCGTGCCCCGAGTAGCCGGCTCCGTAGTGGATTCGCGTGCCCGGTTTCGTGCGGAAGAAGGGCAGATGGTCGGCGGAGACGTCGATCGGGCCGCCCCACGCCCGCTCGACTCGCACACCCGCCAGGCCGGGCAGCAGGCGCCGCAGCCCCGCCTCGGCGCGCGCAGCCGTCGGCTCGTCGCGCGAGAAGCGGTCGTCGAGGCGGCCGCCGAAGCCGATCGGCCCGCTCCCGCTGCCCATGAGCACGCGTCCGTCGTTCGTCGTCCGGAAGTAGTGGAGGAACATCCGCCCGTCGACGATCGCCTCGCCGCCGGTCCAGCCGATCTCGGCGAGCAGCTCAGGCGCCGGTTCGGTGAGGACGACGTACGAGCCGAAGTTCGTCAGGTTCCGCGAGGCGGGGCTCCAGCCGGTCAGCGCCGCGTTCGTGGCGAGCACGACCTCGGGAGCACGAAGAGTCCCGCCGGGGGTCTCGAGCTCGTTCGGCGAGCCGGCGCGCAGCCCCGTCACCGGCGTCCCCTCGTGCAGGGTGACGCCGGCGTCGAGCGCCGCCCGCCGCAGCGCACGGACGAGCAGGCCCGGGTGAACGGTCGCGCACTCTGGATAGAAGACGCCGCTCCTGAACGCGGGCGACCTGACCCGCTGGGCCACCTCTTCGGGTGTCAGCGCCACTGCCTGGTCTGGCCGGCCCACACGCGTGGCAGCAGCCGCAGCCTTCTCGACCGCATCGTCCTGCGCCGGCGCGGCCGACACCTCGAGCATCCCGGCCTCCACCAGCCAGACGTCTTCCCCTCGCGCCTCGGCCCAGGCGCGAATCCCCGGGATGATCTGCTCCCCGGCGCGTGCGAGCTCGAGCGCCCGCTCCTCACCGAGCACGGCGAGGACCCCCGGAAGGGAGGCCCAGTAACCGTGGACGAACCCGCCGTTACGGCCGCTCGGACCGTGGCCGCAGATTTCGGCCTCGACGAGCGCCACGCGAAGCTCGGGAGCCCGCTCTCGCAGCGCAAGTGCGGCCCAGAGCCCGGTGTAGCCGCCGCCGACGATCGCGACGTCTGCGGTCGCGTCCCTCGCGAGTGCCGGCGCCGGCGCCGGGCTTCCCTCCCGGGCGAGCGCGTCCTCGAGCCACCACGACGGAAGTCGCGGCTCGACGGACGGGAGGTTCAAGCCCTCTTCTGGCGCCGCATTTGGATGAGCACGTTGGCGAGCGCTCCCGAGATGGCGATCACGAAGATCGCCGTGCCGATCACGTTGATCTGCGCCGGTGCGCCGATGCGCGCCGCGCCCCAGACGTAGATCGGGAACGTGACGGACGAGCCTGAATTGAAGTACGTCACGACGAAGTCGTCGACCGAGATCGCGAAGCAGAGGAGAAATGCCGCCAGGACCGCGGGCGTGATCAACGGCAGCGTTACCTTCCGAAACGTCGTCAACTCGTTGGCGCCGAGGTCCATCGCGGCTTCCTCGAGGTGGCGGTCGAACCCGATCAACCGAGCTTTGACCGTGACGACGGCGAAGCTGATGCAGAACATCACGTGCGCGATCAGGATCGTCCAGAAGCCGAACGGCACGAACGTGAAATGGAGGAAGAGCGTGAGCAGCGAGGCGCCGAGCACGATCTCCGGGGTGGAGAGCGGCAGGAAGATCAGGATGTTCGTGGCCGCACGAGTGCGGAATCGGTAGCGGACGAGTGCCAGCGCGATCATCGTGCCGAGTGCAGTCGCCACCAGGCTCGCGATCAGGGCGATCTCCAGCGAGAGGACGATTGCGCTCTGGATGCCTGGAACTCCATTCCAGTAGCGCCAGTTGTTCCACGTGAAGCCCTGCCAGGTGTAGTTGAACTTGCCAATCGGGTTGTTGAACGAGAAGAGCACCACCACCGCGATTGGCAGCATCAGGTAGACGAAGAAGAGAATCGAGTAGGCGGTCAGGACGTTGCGCTTCACGAACGTCCACGTCGAGGCAATGACACCGCGCCTGGGCCGGTTGCGCTGAACGGCAACGGCACTCAAAGGGCTGTCCCGGTCAACTGCTCGGTACCGACGACGAACGCGTAGACCGCGACGAAAGCGAGGATCGCGCCCATGAGAATGAACGACATCGCAGCCGCCGACGGGTAGTCGCTCAGCTCGAGGTACTTCGACTGGATCACGTTGCCGATCATGTGGTTGTTGGGGCCGCCCAGCAGCTGGGCGTTGATGAAGTCGCCGGCGGCCGGGATGAACGTCAGCAGCGTCCCTGCCACCACGCCGGGGAGCGACAGGGGCAGCGTCACCCGCAAGAAGGCGCGGATCTTGTTGGCATAGAGGTCCTCGGCTGCCTCGATCAACCGCGGGTCGACCTGCTCGAGCGAGACGTACAACGGCAGCGCCATGAAGGGGAGGAAGTTGTAGGTGATGCCGGCGACCACCGCAGTCCCGGTTGCGAGCAGCCTGCCGCCGCTGCCCAGGACGTGCAGGTTTTGGAGCGTGTTCACGACGAACCCGTGGTCGGCCAGGATGGTCTGCCATGCGAGCGTCCGGATCAGATAGGTCACGAAGAACGGCGCGACGATGAAGAGCAGCAGCAGGTTCTTCCAGCGGCCGCCCCGGAATGCGATCCAGTACGCCACTGGGTAGCTCACCACGAGCGCGATGACGGTCGCCACCCCGGCGTATTCGATCGATCGGACGAACTGCGGGCGGTAGTCGCGGACTGCAGCCCCGTAGTTCCCCCACGCCCAGGTGAATGCGTAGCCGAAGTCGATGGTCCCCGACTCCAGCGACTGGTAGGCGAGGTAGCCGAGCGGCACGACGAAGAAGATCGTCAGCCACAGCATGCCCGGCGCGAGCAGCAGATAGGGCGTTACGCCCCTGTGACGGTGAAGGATGCGCAGCTCGCTACCCCGAGATGAGGTTGTTCCACTGGATCAGGTATTTCTCATTGTTCAGCGCGGCATTGTCGAAGATGTGGACCTGGCTAAGCGTCGCCGCCGACGGGAAGATGAGCGGATTGCTCGCGATGGGTGGGTTGAACTTCTTTGCCCATGCTCCCGCACCCGTGACCGGCGGGATGTAGTAGATCCCGGTGATGTTCCGCTTGGGGTCGCCGGCCTCCATCAGCCCCTGAACCTTGGGGTCGTACACGTAGTTCATGTAAACGGAGGCGGTGTAGACGTCTCCGCCCTTGGGGATCAGCATGTTGTCGGTCCAGATGGCGCCGCCGTCCTTCGGCACGTTCCAGTGGATGTGCTTGTTGCCGATCTGTGAGATGTCGCCCGACCACGACATCGCGGCGGCAAGGTCGCCGTTCGCAAGCGACGTTGCATAGTCGTTGCCCGTGAACGCGCGGATTTGGCCGTTGTCGGAAGCCTTCTTGATCCGGTTGAAGGCGGCGTTCCATGTCTTGTCGGTCACCTTCGCCGGGTCGTCACCGTTCGCCAGCATCACGAGCGTCATCGCGTCGCCGATGTCATTGAGGACGGTGATCTTGCCCTTGAGCTTCGGATTCTCGAGCAGGTCGGAAATGGACAGCACCGGGTCGGTGAGCGTGTCGTTGTAGGCGATGCCGGTCATGCCCGACTGCCACGGCAGCGTGTAGTCGCGATTGGGGTCGAAGCTCGGATGCTTCTGGACGTCGATGAGGTTCTTCATGTTCGGGATCGCGCTCTTGTCGAGCTTTTCCGCCCAGCCTTGCTTGAGCATCAGCCCGAGATAGCGGTCGTTGTCGGTGAGCACGACAATGTCGCGCCCGGTCGACTGCCCCCGGCTCAACGGGGGCCGGAGCTTGGAGTTGTAGAAGCCCGCGTTGTCGTTGATGTCTTCGACGTAGTCGACCTGGACGCCGTACTTCTTCTGGAACGCGACGAGGGACGGGAACGTGTGGTTCTTCTTGTCCGTGTCCATGTAGAGCGTCCAGTTGGAGAAGTGGAGCGTCTTCCCGAGCTTCTGCGTCGTCGCACCGGATGACGTGCCTCCCCCGCCTCCACCACCGCCGCAGGCGGCGAGGAGTCCGGGGACGGTGAGGATCGAGCCGCTCGCCGCCGCGCGGCGAACAAAGGTCCTCCGGGTGATGCGATCGCTCATGTCTAGCCCTCCTGGTCGACGACGAAGGTGCTTTCTGGACTCCAGCTGAGCGTCAGGCGCTCCCCTGTCGCGACCTGGCCTCCGGATCGATCGTTCTGCACATAGACGGTCACCGGCCCCGCCGACGTGTCGAGGATGTACTGGGTCGAGACCCCGATGTAGGCGCTCTCTGAGACCGTCCCCGAGAGCGAGTTCGCGTCTCCCCCGCCGATGCGAAGCTTCTCGGGGCGCACACCGATCTGGACGGTGCCGGTCCTCCCTCCCAGGGCTTCGCGGCGGCACTGCACCTCGGTTCCGTCGGCCAGCTTGACCCGGTCGTCGCCGACGGCCGTCCCTTCCAGAAGGTTCGAGACGCCGAGGAAGCCGGCCACGAACGCCGTGCGCGGGGACTCGTAGAGCTCGGTCGGCGCGCCGACCTGCTCGATGTGGCCACCGTTCATGATCACGATGCGGTCGGCCATGGTCATGGCCTCTTCCTGGTCGTGCGTCACGTGCACGAAGGTGATCTCGACTTCGTGCTGAATCCGCTTCAGCTCGAGCTGCATCTCCTTCCGCAGCTTGAGGTCGAGTGCGCCGAGCGGCTCGTCCAGAAGCAATACGCGCGGTCGGTTGACGAGCGCGCGAGCGAGTGCGATCCGCTGCTGCTGGCCGCCTGAGAGCTGTCGCGGCTTGCGCCCTTCGAGCCCTGCGAGACCGACGAGCTCGAGCGCCTCGATGACCCGGGTGCGCAGGTCGCCCCTCTTCACGCCGCGGCGACGCAGCCCAAACGCGACGTTCTCGAAGATCGAGAGGTGCGGGAAGAGCGCGTACGACTGGAAGACCGTGTTCACGTCACGCTTGTACGGCGGCAGGGGCGCCACGTCGACGCCGCCCAGCTCGATACGCCCCTGCGTAGGCTCCTCGAAGCCGCCGATCATGCGCAGCGTCGTCGTCTTGCCGCAGCCCGACGGGCCGAGTAGGGCAAAGAAGCTCCCGCGGTCGATGTCGAGCGAGATGTCGTCGACGGCGACGACCTCGTCGAAGTGCTTCGTCAGCCCGATGAGCCGGATGTCGTACTCGGCCGCCGTCGCGGGCGACACGTGCTCAGCCGCTTCGACGCTCAATGCAACTGCTCCCACGCCTCCGTGAGAACGTCGCCGAGGATCCCGGTCATCTCGTCGAACTCTGCCTGAGTTGCGATGAGAGGAGGCGAGATCTGAACCACCGGATCGCCACGATCGTCCGCCCTGCAGATTAGTCCCCTTTCGAACAGGCGGGGCGACAGGAAGCCGCGAAGCAGCGTCTCGCACTCCTCGTCCGAGAACGTGGCGCGCGTCTCCTTGTCCTTCACCAGCTCGATCGCGTAGAAGAAGCCGGTTCCGCGCAGGTCGCCGACGATCGGCAGGTCGAGCAGCTGGGCGAGCGTGGAGCGGAAGGCGTCCTCGTTGCCGAGGACGTGCTCCATGATCCGCTCCCGCTTCATGATCTCGATGTTCTTGAGCGCGATCGCGCTCATCACCGGATGGCCGCCGAACGTGATCCCGTGCGTGTACATGGAGGACGCGGCCAGGAACGGCTCCATCACCTGGTCGGTGGCGACGACGGCGCCGATCGCCGCGTACGAGGACGAGAGTCCCTTCGCGCACGTGACGATGTCCGGGCGGATGTCGTAGCGCTCGGACGCGAACCAGTGGCCGACCCGCCCGAAGCCGGTGATCACCTCGTCGGCCGAGAGCAGGATGTCGTAGCGGTCGCAGAGCTCGCGCACGCCCTTCCAGTAACCCACGGGCGCGATGAAGGAGCCGCCGGCGTTCTGGATCGGCTCCATGTGGACGAGGCAGACCGTCTCCGGCCCCATCTCCTGGATCGTGCGCTCGAGCTCGTCGAGGAGGAAGGCCGTGAACTCCTCCTCGGTCTCCTCGGGCGGCCGGTGATAGCGGTTCGTGTTGCTCACGTGCCGCACCTCGGGGACGAGCGGCTCGAAGGGCGTGCGGAGAGACTCGACGCCGTTGATCGACAAGGCCCCCAACGTCGTGCCGTGGTAGGCGATGTCGCGGGCGATCGCCTTGTACTTGTGGCCCGGCGCCGGGCCGCCGACCTGGCGCGGAATCATCTCGCCGGGCTCGACACCTTCCACTTGCTTCGCGCCGTCCCGCACGGCGAAGTACTGCCGCGCGAGCTTCCAGGCCGACTCCACAGCCTCGGAGCCGCCCGAGACGAAGAAGACTCGGTTGAGGTCGCCCGGCGCGAGCGACGCGACCTCCGCCGCGAGCTCGATCGCGCGCGGGTGGGCGTACGTCCAGTTCGTGTAGAAGGGCAGCTCCCGCATCTGCTCGAGC
>DASXOM010000115.1:0-8139 GCA_036494245.1 Gaiellaceae bacterium
CACTCCGTCCAGTTGACGGGACGGTTGAGCTTGCGCGCGAGCAGGCAGCACGCGACGAGCTGCGGATGCGAGGTGATCTTGTTGCCGAAGCCGCCGCCGATGTCCTGGGTGACGAAGCGGAGCTTGTCGAGCCCGACCCGCATCGCCGGCCCCATCATGATCGCGGCGAAGCCGGGGAACTGGTTGTTCGTGTGGATCGTCCACTGCCCGACGCCGCGGTTGAACTCGACGAGCGCGCCGTCGCACTCCAGCGGCGTCGAGTTGAAGCGGTGGAAATGGAGCTCGGGGATCTTGACGACGCGGTCGGCCTCGGCGAAGGCGGCGTCGAGGTCGCCCCACGAGTAGAGGCCCGTCCACATGAGGTTCCCGTCGGCTTCGTCGTGGAGCACGGGCGCGTCGGGATCCTGGGCGCGCCGCGCGTCGACGAGCGCGGGCAGGGGCTCGTAGTCGACCTCGACGAGCTCCGAGGCGTCGCGCGCGAGCTCGCGCGTCTCGGCCACCACCGCGACGACCGGCTCCCCGGCGTAGCGCACCTTGCCGACGGCGAGCGAGAAGTCCTTGATCCTGCCGCCGGGCTCGCTCGCGATCTGGAAGAACGGATCGGTGAGCGCCGCGACCTCCTCCCCGGTGAGCGTGCCGTAGACGCCGTCGATCGCCTCGGCGGCCGAGACGTCGACGCGGGTGATGTGCGCGTGCGCGTATGGGCTGCGGACGAAGTGGAGGTAGCCCATCCCGTGGCGCTTTACGTCGTCGACGAAGACGCCCTCGCCCTGCAGGAGCCGCTTGTCCTCCTTGCGCGGGACGCTCTGGCCGCCCCAGCCCTTCTGCACCTCGACCGGTGCGGGAGCGAGCGTCGTCTCGCTCGCGCGCGTCATTTCGCGACCGCCTTCACGGCCTCGACGATGTTCCAGTAGCCGGTGCAGCGGCAGATGTTGCCCTGCAGCGCCTTGCGGATCTCGTCCTCGCTCGGGCTCGGGTTCTCGCGCAGGAGCGCGGTCGCGCTCATCAGCATCCCCGGCGTGCAGTAGCCGCACTGCAGCGCGTGGTGCTCGTTGAACGCCTGCTGCAGCGGCGTCAGCTCGCCGTCCTCGCTGAGCCCCTCGACCGTCTCGATGCTCGCCCCGTCGGCCTGGACCGCGAGCAGCATGCAGCTCTTCACGAGCACGCCGTCGAGGAGCACCGAGCAGGCGCCGCAGTTGCCGGTGTCGCAGCCGACGTGGCTGCCCGTGAGGTCGAGGTCGTCTCGGAGGAAGTGGATGAGCAGCTTGCGTGGCTCGACGTCGCGGTCGTAGCTCGTCCCGTTGACGGTGACGGTGACGTCCATCAGCGGCCCGCCGCCTCCTGCGCAGCGCGGGTCGCGAGCACCGAGGCGAGGTGCGTCCGGTACTCGGCCGAGGCGTGGACGTCGGAGGGCGGCTGGAGGTCCGCCACGCGAACCGCCTCGGGGATCTCCTCCGGCGAATCGGTGACGAGAAGCACGGGCACCGCGTCGACGCAGCCGAGCGCGACCCGGACGGCGCCGTTGACACTGGCGGCGGCGGTGCAGATGCACGTCCCGTCGGTGCCGAGCGTGACCGCCGCGAAGCCGTCCTTCTTGCCGGCGGGGATCGAGATCCGCGTCAGCAGCTCGCCCGGCCCGACGGCCGTGAGGTAGACCCCGAGGAAGAACTCCTCCGCCGGCACCTCGTGCTCGCCGCCGCCGGCCGTTGCGATCGTCATGCGCGCCTCCACGGCGACCATGAGCGGCGGCAGGTGGTTCGTCGGGTCGTTCGAGCAGAGGTTGCCGCCGATCGTGCCGCGATTCCGCACCTGGACGTCCGCGATCGTCGCGCAGACCTCGCCGAGAATCGGCCGCGCCTTGGCCTCCGCCGAAGACACGAGCTCCGTGTAGGTCGTCATGGCCCCGATCGTGAGCGTCCCGTCACCGGTGAGCTCGATCCCGCGCAGCTCCTCGAGCCCGTTCAGGTCGACGAGCTTGTCCGGCGAGGCCGCGCGCGCCTTCATCACGTTGAGCAGCGTCTGGCCGCCGGCGAGCGCGCGGGCGCCGTCGTCGGCCGCGAGCAGCTCCAGGGCCTCTGCCACCGACCCCGGTTTCGCGTACTCCACCTCGCGCAGCAGCATCGAGGCGATCCTATCCCGCGCTACGAAACCGGTTCGGCGTGAATGCGGTGCGGCGATTCCTTGAGCCGCCCGCCGGCGCGTCCCACGCGCAGGGCCAGAATCTCGGCGAGCATCGAGAGCGCGGTCTCGGCAGGCGTGTCCGCGCCGATATCCAGGCCGGCCGGGCCGGCGATCCGCTCGAGGTCCTCCTCGTCGACGCCGCGCTCGAGCAGCAGTCCGCGCCGCCGCTCCTGGTTGCGCCGCGAGCCGAGTGCGCCGACGTAGAAGGCGTCGGTGCGAAGGACGGCCTCGAGCAGCGGCAGGTCGAACTTGTCGTCGTGGGTGAGGACGAGCACGGCCGTGTCGAAGTCCGGCTTCACGTGCACGAGGGCTTCGTCCGGCCAGAGGACGAGCAGCTCGTCGGCGCTCGGGATGCGCTCGGGCGTGGCGAAGCTCGCGCGCGCGTCGGCGACGACCGTCCGCCAGCCGAGAGCCTTCGCGGCGCGGCAGAGCGCCTCGGCCGTGTCGACCGCGCCGTAGACGAAGAGCCGCGCCGGCGGCGCGTGGACGTCGGCGAACACGGTGCGGTCGCCGAGCTCGAAAGCGTGGCCGCGACCGCGCCGCCGCGCCGCCAGCTCGAGCTCGGGATCGTGGATCCGGTCGCCGACGTCTTCGCCGACGACGACCGTGAGCGTCACGTCGGGGCGCTCCTCGTCCCCCAGCTCCTCGACGAACACGTCGATCTCGCCGCCGCACGGCAGACCGACGCCGAAGGCCATCTCGTCGGTGATCCCGTATGTGACGAGCCGCGGATCGCCGCCGGCGAGCACCTCCTGTGCCGCGAGGACGACGTCGCTCTCGACGCAGCCGCCCGAGACCGAGCCGGCGAGCTCGCCCTGCTCGCTCACGGCGAGCTTCGACCCGACCGGGCGCGGCGCCGAGCGGCGGGTGGCCACGACCGTCGCCAGAGCGACCCTCCGGCCTTCTTCGCGCCAGCGTGCCGCCTGCTGCAGAGGCTCGTCCATTCCGGTCAATCTATCGACGTGCCGGAGCATCGCGACCGGGAACGCCTGCGCGAGACGTTCGGCTCGGTCGCGGAGCTGTACGACCGCGCCCGGCCGGAGTACCCGGCCGCCGTCTTCGACGACCTCGCGGAGCTCGCCCGGCTGGAGCCCGGTTCACGCGTGCTCGAGATCGGGCCAGGCACGGGTCAGGCGACAGCGGAGCTCGGGCGGCGCGGCTACGCGGTCACGGGCGTCGAGCTGTCGCCGGAGCTGGCGGAGGTCGCGCGCCGCAACGTTCCCGAGGCGCAGTTCATCGTCGCCGATTTTGAGAGCTGGGAGCCCGAGGAGCCGGGCTTCGACGCCGTCACCGCATTCACGGCCTTTCACTGGATCGCGCCGGAGCTGCGGTACGCCAAGCCGGCGCGGCTGCTGCGTCCCGGCGGCGCGCTGGCCGTCGTGACCGGGCAGCACGTCCTCCCACCTGACGGCGACCCGTTCTTCGCCGAGGTGCAGGAGGACTACGACGCCGTGCTGCCGCACCCGGACAACCGGCCGCCGCCTCCTCCCGGGGAGGTGGACGGTTGGGCGGCCGACCTCGAGGGCTCGGGCCTGTTCGTGGACGTCGTGGAGCGCCGGCACCTGGTGACGCTCACGTACACCGCCGACTCCTACGTCGCGGTGCTCGGGACGTTCTCGGACAACCTCGCAATCCCGGCCGAGCAGCGCGAGAACCTGTTCCGCCGCATCCACGCGCGCATCGCAACGCGACCGGAAGGCACCGTGACGAAGCACCATCTCCTGGTGCTGACTGTCGGCACGCGGCCGTAGGCCGGTGGCAGCCTCCCTCAATTCATCGTCACGACTCCTTCAACAAGCGTGCGCTCGGCCGCTCGACAGGGGATAGGCGGCGCCACGATCCCGTCACGGTTTCGTGACGGAGGCTGCCACCGGCCGTCAGCGGCCGAGGTAGGCCTTGCGCAGGTCCTCGTGCTCGCGCAGTTCCGCTGCCGGGCCCTCGAGTACGAGTCGCCCGGTGGACAACACGTAGCCGCGGTCGGCGATCGAGAGGGAGACGTTCGCGTTCTGCTCGACGATGAGCATCGCGACGCCCGACTCGTGCACCTCCTGGATGATCTCGAAGCTCCGCTCGACGAGGATCGGCGCGAGCCCCATCGACGGCTCGTCCATCAGTAGCAGCTTCGGCTTCGACATGAGCGCCCGCCCCATCGCCACCATCTGCTGCTCGCCGCCGGAGAGCGTGCCCGCGAGCTGCGAGCGCCGCTCGTGGAGCAGCGGGAACAGCGTGTAGACGCGGTCGAAGTCCTCCTTCGTCCCGCCGCCGAGGAGATACGCGCCCATCTGGAGGTTCTCGAGCACGCTCATCGGCGCGAACAGGCGGCGGTTCTCGGGCACGATGGCGATCCCCTTGCCGATCCGGTAGCTGGTCGGGCGCGCGGTCAGGTCCTCGCCCTCGAAGCGGACGCTGCCGTTCCGCGGCTTCACGATCCCGAGCACGGTCTTCAGCGTCGTCGACTTGCCCGAGGCGTTGCCGCCGAGCAGGCAGACGAGCTCGCCGGCCCCGACCGAGAGGTTCAGCCCCTGGAGGATGTGGATCTGCCCGTAGTACGTGTCGACGGACTCGAGCTGGAGCAGCGGATCCGGCGCCGCCCCGTTTCCGGCGCCGGCGCTCACTTCGTCACCGCCGCCTTCGTGCCGAGGTACGCCTCGACGACCCGGGGGTCGGTCGCGACCGCGTCGAATCTGCCCTCGGCGATCTTCACGCCGTGGTCGAGAGCCACGACGCGGTCCGAGATGCCCTCCACGACGTGCATGTCGTGCTCGATCACGAGGATCGTGTAGCCGCCCTCGTCGCGCAGCTGCGCGATCAGCTCGGTGATCTCGTGCGTCTCGACCGGGTTCATCCCTGCCGCCGGCTCGTCGAGCAGAAGCAGCCGGGCGTTGGTCGCCATCGCCCGCGCGATCTCGAGCCGGCGCCGGTTCGCGTACGACAGGCTGTAGGCCGGCTGGTTCCACCGGTAGCCCATGAGCCGTTGGCCGAAGAAGCCGAGCCGCTCCTCGGCGAGCTTGCGGATCTCCCGCTCCTCGCGCCGCATGCCCGGCGTCCGCAGCACCGTGCGGATCACGCCGGCGCGCGTGTGCCCGTACTCGGCGGCCATGACGTTCTCGAGCACCGTCATGTTCAGGAAGAGGCGTAGCGTCTGGAAGGTTCGCGCGACGCCGCGGCGCGTGATCTTGTGCGGCGGCAACCCGATCAGGCTCTGCCCGTCGAAGAGGATCTCGCCGTCGTCCGGCGCGTAGACCCCCGTGACGAGGTTGAACAGCGTCGTCTTGCCGGCTCCGTTCGGCCCGATCACGCTCACGATCTCGTGCTCGTCGACGTGGAAGTCGAGGCCCGCGATCACCTGGAGGCCACCGAAGGCCTTGGACACGTTCTTCAGCTCGAGCAGCGGCATCAGACGATCTCCACTCTCGCCGAGCCGAACAGGCCCTGGGGCCGGGTCGCCATCAGCGCGATCAGCAGCGCGCCGAAGATGACGTAGCGCGTCACGGCGGGCTGCAGGATCAGGAGGTTCTCCCACAGGAACGCCGTGAGGACGAATGCGAACGGCGCGACCGCGACGCGCCACCAGCCCTTGAGCTGGGTCAGCACGACGGCGAGGATGATCACGGCGATGTAGGCGTAGTCCGCGAGCTTGCCCGGGTCGACGGGCAGCAGGACCCAGTGCTTGATCACGCCGTTCAGGTACCCGCCGGACGTGACGGTGCCGTGGACGCCCCGCGGCCAGGCGGAGGCGGCGATCGCGTGTGCCGCAAAGCCGAGCCCGACGGTCAGTCCGACCACCACGACCAGCTTCTTCCAGGACGAGCGGAACATCCAGGCGAACCCGAAGATGAGCACGAGGTAGAACAGGCTGCGCTGGAGATTCGGCGGCGAGGTCGAGTCGAGCACCTGGTTGGACGCGATGATCACCGCGGCGCCGACGAGCATCCCGGTCAGGCTGCCGGCGCCGCCGAGGATCACGACGGCGTAGATCAGGATCAGCACCTGGGTGCTGAAGTTCTGCGGGAAGGCGCCGGTTTGGGCGGCGGCGAAGGTGGTTCCAGCGAGCCCGGCGATCATGGCGCCGAGGGAGAAGGCCATGATTTTCAGCCGGTTGACCGGCATGCCCATCATCTCCGCGGCCAGCGGATCCTCGCGGGAGGCCTTCCACGCACGGCCCGTCCGCGACTCGCTCAGCAGGTGAAGCAGGATGAGCACGAAGATCACGCAGCCGAACAGGAACCAGTAGTAGCCCCGCACGGAAGCGATGACGAGGCTGTGCCCGAAGAAGGTGAACCTCAGCGGGTCGATGTTGGCGAGCCCGTTGGAGCCGTTCGTGATCCCGTACGGGTCCGCCGCGTTGGTGAAGACGACGAAGGCCTGGCCGAAGAAGAGAGTGACGATGGCGAGGTAGTCGCCGAGGAGCCGCCTCGAGGTCGAGCCGAGGAACACGCCGAGCACGCCGCAGACGACGACCGCCACCGGAATCGCAAGCTCGGCGGGCCAGTGATGGGTGTAGACGTGCCCTTTCTCGGAGTGCGTCCCCGAGAGGAAGGCGTACGTGTAGGCACCGAAGCCGAAGAACGCGACGTAGCCGAGATCGAGGAGGCCGGCGAACCCGACGACGACGTTCAGTCCGAGCGCCAGGAGCGCATAGATCAGGATGAAGATGCCGTAGTTGAAGAGGTTCCCGGTGCTGACGACGGGAATGAACGGCACGAGGATCGCCGGCGTGATCAGCGCGAGCTTGCCGGCGGGCGGCAAGCGGTCCCAGACGCGGGCGACGTGGCCCCAGGCGCCCGTGTACCGGGCGTCACGCTGGTCCGACTCCGAAACCCAGCTGTCGACGCCGATCTGACCCGTCGTCGGAACCGGCGCGTCGGCGGGAGGTGGAGTCGCCTCGGCCACCTTCTAGACCTTCTGCAACGCCGGCGTGCCAAGCAGGCCGGTGGGCCGGATCAGCATGAAGGCGATCAGGATCCCGAACACGACGAGGTCCGACACGTTTCCGTTGAGGTAGCCGGTCGCCCACGACTCGACCATGCCCACGAGGAGGCCGCCGAGCATCGCGCCGGGGATGCTGCCAATGCCGCCGACGACCGCTGCGGTGAAGCCCTTCAACCCCGCGATGAAGCCCATCAGGTGGAAGATCTGGCTGAAGAGGAGCCCGAACATGACGCCGGCGGCGCCCGCGAGCGCCGAGCCGACGAAGAAGGTCGTTGCGATGACACGGTCGGGGTCGATTCCCATCATCGCGGCCGCCTCACGATCGTACGAGACGGCCCGCATCGCCTTCCCGAACCGCGTCCAGCGGACGAGCGCCAGCAGGGCCAGCATCAACACCACCGCGCTCGAGATGACGATCACGCCGAGGTACGAGACGAAGACACCGGTCGCCCCGCCGATATGGATGCCGTTGTAGCTGATGAGGTCGTAGCCGTCGTAGTTGCGGTATTGCGCCCCGAACAGGAGCAGCGCGGAGTTCTCGAGGAAGAACGCGACGCCGAGGGCCGAGATCAGGGGAGCGATCCGCGGAGCGTTGCGCAGCGGCCGGTAGGCGAAGCGCTCGATCACGACGCCCAGCGTGCCCGCGCCGACCATCGCCACGAAGAACATCAAGAGGACGAGTGCGACCACCGGGATCGCCGGGGTCAGGGCGCCGCCGAGCAGCGTGAGGACTCCGAACCCGATGAACGAGCCGATCATGTAGACGTCGCCGTGCGCGAAGTTGAGCAGCTTCAGGATCCCGTAGACCATCGAGTACCCGAGCGCGATCAGCGCGTAGATGCTGCCGAGGATGATTCCGTTGACGGAGAGCTGGAGAAAGAACGTCCAGCCCTGCGTCGGCCCGAAGTAGACCGCGTACAGAACCCAGGCCACCAGGGCGATACCGAGGCCGCCGAGACTTCCGAGCCGGTGCCGGTGCTGGCCGCCGAGGGTTCCGAGCCGGGGTGAAGGGGTCGCGATCACGTC
>DASXOM010000116.1:0-1725 GCA_036494245.1 Gaiellaceae bacterium
CGGCGTCCCCGACGCGGTGCTCCTCAAGGAAGGCCCGCTCACGGCGGCCGAATGGGTCGTGATGCGCAGCCATGCGGAGGAGGGCGCGCGGATCATCGAGCGGCTCGGCTACCTCGACGCGGTCGTCCCGGGCATCCGCCACCACCACGAGCGGATGGACGGGCGCGGTTATCCCAAGGGCCTGCTCGGCGACGAGATCCCGCTCGCAGCGCGGATCATCCACGTCGCCGACTCCCTCGACGCGATGACGACGAAGCGCCTCTACCGCGACGGGCGCAGCTTCGAGGAGGCGCTGGAGGAGATCCGGCTCGGCCGTGGCACCGACTTCTGCGCGCTGTGCGTCGACGCCTTCGAGCGCGCAGTCGCCAAGCGGCTGATCGGCCGGCTGACGCTGGTCAAGGAGGACGCGGCGTGAGCGCCGTCTCGTACGGTCATCGCATCCGGCAGGTGCCCTCGGCGGCGCTCCCGGCAACCGCGGGCACCTTCTTCTGGGCGACGATCGTCGCAGCGGTCCTCGCCGCGGCCGCCACATCCACCGTGTCGTACGACAACGTCCGTTGGCCGGTCTTCCTCGCAGTCCTCGGAGGCGGAGCCCTCGCGCAGGTCTTCGCCACCCACACGGAGGGGAACCAGGTCTTCCACACGGGGCTCGCGTTCTCGGTCGCGGCCGCTCTCGTGCTGCCGCCGGAGCTGGTGGTCGTGGTCTGCGTCCTGCAGCACGTGCCGGAGTGGCTGCGCCAGCGCTATCCGTGGTTCATCCAGGGCTTCAACATCGCCAACGTCGTCCTCAGCGGGCTCGCGGCCTGGTCGGTGCGAGCGGCGTTCGCCCGCGACGGCGTGCACGTGACGGCGGCGGCGACGACGGCGGGAGTGATCGCCGCGTCGGCCGCGGCTCTCACCTTTGTCCTCGTCAACCACGCGATGCTGGCCAGGATGCTGCGGCTGGCACGTGGACACGACCGTTCGGCGAGCGGGCTCTTCACCGTCGACAGCCTGATCCAGGACGGCGTCGTCGCGGCGGTAGGCGTCGGCGTCGCCTTCGTCCTCTTGCATTCGTGGGCACTGGCCGTCGTGGTGGCCGTGCCGCTCGTGCTGATCCAGCGGGCGCTCGCACTGCCGACGCTCCGCGAGCAGGCGCTCAGCGACTACAAGACGGGACTGCTCAACTCGCGCGGCATCGACCAGCCCGCGCGGCGCGAGTTCGCCCGCGCCCAGCGGCTCGGGCAGCCGCTGTCTGTGCTGTTGTGCGACATCGACGACCTGCGCGAGATCAACAACCGCCTCGGCCACCTCGAGGGCGATGCGGCGCTCGCGGTCGTGTCGGCTGCCTTCAAGGCCGAGCTGCGGGCGTACGACCTCTGCGCCCGCTTCGGCGGCGACGAGTTCCTCGTCGTCCTGCCGGAGACGGACGAGGAGGAGGCCGTGGTCGTCGCGGAACGGATCCAGGCGTGGCTGGCGGAAAACCCGCTCCCGACGAGCGAGGGCCAGCTGGCAGTCGGCATCTCGATCGGAGTCGGCACGCTGCACGAGGGCGAGCCGGAGATCGGAACGATGCTCGCGCGAGCAGACGCCGCGATGTACGAAGAGAAGCGCGCCGGCGGCCGCTCGTTCCTGACCGTGGGCTGAGCGCGGCTACAATCCCCGCGACCCGGGCGGTTAGCTCAGTTGGGAGAGCACCAGCTCGACAAGCTGGGGGTCACTGGTTCGAGCCCAGTACCGCCCATT
>DASXOM010000117.1:0-7326 GCA_036494245.1 Gaiellaceae bacterium
CCGAGGTTGCATCACAGCCGTCGAGGCGCGAAGCTTCCTGGGTGGTGCGCCGATGACGCGGTCGATCGTCTTCCTCTCGGATTTCGGGGTTCGCAATGAATGGGTCGGCGTATGTCACGCCGTGATCGACAAGTTCGCGCCCGGGTGTCCGGTCGTCGATCTCTCGCACGGCGTCCCCCCGATGGACATCAGCGCAGGCGCCCTCCTCTTGGCCGACTCGCTGCCGTTCATCCGCCACGATGCGATCACCCTCGCCGTCGTCGACCCGAGCGTTGGACGCGATCGCGACATCGCGATCGAGGCTGAGGACGGGAGGCTCTTCGTCGGTCCGGACAACGGCCTGCTGAGTCCTGCCTGGCGCGCGGCGGGTGGCGTGAGGAGCGCGGTGTCGATCACTTCGTCGAGCATCCTGCTCGAGCCGGTCTCGCCTTCGTTCCACGCGCGGGACGTGCTTGCCCCGGCGGCCGCGCATCTCGCGCACGGAGCGGCACTTGCCGACCTTGGATCGGCAATCGGGGCGGAGACGCTGGCCGAGGTGCAACTGGCCGAGCCGCTCGTCGAACCCGGGAAGATCACCTGCGAGGTGCAGGACCTCAACCGCTTCGGGAATGTCCAGCTCAACGTGCGCAGCTCCCAGCTCATCGCGGCCGGGCTCGATCGAGCCGAGCGGATCCTCGTCGAAACTCCCGCGGGAGGCAGCGCTGTCGCGAGCCCCGTCGCCACGTACGCCGACCTCTCGAGCGGCGAGTGGGGTCTGCTGGTCGACCCCCGGGGCTGGCTCTCGGTGATCTGCGGAAATCCCGTCAACGCAGCCCAGTCTTTGGGTGTCGCCGGCGGCGAGGTCGTCTGGCTCAGCGCTGATCGCGGCTAGGCCGGCTGGGCGCTCAGTCAGATCGTCTTGAACTGCTCGAACGGCTGGCGGCAGCTCTCGCAATAGCGCAGCGAGCGGCACGGCGTCGGGCCGAAGATGTTCTCGAGCCGCGTCTCGGTCGAGCCGCAGTAGGGGCAGCGGAAGACGTTCGATTGCAGCTGGACGAGCTTCGGGGCCGACGCTTCCCTCGGGGCCGGCGGCGCGAAGCCTGCGGCGCGGAGCTTCTCTCGCCCGGCCGGCGTGATCCGATCGGTCGACCAGGAGTCGTCGGAGATCACCTCGACTTCGGGCTCCGCGCCGAGCTCCGCGACCTTCTCCTCCATCGCCCGCTTCATGACCTCGAGCGCGGGGCAGCCGAGGAAGGTCGGCGTGAACTCGATGTGGACGTGTCCGTTCGCGACATCGACCGAACGGATGACGCCGAGTTCGACCAGTGAGACGACTGGGATCTCCGGATCCGGGATCTCCTCGAGCGCCTCCCAGACCTGAGCCTCGGCTACCACTGCGCTCCCGACGGCGCCGACCGCCGCACGATCGTCATCTCCTCCCACATCGGAGCGAGCTCGTCGGTGTGCGTCCCGCGCTCGATCGCCTCGACCTCGTTTAGGCCGACCCGCGCCACGAGCTCGCCGCGTAGCTCCGCGGGCAGGACGCCCAGCGCGTACGGCCACAGCTCCTCGACCGCCTTCCGGAAGCGCGGCTCGTCGCGCAGCCGGTCGTGCCACATCTCCGCGTGCATGCGGTGGTACGCCTCCTCGCGGTCGATCTTCGCCGCGAGGCCCGCGACCGCCGCGTCGGAATCGTCCTTGAGTGCCGTGATCCGGATCTCGTCGGCGACCTCGTACAGCCAGCGGCGCGCGATCGTGTGCGCCCACTCGAGCAGGTGGAGCTCGACGAGCGGCGCGCAGCGATACTCCTCGGGCTTGCGGTCGAAGGCCAGCGCATCGGGATCGTCGGAGAGGAGCGAATAGACGGCGCGTGCGTGCCCGATCTCGTTCTGCGCGATCGAGGAGAAGGCAACGTCCTCCTCGAGCATGGGCGCGATGCCCGTCCACTCGGAGTCGCGCCAGCCGAGGACGAGCTCGTCGTCAGCCAGGCCCAGCAGTGCCTGCTCGTTCACGAGCCTCCTTCAGGCGGGCCTTGATCGAGTAGCCGTCGACGCGGCGGTACTTGAGGTCGAACTCGTCGGCCCAGTCCTCGACGTCACGGATCGCGTCGCGTGGGACGAGCCAGAGCGCGACCGACTCGCCGCGCCGGCCGTACTGCTCGCGCGCCCACGCCTCGGCGAAGTCCGCGTCGGGCGATTCGACCGAGCCGGCGTGTTCGAACGGCTGGCCCCGCCGCTCCTGCCTGAACACCTCGTAGATCACGCTGCGAGGACCGCGTCGTGCACCCACCGCTCCTGCTCGAGGAAGCGACGGCGGAGGGCGAGCCGCTCCTCGGTCTTCGGGCCGTGGCCGGTGACGACGTGCTTGAGCTCGGCCCAGTCGGGCTCGGTGTACTCCCAGACGCCGTCGTCGCGCCTGCGCAGCTTCGGGTCCGGGACCGTGAGGCCGAGCTCTCGGATCTGCGGCACGTAACCCTCGAGGAACTGCTGCCGCGCCTCCTCGTTGCCCTGCGACTTGATCCGCCACAGGTACATCGGATCCTCGTCGGATGGGATCGGGTTGCCGTGGAACTGCATGAGCGGGCCCCACCAGCGGTCGAGCGCCTCCTGCACGAGCTCGAACTGCTCCGGAGTGCCGGTGACCATGGCGAGGATCACGTCGCGGCCGTGGAGGATGTGGAACGACTCCTCCCAGCAGATCTTCTTCATGATCCGCGCGTACGGCGCGTACGAGCATTTGAGCAGCGCCTTCTGGCTGATGATCGCGGCCGCGTCGACGAGCCAGGCGATGACGCCGACGTCTCCCCAGGTCTTCGTCGGGTAGTGGAAGACGTTGTGGAACTTCGCCTTCCCGTCCACCAGATCGGCGAGGCATTGCTCGCGCGGCTTGCCCAGATCCTCGACCACGCGGTAGATGAGCTGCGCGTGACCGACCTCGTCCTGCACCTTCGCCGTCAACGCGAGCTTGCGCTGAAGCGTCGGGGCACGGAGGATCCACTCACGTTCGGGCAGGACGCCCATGAGCTCGGAGTTGCCGTGCATCTCGATGAACTTGATCAGCTTGGCCCGGTAGTCGTCCGGCATCCAGTCGGTCGTCTCGACCTGGCCGCCGGCCTGGACGTACTCGAGAAATGCCTGCTCATCCCGGGGAATCTCGACTGCCGCCACGCAGCACCACCTTCCGAACGATCGTTAGTTTTCGCATTGTAGATATGTCCGCCCGCCGCAACGAGCTAACGCGTACCGCCGCCCGCCTCTTCGCCGAGAAGGGTTACCACGGCACGTCGATCGGCGACCTCGCCGAGGCCATGGGCGTGCAGAAGGGCTCGCTCTACGCGCACATCGAGTCGAAAGCCGACCTGCTGTGGGACGTTGCGCGCGAGGGCTCGGCCGCCTTCCACGCCGCGCTCGACTCGGTCCCGGACGAGGGACCGGTCGTCGAGCGGATCCGGGCCGCGCTGCGCGCGCACCTGCGGGTGGTCGCCGAGCAGCTCGACATCGCGACCGTGTTCGTGCGGGAGTGGCGCTACCTCGAAGGCGAGCGCCGCGACGAGTTCGTGGCCGAGCGCCGCCGCTACGAGGAGCGCTTCCGCGGGCTCTTCCGCGAAGGCCGCGAGCTCGGTGAGCTGCGCGCCGACCTTGACGACGCGACGGCCGCGCTGCTCGCGCTGTCGGCCGCGAACTGGGCGTACACTTGGCTTCGTCCGGGCGCCGACACGACCGACCTTGCCGATCGCTTCACGGCGCTTCTGCTCGACGGAATGCGCGGTTACGCGACGCGATGAGAGTCGCGCTCGTCGTCAATCCGTTCGCCACTCGCGTGAGCGAGGAGCGGCTTGCGGGCGTGTCCGCGGAGCTCGAGCGAGTCGCCGAGCTCGACCTCCTCCTCACCGAGCGCCCAGGCCACGCGACGGAGCTCGTGACCGGGGCTGGCCGGGACGGCGTCGACGCGATCGTCGTCTTCTCGGGTGACGGCGGCTTCAACGAGGCTCTGAACGGGCTCGAGTCGGACGTCCCGATCGGCTTCCTCCCCGGCGGCGGCGCAAGTGTGCTCTCCCGCGCGCTTGGCCTGCCGCGAGATCCCGTCGCTGCCGCCCGCCAGGTCGCCGACGCGCTGGCCGGCGGCCGGTCGCGCCGGATCTCGCTCGGCCGAGTGAACGGCCGGCGTTTCGCGTTCGCGGCCGGCATCGGGCTGCCCGCAGAGGCCGTGCGGCGGGTGGATGCTCTCGGGCGGCGTGGCGACGGACGTCGCCCGGGCGATCTCGCCTTCGCATGGGCAATCGTCCGTGCGTTGGCGGAGCGTCGGGGACGCCTCGAGCCGCTGCTCGAGATCGAGGGCTACGGGCGGGCGGCTGCCGCCTTCGTTGCGAATGGCAGCCCGTACACCTACGCAGGCCCGCTGCCCCTGCCGATAGCGCGCAATGCGGAGTTCGACCGGGGCCTCGACCTCATCGCGCCTGTCGAGGTCGCGCCGCTGGCGTTGCCCTCGGTGGCAGCCCGCGTGCTGAGCGGGCGCGCTCACGATCGCCGGTTCCTGCGCGAGCACGACCTCGACCGGATCGAGATCCGCTGCGACGCTCCGCTGCCCCTTCACGCCGACGGCGAGGACCTCGGCGACGTCGAGCGAGCCGTCTTCGAGGCGGAGCGGAACGCCGTCTCGGTCCTCGCCTGAGCCGCGTCCGGGCTTGAATGTCTCGTCGCTCCGTGCGAAGATTTCGGCGCGGGGGCCATGCGGCGCGGCCGGCTCTGCGAGAAAACGGATTCTCTCGAGTCGGGTCGACGTGAAACGGAAGGGATTGGTAACTCAACGATGACCAGACTGTCGAGCCGCTTCCTGGCGGCAATAGCTGTGGTCGGGGCCGCGGTCGCCGCGAGCCTCGTCGGTGGGGTAGGTAAAGGCCATGCCTCGACGACGTTCGACTGGTCGTTCAAGCAGCTGATCGCGGCGCCGGCCCACGACCCGGTCCCGGAAGTGTCCTACGGCGGCAAGATCGGCTACGAGCTATCCGTCACGAACCACGACACGAGTAACGCGACTCACGTGCAAGTCGTGGTCAGGGCCCCCTCCGCAACGTTCTTCGACGCGAACAACCCGAGTTGCGTCGCCGCCAAGGGGGACTCGAGCACGATGATCTGCACCCCGCCCGGCGGGACGCTGAGGTCGAACGACACGTACGGGCCCATCGACTTCCGCTTCACAGCGCCGGCGAGCGGTCCGCCCCCGCCCCCGGCGAGCGTCACGGCCACTCCGTCCTTGACCATCTCGGCTCAAACCAATGGCAGCCCGAACAACAACGGCACGACTCTGTCCACCGGCCCGCAGGCAGTGGTGAATCTCAATGCGGATGGCAGCGTCGACGACACGTACTTGCGGAAGGGTGAGCCCGCGTCGGCAGAGGGGCCTCAGAAGTTCTCGACCAAGCTGCCCGACGTGCTGCTCGGCGACCCGTTTGGACTGGAACTGGGGATTCATAATCAGGTGGGGAAGATCTGTTCCACCTGCATCGGAACGTTCACCGAGCTTACGATTCCCGCGGCGTCGCTCGCAGGCCCCGGTACCCCGTTCGGAGAAACCAACCCGTACCTGTGGACGATGACCGCGACCACGGCGACGTCGTTCAAGCTCCTAGGCGTCTTCCACATCGACGACAGTCTCAACGCCGCCCCGGTGCTGATACCCGCGTGCGCGACAGGCGGCCCGACCCTCGTCGCCCCGCTCTGCTACGACACGCTGACCTCGAAGAACCACGCCGGAGTCCAGACCCTTACGGCGAGCGGACGCGGTCTCGAGAACGGCAGAGTCGGGTTCGGCTAGGCCGAGTATCACGGCATCATCGCGGTGCCGGGGCTCGCGGGCATGTCCACGAGCCCCGGCACCTGCTCGAGGACTATCGAGCTGCCCTTAGCCTCCGCGAGCTCGCGTGCGCGAGCTAGGCGCTCGTCTGCTTCCTGTCCGTTGCCCGTCAGCCGTAGAACCTGAGCCAAGGTCGCCAATGCGGCAATCTGGCTCACGACGTTGTCCGTGGGCTCCAGCAGCTCGAGGGCCTCTCGCGCGAGCCGCTCGGCGTCCACTACCTGGCCGCGCACTGCCGACACGCGCGCCTGTTGCAGGCGCCAGAGCATCTGCGCGTCGACGTCGTCGGCCGCCGCCAGCTCCTCGGTGTCCCTCGCAAGCCTCTCGGCATCGTCCCACCGGCCCTGAACGAACACCGCCTCCGCGAGCAGTCCTGCAAGCGACGACTGCAGGTAACGCTCGCCGACACGTGCGAAGTACTCGTATCCGCGGCGTAGCGCAGTCTCTGCAGCCAGCGCATCCCCGGCCAGCAACTCGACCTGTCCGGCGGAGAGCGCGACCGTCGCCGCATCCACGACGAGGCCGAGCTCCTCGAACATCGCGAGGGCGCGCCGACACAGCTCTCGGGCCGGCTCGAAGCGGCCGCGCATCGCCTCGAGCTGGCCGAGAACGCAGTTCACGGCGGCTTCGGCCTGCCGGTCGCCGGCCACGCGGGCTGCGATCTCCTCGCAACCGGCGATGCACTCGTCGACGGGCATCGGGCCGTAGACGGCTGCAGCAGCGTACTGGGTGGATGCGCGTCGCTCCTGCCGGACGTCCCCTGCTCGTCGCGCGTGCTCGATCGCCCGACCGAGCGACGCAGCCGAGGCCTCGAAGCGGCTGGCGTTCAGACTGTTCCACGCGGATAGGCGCCAGGCTCGCGCCAGCCCGACCTCGTCGCCCTCGGCCTCGCAGAGCAAGATGGCCTCTTCGGCCGCGCGAGTTGCCTGCTCGGTCCAGTCCTCGGTCTCGCCGGCGAGGAGCTGCACGAAGAGTCGGACAAGCCGCGCGTTTGCTGCCAGCGCGCGCTCGCCGGCGAGTTCCGCGGTCGCCACCGCATCTTCCAGCAGGCTCTCGGCCTGCTCGAACTCGCCGAGCTGCATCAGGGCCTCGCCCAGGTCGGGGAAGAGCGCGAGACGCTGCCGGCTCTGGGGCGGCAGCGGTCCTGTTGCCCGAAGCAGGAGGTTCGCTGCCGCGCTCATGTCCCCACGGACGAACGCACGCCGTCCGGCCGAGCCGAGTCTCCGAGCCGCCTCGGCACCGACGGCGAGCGCGTGCTCGTCGATGATTCCGAGCTCGATGAGGTTGCGATGGGCCTGCTCGAGGTGATATCCGGAGATCTCCTCGAATTCGACTGCGCGGTCACCGTTCACCCGGTCGCCCCACTCGACGAAGCGCTCGTGGAGCGTCGCACGCGCACGTTTCAGGAGCCCCTCGTAGACGCTGTCGCGAATCAGGATGTGCTGGAACCGATAGGCCGAGTCGTCGGGCAGAACGAGCTGTTTGCGCGTCAGC
>DASXOM010000118.1:0-4773 GCA_036494245.1 Gaiellaceae bacterium
GATCTCCTCGGCGAAGACCGCTCCCATCGTCGCGAACTGGAGCAGGTGCTCGGCCCGGCAGTCCGCGTTCGCGCCCGCGTCGATCAGGACCGACGGCCCCTTGCGAGCCGGGATGGGCACGGCGATCGCCGGCCGGCGCACACCCGGGACGCGCCGCAGCAGCACGAGACCCGCCGCGAGCATCGCTCCCGTGCTCCCCGCAGAGACGACCGCGTCGGCGTCCCCGTCGGCGACGGCCTTGACGGCCCGGACGAGCGAGCTGTCCTCCTTGGTGCGAAACGCGTCGGCCGGCTTCTCGTCCATGCCGACCACCTGTGTCGTGGGAACGAGCGCCAGGCCGCGAGTGTCGAGGTCCGGCGAGCCGAAGACGACGGGCACGATCTCGTCGGAGGCGGCCTGGAGCGCCCCCTCGATGACGGCGCTTGCGCCACGGTCGCTCCCCATGGCATCGACGGCGATCCGGATCATGTGGCGGACTCTACGGAGCGTGGTTCCAGTCCGGTGGCACCGTCGGCGCGTATGGCAGTGCATGGCGCCCACCTGCGACAAGGGCCGCGCGAAGCCGCGCGGCCCTTCTGGTCGAGGCGGTGACGTCTGACGGATCGTCAGGAGTGCCGGCCGGAATGCCCGCCGTGGTCGTCGCCGACATCGTGTCCGTTGTCGTCGGCTCCCTGGTTTGCCGTCGTACCGGTGTTCGCGCCCTTGGGCTTGGCGCTGTCGGCGGTGCACGTCTCGCCCGAGCGGGTCGCGACGGCCTTGATGCGGTCGGCGGCGAGCTGTCCGGCGACCACACGGCGGATATCGAACGAGCCGCTCGGAGCGCGCGTCCTGGCGGTGAGCGACGCGATCGCCTTGCCGTTGCGGCTGAGCCTGACCTTCCACGGAACGCCGTTCCGGTTCTGGTCGACCTCGAACTCGATCTCGATGCCGCGGTCCTCGCGGCTCAGCTTCATGGTGCTCGTCGACTGCTTCGTGCAGACGCCCCGGATGCGGACGGCGTTGCCGCCTTTCGCGAGGGCGGCCGGCACTGCGAGGAGCGAGAGGGCGAAGAGGGCGAGGAGTAGTGAGATGGGCTTGCGGGACATGGAGGTCTCCTTTGGGGCTTCGGGGTCGACGGCAGGGTCGCGTTGCCCCGGTCCGAGCCGCAATGGGACATTGGTCCGAGCGCAGCACTCGAGCGTCCGAGAGCGGCGATCATGAGCAGGGTGAGACTCTCCGAGCGCCGGGATCCTTCGGCCGCCCCCTCGACGCGGTCGGTCGTCATCCGCTTTGCGGTGGGAACATTGGCCGCGTTCGTCGTGGCCGTCGTAGGCGGCTACTTCGTCCTGCGCTCGGTTGCGATCGACGAGGCGAAGCGGCAGACGCGAACGCGCGTGCAAGAGGCGGCGAACGTCGTCGAACCGACGGTGGGCAACGGACTCCTCGCCGGTCGGAGGGACGCCGTGCGGTCGGTTGACGACGTGGTGGTCGGTCGGGTCCTGAGCAAGTCAATCGTGCGCGTGAAGATCTGGTCGACCGCCGGCCGGGTCCTCTATTCCGACAATCCCGAGGAGATCGGCCACCGTTACGCGTTGGACGAAGACCAGTACCGGTTGCTGAGGAACGGCGGGGCGCAGGTGGAGGTCAGCGACCTGAGTCGCCCCGAGAACGCGCTCGACCGGCAGGAGGGGCGGCTGATCGAGGCGTATACCCGCATCCGAACCCCGTCGGGCACCCCGATGCTGTTCGAGATCTACCAGCGCTTCGGCTCGGTCACGGCCGATGCGCGGAGGTTGCTGAGAGCGCTCGCACCGCCGATCCTCGGCGCGATCGGGCTCATCCTGGTGATCCAGGTTCCTCTGCTCTGGTCGCTCATGCGCAGGCTGCAGCGGAGCCACGAGCAGCGTGAGGGCCTGCTGGCGAATGCAGTCACGTCGTCGCGGCGCGAGCGGCGTCGCGTGGCCTCGTACCTCCACGACGGCCCGGTGCAGGAGCTGGCCGGCCTCGCGTTCTCGCTGGCGCCGGTGGCCGACGGTGCTGAGTCGCGGGGAGCAGACGCGGACGCCGCGGTCGTGCGACGCGCGATCGATCGCCTCCGCGCCACCGTGCGCGATCTGCGGGCGCTGCTCGTCGACCTGCATCCACCGACTCTGGCGACGGCCGGCCTCGAAGCCGCGATCCGCGACCTCGTCAGTCCACTCGCCGCACGGGGGACGAAGATCGAGTTGCGATTCGACGGCCTCGATCGCCTCGATCCGGACACCCAGGCGCTCGTCTATCGCGTGGCCCAGGAGGCCGTTCGGAACGTGATCGCCTATGCCGACGCCACCGCCGTCTCGGTCGAGGTCGACGTCCCGGACTCGACCGCGCGGCTGCTGGTCGCCGACGACGGCCGCGGCTTCGGGGCCGACGAGCGAGAACGGCGGCGCACGGAAGGGCACCTCGGCCTCTCGCTCGTCGAGGAGCTGGCTCGACAGGCAGGAGGGAATCTCACGGTCGACTCGCGCGAGCGCGCGGGGACGCGCATCCGGCTGGAGGTGCCGCTCCGGTGATTCGTGTCTTGATCGCCGACGATCACGGGGTCGTTCGCGACGGGCTCGCGGGCGTAATCGCGGCTCAGCCGGATCTCGAGGTGGTCGCCACCGTCGAGAACGGCGCCGAGGCCGTCGAGTCCTGCCGCGACTCGGCGCCGGACGTCGTGCTGATGGACCTCGAGATGCCCATGCTCGACGGGATCGCGGCGACCCGCATCATCCGCGAGGAGTCACCCGGGACGACGGTTCTCGTGCTCACGTCGTTTTCGGACCTGCGCCGGATCAACGCAGCGCTCAGCAGCGGAGCGGCGGGCTATCTCCTCAAGGACGCATCCGCCGAGGAGGTGCTGCGAGGCATCCGCGCCGCCGCAGCGGGCGGAGCGCCGCTCGATCCGCAGGCCGCCCGGCTGTTGCTCGAGGCGAAGGACGCACCGGACCCGCTCGAGGGAATCTCACCGCGCGAACGCGAGGTGCTTGCGCTGCTGCTCGACGGGCTGCCGAACAAGCTGATCGCACAACGTCTCGGGATCAGCGAGAAGACCGTGAAGACGCACCTGACGAACATCTTCCGGCAGATCGGCGTGACCGACCGCGTCCAGGCAGTGCTCTGGGCGGAGCGAGAGGGGCTCCGCGACGACCTCTCGGAATGAGTCCGACCAAGGTCCCATTGTCCAGGTCGGCGAGGTCACGCACACTCACGGTGTGACCCGTCGCGTGCTCCTCGTGCTGTGCCTATTCGCCCTCTCGGGCGGAGCCGCCCGCGCGGGCGGAGGCGGCGGCGGGGACGTCCGCGTCGGGGGCAACTGCGCGCGCGGCGCCACGGCGTCACTTCGGCTCCAGGCAAGCGACGACCGCATCGAGGCTCGCTTCCGGCTCCGGCAAGATCGCGGGCGCGGCCTGTGGAGGATCACGTTCGTGCACGAGAACCGCGTGTCTTCCCGCGCCACGCGGACGACGACCCGCAGCGGCGACTCGTGGGAGGTCCGGCGGATGGTGCCGGATCTCCGCGGCAGCGACACGATCGCCGTCCACGCCTGGGGTCCGAAGGGTCTCGGCTGTCGCGCGGCGGCAACGCTGCCGGACCGAGGCTAAAAGCGGCTACGGCGCGTGGGTGCGAAGCGGTTCGACCTCGCGGCCCTTGTAGTGGCCGCAGGTCGGGCAGACGCGGTGCGGGCGCTTCGGCTGGCCGCACGTCTGGCAGACGTTGACCTTCGGCGCGCTGATCGCGTGGGTCGCGCGCCGCTTGTCGCGGCGCGACTTGGAGGTTTTCCGCTTCGGAACCGCCATGATCGGGGCGGCATGGTACCCGAGAGCCTCCTCGAGCTGTTCGACGCACAGGTGCGGCGGCCCAACCGGCCCGACGGCTTCTACGTCAGCAAGGGTTGGAGCGCGGTGCTCCGGCCGCCCCCCGACGGGGACGTCGAGCCGCTCGTCGCGCGGATGCGGGAGCTGCCCGGCTGGGTCGAGTGGAAGTACTACTCGCACGACCTTCCGGCCGACCTGCCGGAGCGGCTCGTCGCGGCCGGGCTCGAGCCGGAGGACTCCGAGACGGTCGTCGTCGCCGAGGCAGCCTCGATTCCACCACCGCCGCCCGACGTCGAGCTGCGGGAGGACGTCGAGGCGTTCGTCGCGCTCGCGGAGCGGATCTTCGGCCGCCGCCACGGCTCCGGCTTCCCGAAGGACGCAGTCCCCGTGGTCGCCTGCGTCGACGGCCAGCCGGTCTCCGGGGGTCGGGTGGATCTCGATCCAGGCGTCGAGTTCGCCGGGTTGTTCGGGGGCGTGACGCTGCCGGAGTTCCGCGGGCGCGGGCTGTACAAGGCGACGGTGGCCCGGCGGGCGGAGCTCGCGCGGGAGCGCGGGTACCGCTGGCTCTACGTCGACGCGCTGCCGACGAGCCGCCCGATCCTCGAGCGCCTCGGCTTCGTCCAGCTCACGACGACGACCCCGTTCGTGTTCCCGGCCGCTTAGAGCGGTGCGACGCGGGTAGCGTCGCCTTATGGACAGACGCACGCTCGGAAGGCAAGGGCTCGAGGTCTCCGCTCTCGGTCTCGGCTGCATGGGGATGTCGGAGTTCTACGGGACGACGAACGAGGACGAGGCGGTCGCGACGATCCACCGTGCGCTCGAGCTCGGGATCGACTTCCTCGACACCGCGGACATGTACGGCAGCGGCGCGAACGAGAAGCTCGTCGGCAAGGCGATCCGCGACCGCCGCGACGAGGTCGTGCTCGCCACGAAGTTCGGCAACGTCCGGAACGAC
>DASXOM010000119.1:0-19698 GCA_036494245.1 Gaiellaceae bacterium
CACGCGCGCCGGCAGGCGCTCTCCGTGCTCCGCTCGCAGGAGGCGGTGCACAAGCTGTTCGACGACGTCGGGCCGCGGATGGCGGACCGGCCGGGCGGTTACTCGCGGATCGTCAAGCTCGGCAATCGGGCCGGCGACGCCGCCGAGATGGTCTACCTCGAGCTCGTCGACTTCGAGCCGTAGTCGCTAGCTGGCGACCGGCGCGCCGAGCAGGCTGCCGAGGCCGGCGCTGATCGCCACGATCAGGACGCCTGCGAACGTGACGATGCCCAGGGCGCGAATGAACGTGTCCTCGAAGAAGCGGTAGCGGAAGTACGCGAGCATCAGCAGCTCGAACGCCACCACGGCGACGGCGAAGATGAGCGCCACGTGGTAGTTCGTGATCAGGAACGGCAGGGAGTGGAGGATCCCTCCGAGGAACGTGCCACCGCCCGTAATGAGGCCGCGTGTCCAGGGGCTGCCGCGGCCCGTGAGCTCGCCCGTGTCCGACAGACCCTCCGAAAAGCCCATGCTGATCGCCGCACCGATCGAGGTCGCAAGACCGGCGATGAACGCGTAACGCGTGTCGTGTGAGGCGAGTACGACCGCGAAGATCGGCGCCAGCGTCGAGAGCGAGCCGTCGATGAGACCGACCATTGCCGGCTGGACCTTCTGGAGGAGAAAGGTATGCTCGTCGCTCACGAATAGAGTATATCAGAAAGTGTGCAAAACACCAGAACATAAGGCACGCCTGACAAATGCGGTCAGGATGCCCTGACGTGCGCCTCATCCTGACGATCGAGTACGACGGCACGCCGTTCCGCGGCTGGGCGGCGCAGCCCGGGCTGCCGACGGTGGAGGCCGCCCTGCGGCAGGCTCTCGCCGAGACCTTCGCGTCGGTGGAGAGCCTCGCCGTCGCGGGCCGCACGGACTCGGGCGTCCACGCGCTCGGTCAGGTCGCCTCGGTCGACGTCGAGGGAGGGCCGCCGCCGAAGCGCGCCGCCGCGGCGCTCAATGCGCGCCTCCCCGACTCGATCACGGTGCTCTCGTCCGCCGACGCTCCCGCAGGTTTCCACGCCCGGCACTCCGCGCGCTCGCGCAGCTATCGCTACCGGCTCTACACCCGCTCGACGCGGTCGCCGTTCGAGCTCCGCCGGAGCTGGTGGGTTCCCCAGCCGCTCGACGAGGGCGCACTGGCGCGCGCCGCCGCCGCCCTCGCCGGGCAGCACGACTTCAGGGCCTTCACCCCGTCGCAGACGTACCACGACGTCTTCGTCCGCGCCGTCGAGCGGGCCGAGTGGATCCGGCGCGGCGACCACCTCGACTTCGAGATCACGGCGAACAGCTACCTCCGCCACATGGTCCGCAGCCTGGTCGGCACGATGGTCGAGACGCCCGCGGCGATCCCGGGCCTGCTCGACGGCCGCGCACGCGCCGAGGCCGGCGCCACGGCGCCGCCGTGGGGCCTGTACTTCCTGGCCGTGTCTTACTAAGTAACAGTCTGTTACTTAGTGAGGAGGAACGTTGCGATCTCGCCTGGTGCGAGTTCCAGACCGCCGTCGACCGCTTCCTCCTCGTCGAGCCGGATGCGACGGGCGGGCAGGTTCAGGCTGAGCGGCTCGGGTTGGGGATTCGCGTTGAAGACGCGCAGGACGAGGCCGCTGCTGTCCTCCGCCGGCTTGAGGCACGAGAAGACGATGTCGCCGCCGAGGTCGAGCGGGGCCTCGAACGGATCGCCGCGGAGGAAGTCGGTGCGGTAGTCCTGGCTGGCCCGGATCAGGGCCGCGTCTGTGAGCTCGTCGCCGTCGAAGCGGAGCGCGTACTCGAATACGTGCCGGCCGCGGCATTGGCCGTCCGGCGTGGCGATGTCCGGCCCTGCCGCGAGAGGGCGCGTCGGCAGGTCGGGAGGCCGCGAGATCGTGCCGACGCAGCGCAGCAGCGTCAGCCGCAGCCCGTCCTCCGAGGCCTCGTACTCCGGCAGGCCCTTCGTGAGCAGGACGAGGGAGCCGAGCGCGACGGCGCCGAGTGTGTGCGCCGTCGGCACCGGCGGCTCGACCCAGTCCGTGCGAGGAGGCGGCGGCGCGAGCGGACGGCGGACGACGGCGAACTGGCTCTCGGCCCTCACCTCGTCCGGGCTGTCGTCGGAGCGGACGAGCACGCGAAGCCGGTGGTCTTCGGCCTCGTTCTCGATGATGCTCGTCAGCTCGATGCGATCCAGACTCTCGGCCCGAATCGTGGTCTGGATCCGTATTCCCGGGAGCTCGTGTTCGAGCACCTGTGAGTTGCCGTTCCGCCGACTGCTGACGAGCAGCGCCGACGTGGTCGTGCCGCCGGGGCAAAACGTGTACAGGTCGCCGACGTCCGACTCGTCCTCGAAGAGAAGCAGGTCGGCGATCGGCTCGAGATCGATCTCCTTCCCGAGAGTGGCGACCCGTTCCGGTCGTCGGCTGCAGAAGCCGTCGAGCTCGTACAGCTCGCCCTCGACGGCGCGGCGCCGGCGGAAGGGCAGAGTGTTCACGAGCGCGCCGCCGACCCCGACCGCCTCGCGCTCGACGAAGTCGAGCATCCGGTCGAGCTGCTCGTAGCGGACGAGCATGTCTTGGTGCACCTCGTCGCACGAGCAACCGCAGATCGAGTCGTGCGGGTGGTTGCGGAGCAGGTCGCGCCACGCCAGCCGCAGGTTTGCGGTCGGATCCGGCGCGTCTTCCCGCAGGGTGCGCAGCGCCGCGGCCGTCTCGATCGAGAGCAGCCGCCGCTCCGCGCGCTCGTTCGCCTGTTTGAGGTAGATCCGCGCCGAGTTGACGCCGCGCAGGAGGTTCTGCAGCCGGCTGCCGACGAGCTCGCCCTCGTACACCGGGAGTCCCTCCGGCGCGGGGGTGTGCTCGTCGTAGCGGCCGATCCGGAACTGCGCGCCGAACGTCGTCTCGAGCCCGCCGAGGATCTGCGGCAGCTCCGGCTCGATCGGCAGGTGGTCGGAGCCGTTCGCGAGCACGATCTCGTCCTGTCTCGCGCCGGACACGACCTCGCCGAACCGCTCGACGATCGCGCGAATGCGCTCCTCGGCGTCGTGATGCCACGTGAGGCGCGCGAAGTTGTCGTAGTGCGGGAGCAGCTGGCAGGCGACGACCTCTGCGGGGCCCGCACCCCAGCGGAAGACGACGCCGACGTCGTCGATCTCGTCGCCCATGCCGCGGGAGAAGAGAAAGGTCCGGATGCCGAATCCCGCCAGGATCTGGGGCAGCTGCGCCGGGTGACCGAAGCTGTCGGGGAGGTAGCCGGCGCCGCTCGGCTCGACGCCGAAGCGCCGGCAGACGCGGCGGCCGAGCAGGAGATTGCGGACGAGCGACTCGCCCCCCACGAGGATCTCGTCGGGCAGGACGTACGACGGGCCGGCCTCGAGTCGTCCGGCGTCGAGCAGCGCCTGCAGCCGTCTCGCGTTCTCCGGCCGCACCTCGACGTAGTCCTCGAGCACGATCGCCTGCCCGTCGAGCGTGAACGACGTGAAGGACGGGTCGCATTCGAGCGTGTCCAGGACGCCGTCAACCACCGAGCCGAGACGCAGCCGGAAGAACTCGAAGGGCAGGTACCACTCGCGATCCCAGTGCGTATGTGGGACGACGAGGTAGCGAAAGTCGGACACCTCGGCCACCGCGGGAGCCTACTCAGAGCCCGTCGATACGATCGACGCATGCGGTTCGAGACCGTCCTCTTCGACCTCGACGGAACCGTGGTCGACTCCGGCGCGATCATCCTCGCCTCGATGCGGCACGCGACCCGCGAGGTGCTCGGCCGCGAGTATTCCGACGAAGAGCTGATGCAGACCGTCGGCGGGCCCGGGCTCGAGGCGCAGATGCAAGCGCTCGCGCCCGACCAGGTGGAGCGGCTCGTCGACGTCTATCGCGCGCACAACGAGCCGCTGCACGACGAGCTCGAGGCGTGTGCCGGCATGGAGGACGTGCTCGTGAAGCTGCACGAGGAAGGCCGGAGGCTCGGCGTGGTCACCGCCAAGCGCCGCTCGACCGTCGAGCTCGCCTTTGCGAACGTCCCGCTCGGCCATCTCTTCGAGACGATCGTCGGCGGCGACGAGACGGAGCGGCACAAGCCCGATCCGGAGCCGCTGCTGCTCGGCGCCGAGCGGCTCGGAGCGGACCCCGCCTCGACCGCCTACGTCGGTGACTCACCCTTCGACATGCGCGCCGCGAAGGCGGCGGGAATGTTCGCCGTCGCCGTTACGTGGGGCCGGATCCACGACCGAGCGCGGCTCGAGGCCGAGCAGCCGGACGCGATGGTCGACCGTGCCGAGGAGCTCCTTGGCCTCCTCTAAGACGACGACTGCCGCCGCACGTGCCGCAGAGCTGCGCGACGTCCTCAACCGCGCTCTCATCGCCTACCACGTCGAGGACGCGCCGCTGATGGAGGACGCCGCCTACGACGTCCTCTACGACGAGCTTATGGCGCTCGAGGAGGAGCATCCCGAGCTCGTCACGCCCGACTCGCCGACGCGGCGCGTCGGTGGTCTGTCCGACAAGTTCCAGAAGGTCCGGCACCTGGAGCCGATGGGCTCGCTCGAGAAGGTGACCACCGAGGAGGGGCTGCGGAAGTGGGACGAAGACGTTCGCAAGCGGCTCGGCAGCGACGCCGCGGTCGCCTACGTCCTCGAGCCGAAGATCGACGGGCTGGCGGTCAATCTCACCTACGAGGACGGCGTCTTCGTGCGCGGGGCGACCCGCGGCGACGGCGTGCAAGGTGAGGACGTCTCACCGAATCTGCGGACGATCAAAGCGATCCCGCTGCGCCTGGAGGGTGATCCTCCGGCCGTGATCGAGGTCCGCGGCGAGGTGTACCTGCCGATCTCGGGCTTCAACGAGTTGAACGAGCGCCTCGCGGGGACCAATCAGAAGCTCGCGCCGAATCCGCGCAACGCTGCGGCCGGCAGCCTACGCCAGAAGAACTCGGCGATCACCGCGGACCGGCCGCTCTCGATCTGGGTCTACGGCGCCGGCCACCGCGAGGGCGTCACGTTCGAGACGCAGTTCGAGATGCTCGAATGGCTGCGCGAGCGCGGCCTGCGCACCAACCCATACGCAGAGCGGCTCGAGTCGATCGAGGAGGTCGCCGCTGCGTGCGTCGAGTGGGAAAGACGGCGGCTCGAGCTCGACTACGAGATCGACGGCGTCGTGATCAAGGTCGACTCGCTGGACCAGCAGGGCCGGCTCGGAGCCCTGCACTCCCGCCCTCGCTGGGCGCGCGCGTACAAATGGGCGCCCATGACGGCCGTGACGCGGCTGCGCGAGATCCGCATCCGGGTGGGTCGGACGGGCGCGCTCAACCCGTGGGCGATCATGGAGCCCGTCCCGGTCGGCGGGGTCACTGTGACCCGCGCGACGCTGCACAACGAGGAGGACATCAACCGCAAGCAGATCCGGGCCGGCGACGACGTCATCGTCCAGCGCGCAGGTGACGTCATTCCGCAGATCGTCGGTCCGGCGGGGCGGCACCGGCGGGGGACTAAGGAGTTCCGGATGCCCAGCCACTGTCCGCTCTGCGGGACGGCGATCGTGAAGCCCGAGGGAGAGGCGATGCACCGCTGCCCGAACCGCGCTTGCCCCTCGCGCGGGCTCGAGACGTTGATCAACTGGACAGCCGTCGCCGACATCGACGGCGTCGGCGAGCAGACGATCCGCATCCTGTGGGAGAAGGGCCTCGTTCGCTCGCTGCCCGGCCTCTACCGCCTGACGAAGGAGCAGCTGGTGGAGCTCGAGGGCTTCGCGGAGATCTCCGCGAGCGCCGCAATCGATTCAATCGAGCGCTCCAAGGAGGTGCCGTTCTCGCGCGTCCTCCTCGGCCTGAACATCCCGGGGATCGGCTGGGTACTCGCGCGTAACCTTGCGAGCCACTTCGGCACGGTCGACCGGCTGGTCGCGGCGACTCCGGAGGAGGTCGCCGAGGTCGAGGGCTTCGGCCCCGACCGCGCCGAGGACGTGGTCGACTGGTTTGCGGACGAGCAGAACCGTGCCCTCGTCGCGGAGCTGCGCGACCTCGGTCTTCGGTTCGAGGCGGGGGAGGAGGAGCGGCCGCCCGAAGGACCGCTCACCGGCAGCACTTACGTGATCACCGGCACGCTCGAGCGCTTCTCCCGCGACGAGGCGACGGCGCGGCTGCAGGCGCTCGGCGCGAAGGTGACGGGCTCCGTCTCGGCGAAGACGACGGGCCTGGTGGCCGGGGAAGAGCCGGGTGCCTCGAAACTGACGAAGGCACAGAAGGCCGAGGTGCCGATCCTCTCCGAGAACGATCTGCTCGCGCTGCTCGGCGAGTCCTAGGAGGCTGCCGCGCGCGCCAGCACCTGCGCGAAGCGGTTTTGCGACTCCTCGGCGTTCGGCACGCTCACCGGGCTGCCGTTCTCGAGGATCGAGAAGACGTAGCGGTCGCCGACGAAGCCCGAGAGCGCCGACGAGTTGCTCGTCGTGCCGGTCTTGGCGCGCACGAGGCCGCGGGCCGGCGCCAAGCGCATCCGGTGCTCGAGCGTCCCCGTCTCGCCGGCGATCGGCAGGGCGGGGACGACGTAGGGTCGCAGGTCGCTGTCCTGCCACATCGTGCGCAGCAGGGTCGCGAGGCCGACCGGCGTCCAACGGTCGAGGAGCGAGAGGCCGGAGCCGTCGACCATCCGGACGCCTCCGAGCGGCACGCCTGCATCGTCGAGCAGTCGCCGCTCCACCGCGGCGCCGGCCGCGGAAGAGCCGTCGCTGCCCTGCACCGCGCCGATCTCCTTCAGCAGCATTTCGGCGTAGAAGTTGTCGCTGAAGACGTCCATGTGGCGTACGAGCGTGGCGACCCGTGCCGACGCGACCTCTGCGAGCTGAACCGCCTGCTCCGCGGTGACGCCGACCGCAGCCGCGCCGTGCACGGTGACGCCCGCGTGCCGCAGGTCGCGCCGGAAGGCCTGGGCCGCCATCAGGGCGGGCAGCCTCGTCTCGTACCGTCCCGTCCACCCGCGGTTGACGACGAGTGCCGAGAGCGCCGGCGACTCGTGGAGGTAGTAAGCCGGCTTCCAGCCGACCCCGGTGCGGCGCGTATCGAACCAGCTCTCGTCGCCGAGGATCCGGCCGCTCACGTGCCTGATCCCGGCCGCAGCCACCTGGCGCGCGAGCGAGCTCAGCTGGGCGAAGGACAGCGCCGGGTCCCCGTAGCCCTTGAGCACGAGGTTCCCCTGCCAGGTCGCTCCGTCCTGCCGGCCCTCGCCGAGCACGTCGGTGTCAATTCGGAACGAGGGGCCGAGCGCGGTCAGGGCGCCATAGGTCGTGGCGAGCTTCTCGTTCGAGGCCGGCCTGAGCCCAAGCAGCGGGTTGTGAACGAAAAGCTTCGCGCCGGTCTCCAGGTCGAGGACGATCGCGCCGGTGCGGCCGGGGCTGACGTGACGCACGTGCAGCGCCCGCGCGAGGTGCGCCTGGAACTCGCTGCGAGAGCCTGCCTGCGCAGCCGGGACGAGCAAGAACGCGGCAATTGCCACTACCGATGCGGCGAGACGGAGAGGCACGGCCTTTCTATTTTTCAAGCGAGAGGCCAAACGTCAAGCTGAATGGGTCAACCGGCTCGGGAAGATGGGCCGTGCGGCCCATTCCCGTCGTCTCTCCACCGTTCGATAATCGGGGGTCATGCCGCTGCGGGACGAGATTGCGGAGCTGCTCAGGATGCCCGAGGACGGTGCCGGGGCACCCAGCGTCGAGATCATCGAGTCGACGCTGACCGACGGCTACGCCGAAGCGCTTGCGCTCGAGGCCGAGCGCACCCGGATCGAGCGGCGGCTCGGCGAGGTCGCACGAGACGCGGGCGGGGAGGAGAACCTCCGGGAGTTCGCCCGGCTCTCAGAGTCGCTCGAAACCGCCGACGGCGAGCTCGAGCGGCTTCGCTCCCTGCTCCGCAACCTGCAGGCGCGACGCCGCGTCGCGCGCAGCGCCGGCTCCTAGACGATCCCGCTGCGGACGGCGTAGACGGCGGCCTGGATGCGGTTGTCGATCTGAAGCTTCATCAGGATGTTCGAGATGTGGTTCTTCACGGTCTTCGGGCTGATGTGGAGCTCGGCCGCGATGACGGCGTTGTCCTTGCCGTTCGCGATCAGCTTCAGCACCTCGATCTCGCGCTCCGAGAGCTCCGCGCGGATCATCTCCTCGATCTCCGGCTGTGCGCTCGTGGCGCGGATCCGCTGCAGCACCTTCGCGGCGACGTGCGGAGAGATCAGCGCCTCGCCCCGTGCCGCCGCCCGGATGCCCGAGACGAGCTCCTGGATCGAGGCGTCCTTGAGGAGATAACCGCAGGCGCCGGCAAGGATCGCGTCGGTGACGTCTGAGTCCTCGTCCGAGATCGTGAGCATCACGACTCGTGTCAGCGGCGAGACCTCCGCGATGTGGCGGGTCGCCTCGACACCTCCCATTGCCGGCATGTTGAGGTCCATGACGACGACATCCGGCGTGAGCTCGCTCACGTTCGTGACGGCCTCTGCGCCAGTCGCGGCCTCACCCACGATCGCGAGCCCCTGCTCTTCGAGCAGGTTCCGCAGACCCGTGCGGAAGAGGTCGTGGTCGTCGACCAGCAGCACACGGAGTGGCTCTGTGTGCCGTTCCTCGGCCGTTTCCACCAGCTCCGTCACCGCGAATCCCCCCTTTCGCGGCGCCAGTGTACTCAGTAAAGCGTGATGGTGACGGTGCGGCGCCCCCAGGACGCACACTGGGAGGGCGTCATCCAGAGGTCGATGATGTTGCCCTTGATCCCGCCGCCGACGTCTGCCGCCACGCCGTTGCCGTAGCCGGGCACGTACATCTTGGTGCCGAGCGGGATCACGGAGGGGTCGACCGCGACGACGCCCTGGCCGACGGGCATGCCGGTCGCGGTGCGGCCTGACAGGTCGTAGCAGGTGGCGCTCACGGTGAGCTGCCGCTTGCCCGTCGGTGCCGAAGTCGTCGGCTGCTGCAGACTCTGCGACTTCTGCTGAGCGGCCTGAGCCTGCGACTCGACGCTGCGTACCTGTTCCGCGCGCAGACGCTCCTGCGCCCGCAGCGACGAGACATACGCGGCCCGGGACGCGGCCGCCGCTGTGAGCCTCTGCTCGGCCTGCCGGGCGGCGGCCAGCGAGCGGTCGAGTCGCCGCTTCTCCGCCGCGAGCAGGTGTTGCGACCGGAGTAGGCGGCGATGAGCCGCGGCCGTTGCCGCGACGATCTGGCGGCTCTGGTCAGCGGCGCGCGACAGGTCGGCGAGCTGGTTGAGGCCCGTGCTGAGCGACTTCGCTCCGAGCACGACGGCAACCGGATCGACGCCGCCCTGCTCGTACAGGGCGCGAAGCTCGAGGACCAGGCTGCGCCGGCTCATCTTGAAGGAGGCCTCGTCCGCGGCCAGCTCGCCCTCGAGGGACGCCTGCCGCGTCCGCAGATCGGCCTCCTCCGTCTGGAGCGAGCCGAGTCGCGCGCGCCATGCCTGCAGCTGCGAGTCGAGCACGTAGAGGCTGAGCAGCGCCTGATGTGTCCGCGTGCCGAGTTGTTGCAACGTGGCGTCGGAGTTGCTCGCCTGCGCGCCGCCTCCGCTGCCCGGAGCTGCCAGCGCGGCCGACGCTGTGAGCGTGAGCACAGCAGCGGCCAGGGCGCCAAACCGCACGGCGCGAGATCTTCTCCCCCCGAGCATGAAGGGCTGACCGTACTCGACGCGCGCAAATCCCTGCGGCAGCTGCGGTAGGGCGCTTCCGGAAACCTGGTGCCGAATTGCAGCGTTTTCGTGACGGTTCTCCGTGCGAGCATCCGGCAGGCTTGTTACCGTGCTCCGCTTGTGACGGGCGGGAGGACGTCATTGCGCGTGCCGCGGCGGCTAGTTGCGCTCCTGGCACTTCTGATCGGCCTGCTTTTTGCGGGCCTGCTCGGGGCCTCGGCACCGCGTGCGCACGCGGACCAGATCAGTGCGAAGCGAGCGCAGGCTCAGGGCGTCCTCGCGCAGCTGCAATCCCTCGACGCGCAGGCGCAGCGGGCGAACAGCGCCTACCAGGCGGCGACCCAGAAGCTCCGAATCGTCGAGCAGAGGCTTCGGATCAACCACCAGGCGCTCGGCGTTGCTCGCGGCAACTTCGCTCACGCGCAGCACGCGCTTGCGAGACGGCTCGTCGCGATCTACACGTCGCAGGACCAGCAATCCTCGCTATCCGTCATCCTCGGGGCCCGCAGCATCGACGACCTGATGTCACGCATCGAGGCCGCCAACACGATGTCGAAGCAGGACACGGCGCTCATCCAGCAGGTTGTCGGGTTCCAGCACCAGATCGTGCACCGGCGGACGCTGCTGCGCAACGAACGCACCCGGCAGCACCGGCTCGTCGCGGCGCGCGCGGCGGAGCGCAACCAGATCGAGGGCAAGCTCGCCTCCGAGCGGCATCTCTACAGCACCGTTCGCTCCCAGATCCAGCAGCTGATCTCTGAGCAGCAAGCGCAGCAGGCCGCGGCAGCCCGGGCCGCGAGAGTCGCGCAGACCCAGGTTGCGAGCCCGAAGGTCAGTTTTGGGGCCGGTCCTACGAGCACGTCGGTCGCGGGTGCCCGCTACAGCAGCGTCGTGGGCATCGCCGAGCGCTATCTCGGCGTCCAGTACGTGTATGGCGGCGAGAGCCCCAGTGGCTTCGACTGCTCGGGACTCGTCGCGTACGTGTATGCCCAGGTGGGAGTTTCGCTGCCGCACTACACCGTGGCGCAGTACAACTACGCCGACTCGGTCTCGGTCTCGCGGAGCCAGCTCCAGCCCGGCGACCTCGTCTTCTTCGCGGGCCTCGGCCACGTCGGGATCTACGTCGGCGGCGGGTCGTTCATCCATGCGCCGCACACCGGCTCCGTCGTCCGCATCGACAGCCTCAGTGGGGGCTGGTACGCGTCGGAGTACGACGGCGCGAAGCGGATCCTCGGCTAGTCGTACAGCCGCTCGATCTCGGCGGCGAAGTGCTCGTGGATCACTCGGCGGCGCAGCTTCAGCGTCGGCGTCACTTCGCCCTCCTCCTGCGAGAAGTCGCGCGGGAGGATCACGAACCGCTTGATCTGCTCGACGCGCATACGGTCGCGGTTGACGTCGTCCACGAGTTCCTGCACGAGCTTCTGCGGGTCGCGACCGCTCGAGCCGAGCTCGCCTTCGTCCAGCGTCACCAGCGCCGTCACGTAGGGGCGCCGGTCGCCCACGATAAGCGCCTGCGAGACGAAGCGCGACGACTTGAGAGCGTTCTCGAGGTTCTGCGGCGCGATGTTCTTGCCGCCCGCGGTGATGATCAGGTCCTTCTTCCGGTCGGTGATCCGCAAGAAGCCTTCGTCGTCGATCTCACCCACGTCGCCGGTGCGCAACCAGCCGTCTTCGGTCAGCGCCTCGGCCGTGGCCTCGGGCTCCTTGTAGTAGCCGGCGAAGACGGAAGGACTGCGGATCAGGATCTCGCCGTCGTCGGCGAGCCGGATCTCGGCGCCCTCGACCGGCCGGCCGACCGTGCCGATCCGGAAGTCGCCGGGCTCGTTGACGGTCGCCGAGCTCGCCGTCTCGGTCAGGCCGTAGCCCTCGATCACAGGCACGCCGAGCGAGTGGAAGAACTCCATGACGTCGGTGGAGAGCGGCGCGGCCCCGGAGACCCCGACGCGCAGGCGACCGCCCAGCCGCTCGCGCACCTTGGCAAACACGAGCCGATCGGCCAGTCGCTGCTGTAGCGCGAGGACGAGTCCTGCGGGAGCACCCTCTCGCCGGGCGCGGCTCGTGCGGGCGCCGACCCCGAGCGCCCACAGCCCGATCCGGCTACGCACGCCGCCGGCGCGCTCGATCTCGCCAAGGGCGTTCGCGTGCACCTTCTCGTAGACGCGCGGGACGGCCGGAAGGACCGTGGGGCGCAAGGTCGCGAGCGCCTCTGGCACCCGTGCGACGTCGGCGACCAGCGCGACGGTTGCGCCACGATGGGTCGCTGCCTGGTGGGCCAGCCGGCCGTAGCTGTGGGCGAGCGGCAGGAAGAGGAGGACAATGTCGTCGGGCTGGTTCATCCCCTCCACGACGCGGATCGCGGCGGTGACGAGGTTGCGGTGCGTGAGCATGCAGCCCTTCGGCGGCCCGGTCGTGCCGGACGTGTAAATCAGCGTGGCCAGGTCGTCTTCGGCGACCGGCTCCGGCCGCAGGTGCCTCGCGAGGCGCCCGTCGGACTCGAGCTTCTCGAGCCAGTCGAAGGGGATGATCTCGCGCAGGTTCGGCAGCGACCCGCGGACGGAGACGAGCTTCCGGGTCTGATCCTCGTCCTCGGTGAAGGCGAGCACCGCCTCGCAATGGCCGAGGATGTATTCGCACTCCTTCGCAGTGCTCGTTGGATAGAGCCCGACGACGACGGCGCCGATGGACATCACCGCCCAGTCGAGCAGGATCCACTCGAGCCGCGTGCGCGAGAGGACCGCCACCCGGTCGCCGTGGCGCACGCCGCGCGCCAGCAGCCCTTGCGCCAGCGCCGAGACACGTTCCGCCGCCTCGTCCCACGAGACGGGCCGCCAGTCGTCCTCTGTCTCCTCGAGATACGCGGGCCCGGCCGGCGCGTCGCGGACGGCATCGCGCCAGAGCTCGGGCGTAGTGCGGCTCTCCATGGGCAGAATCGTATGCAGGGAAGGCGATGAAAAACGAGAATTCGGGCAGTCCCTAACTAAACTGGGACCTCTTATGCGGACCATCTGGAACGGATCGATCAGCTTCGGCCTCGTCAACATCCCCGTTGGGCTTGCGCTCGCGACCCAGCGGCAGGACGTTTCGTTCCGCACCCTGCATCGCGAGTGCGGCACGCCGATCAAGCAGAAGCGTTACTGCCCGGTGCACGAACGGGACGTCGAGCCCGACGAGCTCGTCAAGGGCTGGGAGTTTGCGAAGGGCCAATACGTCCTCGTCGAGGAGGCCGATCTCGAAGCCGTCGCGCTGACTCGCTCGCAGTCGATCGCGATCCTCCGCTTCGTCCGGCTCGAGGACGTCGACCCCGTCTTCTTCGACCGCACGTACTACCTGGCGCCGGCCGACGCCGACGCGCAGCGGAAGCCGTACGTCCTCTTGCTGCGCGCGATGGAGGACTCGGGCATGGCCGCGGTCGGCAAGTTCGTGCTCTGGGGCAAGGAGAACCTCTGCCTCATCCGCGCCCAGGCCGGTGCCCTGCTGCTCGAGACGCTCTTCTTCGCCGAGGACGTTCGCGCAAGGGACGAGATCGAGGAAGCCGTCGCCGAGACCAAGGTGCAGGCGGCGGAGTTGAAGCTCGCAGAGCAGGTCATCTCGAGCCTCGCCGGAGAGTGGACGCCGGAGGACTTCGAGAACGACTACCGGCGCGACCTCGCGCAGATGCTCGAGGCGAAGCTGGCCGGCCAGGAGATCGTCGCGCCGGAGCCTGCCGCCGAGGCGCCTGTGATCGACCTGATGGAGGCCCTGCGGCAGAGCGTGGCCGACGCGCAGAGCCGCCGCACCGAGAAGGACTCCAAGAACGGGAAAGCCGCCTCGAAGGGCGGCTCTGGTTCCCGGTCTCGCAAGGCGACGGCGAAGAAGTCCGCCTGACGCCCGAGGGCAGCCTGCCTAGGCTGCCGACTGGTGCTGCTGGGCTGCCAGCTGCTGTTGCGTCATCGTGAAGAGGTACTTGTCGATTTTGCCCTGATAGATAGGCACGCCCTCTTCGACGCACACCCGGATCACCTCCTGCCTGTCGAGCCCAAGCTCCTTCGACAGTTCTTCGGGCGTGAGGTGATTCGCCATTTATCGGCTCCTTCCAGCCTGGAACGAAAAAACCCGCCGCGCGCAACGCGCTGGCGGGCTAGATCGCACCCTTGCTTGTCGTGGTCGCGGACATCACTCGGCCCGCCCTGCAGAAGCATCCATTACCCGAAGAATATGCCTCAATGGTGACAGACCGCAAACACCGGTTGGAGGGATTCGAGGAGCGCGAGCTCGAGTGGCGCGGAACGCGGCTCCGTTACGCCCTCGGCGGCGAGGAGGCGGGCGGCGGTCCGCCGCTCGTCCTGGTGCACGGGCTCGGGGGCACGATCGAGAACTGGCGCGCGCTCGCGCCGCCGCTCGCTCTCGATCACCGCGTGCTCGTTCCCGACCTGCCCGGCCACGGACGCTCGGAGCTGCTGCCCGAAGCGCGCGACGTCGACGCGCTGGCCGAGGCCGTCCTCGGGATCGCCACCGCAGAGGGGGCCGGCGATGCTATTTGGATCGGGCACTCCCTCGGCGGCGTCGTCGCGCTCCGCGCCGCGGCGCTGAATCCCGACGCGGTTCGCGGTCTCGTCCTCGCCGCCGCGGCCGGTATCGGCTCGGCGACGCGCGCCGCGCAGGTGACACTTGCCGTGCTCGGCGTCGCGAAGCCGGGACGCTTGATCGCGCCGTACCGCCGCTCCTGGGCGCGCTCGCGGCTCGGCCGCAGGGCCGCGTTCGGCTGGTGGGGTGTGGCGGATCCCGACGCCTTCGAGCCCGAGCTCGCCGAGGCCTTCCTCGAAGGTCCCGCGCATCACACCGACACGCGCCAGGCGGGCCGCGCGCTGCTCGCCTCGGATCCGCGCACCGAGCTCCATCGCGTCACGTGCCCGTGCCTCTGTCTCTGGGGAGCGAGTGACAACTGGGTCGGCGTCGAGGACGGGATCGAGTACGCGCGCCGCCTGGGAGCGCCGCTACGGACGATCGCGGGCTGCGGGCACCTCCTGATCGGCGAGAGGCCGGACGCCTGCCTCGCAGCGATTCGCGAGTTCGTTGCTTCCCTGGGCTAGAGGAGCTAGACCGCTGCAGCCGCCTCGAACGGGATCACTTCTCCGCCCTCCCCGCCTTCTTCGTCGTCGCGCCTCGGCCCGCCGCCGAGGAACTCGACCCGGCGGGCGACCACCTCGAGCGCACTCCGCCGCTTTCCGTCGTCCTCCCACGAGCTGGACTTGAGCCGCCCGTCGACGGCGATCCGCCGGCCCTTGCCGAGGTACTCGGCGCACAGCTCCGCCTGCCGGTCCCAGGCCGACACGCGCACGAAGTCCGCGCCGCCGTCGCGGCTGGCACGGTCTACGGCGAGCACGAAGCTCGCCACCTTCTTGTCCGGCCCGACCTCGCGCAGCTCGACCTCGGTCGCGAGGTTGCCGATCAGCGTCACCACGTTCACGGCGTGGACGCTAGGCGGAAAGCTGTCACGGCAGGGTCAAGGCTTTGTGCCGTTTTGCGGTTAGAGTGGCTCGGGGATGGGCCTCTTCTCTGGATTGACCGGCTTCGGCGGCCGCGACATGGCTGTGGACCTCGGCACCGCGAACACGCTCGTCTATGTGCGCGGACGCGGCATCGTCCTGTCGGAGCCCTCGGTCGTCGCCATCGACCAGCGGTCCGGCGAGGTGCACGCCGTCGGCGTCGAGGCGAAGCGGATGCTCGGGCGGACGCCGGGGACGATCCAGGCGATCCGTCCCCTGAAGGACGGCGTGATCGCCGACTTCGACGTCACCGAGCAGATGCTCCGTCACTTCATCCAGAAGGTGCACCAGCACCGTTTCGCGCACCCGCGAGTCGTAGTCTGCGTCCCGTCCGGCGTGACGGGTGTCGAGAAGCGTGCGGTGGAGGAGGCGACGCTGTCGGCCGGCGCGCGCCAGGCGTATCTCATCGAGGAGCCGATGGCGGCCGCGATCGGCGCCGGGCTCCCCGTCGCCGAGCCGACCGGGAACATGATCGTGGACATCGGCGGCGGCACGACCGAGGTCGCGGTCATCTCGCTCGGCGGGATCGTCGTCTCACAGTCGCTGCGCGTCGGCGGCGACGAGATGGACGAGGCGATCATCAACCACATCAAGCGCGACTACAAGCTCCTGATCGGCCAGCAGACGGCGGAGGAGATCAAGCTCGAGATCGGCTCCGCCTGGGACCTGCGCGAGGAGCTGCAGGCCGAGGTGCGCGGCCGAGACATGCTCACGGGACTGCCGAAGACGGTGATCCTCACGTCGGAGGAGGTGCGCCGCGCGCTCGACGAGCCTGTCACGCAGATCATCGAGGCGATCAAGTCGACGCTCGACAAGACGCCGCCGGAGCTCGCGGCGGACATCATGGACCGCGGGATCGTGCTTGCAGGCGGCGGCTCGCTGCTGACGGGGCTCGACGAGCGGCTTCGCCACGAGACCCAGATGCCGGTTCACCTCGCGGAGAGCCCACTTACGTGCGTTGCCGTCGGCTCGGGCCGGAGCCTCGAGGAGTTCGAGGCCATCCACCGCAGCAACAAGGCCCGCTCTCGCAACGGCCGCCACCGCTACTAGCTAGGCGCAAGCCGATCAACTCGGTCGACGGGCGCCCGCGGTAACCTGTTGCGGTGGCTCCACCAAGTCGCAGCGCGCGCGCGGCGGTCCTTGCCTCGTCGGTTCAGCGCTCGAAGCCTACGCCGTACCCGTCGAAGGCTCGCAGCGCGCTCATTCGCCGGGCGATCGTCGTCGGGCTCGTCATCGTCGCCTTGGCGCTCGTAACGATCTCGTTCCGCTCGCCGACGGCAGGAGCGCTCCACGACGCGCAGGGCGTCGGCTCGACGGTGCTACGTCCCTTCCAGATCGCCGCGACCCGGATCGCGCAGCCGTTCCGTGATGCATACGACTACGTCCACGGCCTCGCGAACGCCAGGTCCGATAACGAGCAGCTGAAGCGCGAGATCGTCGCGCTCCGGGAGAAGGACATCCACAGGGCGGCGCTGGCGGCGAAGGAGCCGGCCCTCGCGAAGCTCTTGTACTTCGAGCAGGGCCGGGCTTTCCCGGGCGGCTTCGACACCATCAACGCAGCGGTCATCTCTCCGCCGGGCGGGCCGTTCGCGCATTCGCTCGCGATCGAGGCAGGGTCTTCGGACGGCGTGCGGCTCGACGCGCCGGTCGTGAGCGGCGACGGTCTCGTCGGCCACGTCTCGAGCGTCTTCCCGCACACGGCGAAGGTGACCCTGCTCACCGACCCGGACAGCTTCGCCTCCGCCCTCGATCTCAGCACCGGAGTTCGCGGCGGCATCGTCCATACCGGACCCGGCGGGACCTTGATACTCGACCAGGTGCAGAAGACGCTCAAGGTGAAGGACGGCGACAAGCTCGTCACCGCCGGGACGCACAACGCGCGGTATCCGGATCTGTATCCGTACGGCATCCCGATCGGCACGGTCACATCGGTCAGCGCCACGGACACGGCGACGTTCCTCCAGGTGCAGGTGCAGCCCTTCGCGAACCTCGGCTCGCTCGAAGCGGTCGCAGTGCTCGTCCCGAAGAAGCCACGCAAATGACGCCCGGCGACGGCGTCAAGGCCGCCGCCCTGCTCTTCGTCGCAGCGGTCGCCCAGGTCTCGATCTTCTCGCAAGCTCATGTCTTCGGCGCCGTCCCGGACGTCCTGCTCGTCTCGCTCGTCGCGGTCGCCCTGCTCCGCGGCAGTGTCGCCGGAGCCGTCGGCGGCTTCTTCGCGGGGCTCATCGTCGACACCGCGTCGCTCGGCACGCTCGGCCTCACGTCGCTCGTCCTGACCCTCGCCGGCTACTGGATCGGGCGCTACGGCGAGACGACCGGCCGCGACCGGGCGCATGCGCCGTTCCTCTCGGTCGCGGTCGTGACGGTTCTCTACCAGCTCGGGCTGCTCGTCGTGCACTTCGTGCTCGGGGAAAGCGCTCCGGCCGGTGCCGTCGTCCGCAGCCTGGTTCCGGCGATCGTCCTCAACCTGATCCTCACCGCTCCGATCTATGCAGTCGTGCGGCGGCTGCTGCGGCCGGTCGATCGGGACGCGCTGACGACGGAGGTGCAGCTCCTTGGCTAGCACGACCAGCGGGCCTGCGGCGCCGTTTCGGTCGCGGCGCGGGCGAGCGGGCGACGCCTCCGACGCCGAGCAGGCCTCGGTCGAGTCCTACCGGCTGACGCCGAAGCTCGCGAAGCGCGTCGCGCTGCTCGGAGCGCTCGTCGTGATCGGCTTCGCCGCGCTTCTCATGCGGCTGTGGGCGCTGCAGGTGCTGGCGGGCTCGCACTACGCCGCCCAGGCCCAGGCCAACCAGGTCCGCAAGGTGCGCGTGCAGGCACCTCGCGGGCCGATCCTCGATTCGAGCGGCAAGATCCTCGTGACCAACAAGCCCGTCACCTCGGTCGAGCTCTCGCCTGCGGGCATGCCGAAGGTCTACGCGGAGCGAGCCGCCGAGGTGCGCAGAATCGCGCACGTCGCAGGTGTGTCGGTGCGCCACGTGACCAAGCTGATCCTGGCGCGCGAGCGCGCAGGCGACCTGCTCGATCCGATCGTGGTGCGCACCGAGGCGACCGGCTCGATGCTGACCTACCTCGAGGAGCGCGCCGCGGCTTTCCCCGGGCTGACGCTGGCCCGGAGCTACATCCGCCGCTACCCGTACGGCTCGCTCGCCGCGCAGCTGCTCGGCTACGACGGCCAGATCCCCCAGGGGGATCCGAGGCTCGGCAAGGACGGCTACGAGCCCGGTGACGTGATCGGCCTGACCGGGATCGAGCGGGGATTGGACATGTACCTACGTGGGGTCCCCGGGCTGGCGCGCGTCCGTGTCGACTCGCTGGGCCGCCCTCGCAGCTCACGGCTGCTGTCCACGCCGCCGACGCCGGGGCAGACGGTACGGCTGACGATCAATGCACAACTCCAGCTCGCCGCTCAGAACGCTCTCCAGTACGGCATCCAGCTCGCGCGCAACCAGGGCAACTGGGCGGCCAACGGCGGCGCGATCGTGGCACTGAGCCCCAAGGATGGTTCGATCCTCGCGATGGCCTCCTCGCCGTCGTACGACCCGTCGGTCTACAGCGGACGCGTGACCACCCGCAAGCTGGCCGCCCAAGGGCTGACGAAGGGCTCGGCCCTCGCCCGGAACTATCCGGGGATCGACCGTGCTCTCGACGGCACGTATCCGCCGGGCTCGACGTTCAAGCCGCTCACCGCGATCGCGGGCCTGCAGGAGCACCTGATCAAGCCGTACGCCTTCTACCCCTGCACCGGCACGTACACGGCGCCGGAGGACACGTCGCATCGCGTCTTCCACAACTGGGACCGCTTCGTCAACCAGGGGATGGATCTGCCGACGGCGATCGCGCAGTCGTGCGACACCTACTTCTACCGCCTCGCCAACAAGTTCTACTTGCTGCCGAAGGACCGCGGCCAGCCGATCCAGCACTGGGCCCGCGCCTTCGGATTCGGGCGGACGAGTGGCTCCGACCTCACCCCGCAGGCACCCGGGGTCGTGCCGACGACCGACTGGAAGCACCGTATGTTCACGAGGCACACCGACCCGACGAACTGGCGGATCGACCGGCTCTGGAAGCCGGGCGACTCGCTCAACCTCGCCATCGGCCAGGGCGACCTGCTCGTGACACCGCTCCAGATGGCTCGTCTCTACGCCGCGATCGCGAACAACGGGAAGCTCGTCACGCCGCACATCCTGCTGGACGTCGAGAACCCGAACCGGACGATCGTGCCCACCGCCCCACCGCCCGCGCCCAGGTCGGTGCCCGGGCTCGATCCGGCGAACCTAAGGATCGTCAAGCAAGGCCTCTTCATGGGGACGCAGGACCCCCTGGGCACGTCGTACGGCGTGTTCGGCAACTTCCCTGTGCCGATCGCCGGCAAGACCGGGACGGCGCAGAAGGCCGTCCACCTCCCGGGGTACACGGGTGAGGCGGACCAGTCGTGGTGGTGCGGTTATGGTCCGGCGAACGACGCGAAGATCGTCGTCTGCGCCGTGATCGAGAACGGCGG
>DASXOM010000120.1:0-9163 GCA_036494245.1 Gaiellaceae bacterium
GGACGCCTGCTCACGCGGCAGGTCGACCTGGGTCACGTCGCCGGTCACGACCATCTTCGACCCGAAACCGAGCCGGGTGAGAAACATCTGCATCTGCTCGGGCGACGTGTTCTGCGCCTCGTCGAGGATCACGAAGCTGTCATTCAGGGTCCTTCCCCGCATGAATGCCAGCGGCGCCACCTCGATCGTGCCGCGCTCCATGTAGGCGTTGAGCTTCTCCGGGTCCATGGTGTCGTAGAGCGCGTCGAACAGCGGGCGCATGTACGGATCGACCTTCGCGAGCACGTCGCCCGGCAGGAAGCCGAGCCGCTCTCCCGCCTCGACCGCGGGGCGGGTGAGGATGATGCGGCCGACCTGCCGCTCCGAGAGGGCAGCGACCGCGAGGGCGATCGCGAGGTAGGTCTTGCCCGTGCCGGCGGGGCCGATGCCGAAGGTGACGGTGCAGTCGCGGATCGCGTCGACGTAGCGCTTCTGCGTCACGGTCTTCGGCGTGATCCGCTTGCCGCGGTGCGACCAGACCACGTCGGAGAAGATCTCGTGCACGTCCTCCGCCTGGTCGATGGCGCCGATGATGGCGTCGACGGTGCCGGCGCCGACCTCCTGGCCGCCCTCGACGAGCTCGACGAGCTCCTCGACGACCGCCTGCGCCTCGGCGACCTTGAGGTCGTCGCCGGCGAGCGTGAGCCGGTTGCCGCGCAGATTGACGGTGCACTCGAGCCTGTCGCGGAGCGCGTTCAGCACTCCGTCGCCGATGCCGGCGAGCTCTGCTGCAACCTCGTTGGAGACGTCCAGAACGGTTTGCACAAGGGGCAGTGTAGGGGGCGCAACGGCGCTTCCCTGCGGGCGTTGGGCCGACTTGCAGGGTTGGTGGCGACGGGCACGAACATGACATCTGTCGCCCCCTTACGCTAGGGTCACGCACTTCGGGTCCCCTTTGCAGCGCCCTTCCTATGCGACGCTACGGTTTCCTACTCCTTTGCACGCTCGCCCTCGCCGCCCTCACCACGGCTGTCGCCGCGACCGTGGCGAGTGCCCACTCCACGCCGCAGATCCGGGCTGAGCAGGCCCATGAGCGCGCCGTGCTGGCCGAGGTGAACCAGATCGGGGTCAAGCTCCAGGCGGCCCAAGACCAGTTGTGGAACGCGAAACAGCAGCTCACGCTCGTCAACCGGAGCCTGCAAAAGAACGAGTACCGGCTCCATGTGGCGCGGGGCAACCTCCACGCCGCGCAGCAGCGGCTCATGTCGCGGCTCTACTCGCTCTACGTGAACGGATCGCCGAGCACGATCGAGGTGATTGCCGGCGCGCACAGCCTGTCCCAGGTGATCGACCGCGCCGAGTCGGCGAGGGTGCTTTCGAACCAGGACGCGGCGCTGGGAACGCAGGCGCTGCACTTCGAGCACGCGGTCCAGGCGCGAGAGCGGCAGCTGAAACAGCTCAGGTTGAAGCGCATGCACGCCGTCGCCGAGCGAGAGGCTGAGAAGCAGACGGTCGCAGCGGAGCTCGGGCGGCAGAAGCGGCTGCTCGCCTCGATCCACACGACGATCTCGCAGCTTCAGGCGCAGGAGGCGGCACGTGAGCGGGCGGCCAGGGCCGCCGCCGAGGCAAGGCTGCGGGCGGAGATCGCGGCGCGCGCAGCGGCCAAGAAGGCCGCGGAGCAGCAGGCGCAACAGTCGACCTCGACCTCCAATCCGGTGATCACGCCGCCGCCGCCGGTCGACATCCCGATCGGAAGTCCCGGTGCCGGACACGCCGCGGCAGCTTCGATCGCCCTCCGGTACCTCGGCGTCCCGTACGTCTGGGGCGGCGCGAGCCCGTCGGGGTTCGACTGCTCAGGCCTCGTGATGTACGTCTACGCGCAGCTCGGGGTCTCGCTGCCGCACTACACGGTGGCGCAGTGGAACGCGACCGAGCCGATCTCCTCGCCGGAGCCCGGCGACCTCGTCTTCTTCAACGGCCTCGGCCACGTCGGGATCTACATCGGCGGCGGCAGGTTCGTCAACGCACCGCACACCGGCTCCGTCGTCCGCATCGACAGCATGTCGAACTTCGGCGGCTACGACGGCGCCCGGCGCGTGCCGTAAGAGCTTCTACGCCAGCTTTTCGCGGACGACCTGACTGACCTGCGAGCCGTCGGCGCGGCCGGCGATCTGCGGCATCACGTCGGCCATCACCCGACCGAGGTCGGCCATGCTCGTCGCCCCGACCTCGGCGATGACGTCGTCGACGATCTCGTCGATCTCGTCCTCGGAGAGCGGCTCCGGCATGAACTCCTCGAGGACCTCGAGCTCCCGTTCCTCTGCTTCGGCCTGCTCCTCGCGCCCGCCGGTGCGGAATGCATCGGCCGCCTCGACCCGCCGTTTCCGCTCACGCTGCAGCACCTGCAGCTCCTCCTCCTCGCTCAGCGGCCGCTGCAGCTCCTTCTCCGAGTTCTTGAGCGCGTTGAGGATCAGGCGGAGCGTGTCGCGGCGCTCCGCGTCGCGCGCGCGCATCGCATCCTTCAGCTCGTCGTCGATCTCCTCGATCAAGCTCACGCCCAACCGCCTTTGATGTGCCAGTGGAGGTGGAAAACCGTCTGGCCCGCGCTCGGGCCGACATTGACTTCGACACGGTAATCCGTCAACCCCTCGCGTGCAGCGACATCGGCGACGAACTCGAGCATCCGCTTCGCCTCTTCGGGCGGGAACTCGCCGATCTCGCGAAAGGAGTCGATGTGGCGCTCGGGCAGAACGAGCAGGTGCACGGGAGCCTGCGGGTTGATGTCACGGATCGCCACGAAGCCGTCGGTCGCGGCGACATGGTCGCCTTCGCGGTAGAGCTTGCAGAAGAGGCAATCGTCGTTCATGCGGCGAGGATCCCCTCCTGGGCGACGCCTGCGCCGCGGACGCCGAGCAGCCCGCCGACCGGCGCTGACTCCGGCACGAGCCACGGGGAGTAGTCGTCCCCGTACCCACGGCCGGGCCGGTCGACGAGGACGAGATCGTCGCGGCCGATCTTCGAGCGCCAGTGAGCGAGACACGCGTCATGCGACGCCGCCCGCAGCCGGGCGCTCCGCTCCTTCTTCACCGGTGGCGGCACCGGGTCCTCGGCGGCGGTGCCCGTCCCCGGGCGCGGTGAGTAGGGGAAGACGTGCACCTTCGTCAGCCCGGCCTCCGCGGCCACGCGAAGCGTGTTCTCGAACGCACGCTCGTCCTCGGTCGGGAAGCCGACGATGACGTCGCTCGTGAGGTTGAAGTCCTCGCGCAGAGGCTCGAGCCGGCGCAGGTAGGTGCCTACGGAGTAGCGGCGTCCCATCGCTCGCAGGACGTCGTCGTCGCCCGACTGGAGCGGCACGTGCAGGTGGTGGCTCGCGGTCGGGGTCTCGCGCAGCGCGCGAACGAGCTCGTCGTCGACGTGGTTGATCTCGATCGAGGAGAGGCGCAGCCGCTCGAGCCCCGGCGTTGCGCCGGCATCGCGGACGAGCCGCGGCAGGCGATAGGCGGCAGCGCGGTCGCGGTAGCAGCCGAGATTGATCCCGGTGAGGACGACCTCGCGGTGGCCCTGCGCGACACGGCGGCGGATCTCGCCGAGAACGGCCTCGGCCGGACGGCTGCGCGAGGTGCCGCGGACGAGCGGGATCACGCAAAAACGGCACGAGAACGAGCACCCGTCCTGCACCTTGACGAAGGCGCGAACGCGGTCGAGCCGGGCCTCCGCCTGGACGCAACCGATCGCGCCGACGTCGCCGGCGACGAATCCCGGCGTCTCCTCGCTCCGGCGCGTGACCACGACGACGTTGGCCGGCAGCCCGGCAAACGCGTCCCCGGCGAGGTTTGCGCCGCAGCCGGTCACGTACACGCGCCGGTGCGTGCGCGCTGCACGAGCCGCCTCCTTCCGCGATTTCGCAACGGCCTCGTGGGTGACGCAGCACGTGTTGACGACGGCCACGTCGGCGCTGGCGTCACGCTCCACGTGGCCGTCCGCCAGCAGCCGCTCGCGCATCGCGTGCGCGTCGACGTGCGAGACCTTGCAGCCGAGAAAGCGGACGGAGAACGACGCCATTGCCGCGGACTCTAGGTGAGGCGTTTGCGCAATACGACCGCCTGGCGCTCGTACCCATGCCGCTCGTAGAACTCGACGGCGCCGAGGTTGCTACGGAGGTTCGTGTCCGTGGTGATGAGCTCCGCGCCGCGCTCAGAGGCCCACGCCTCGACCGCTTCCAGCAGGCGTCCGCCGATACCACGGCTGCGGAAGCGTTCCTGCACCGCGAGGTAGCCGAGGTACACGCGGCGGCGCCCCACGTCGCGCTGCGGCTGGACCGCGGCGTTCGACAGCGGATCGAGCAGCTCTGCGATTGCCTCGCCGACCGCCTCACCGTCGGCTTCCGCGACGAGCCAGAGCACGTCGTCCCGCGGCGCGCGTGCGAGCACTTCGCGGAGGTGCGTGACCTGTGCGTCGCGCTCAGGAACCTGGAATCGGTCGGGCTCGATTTTGGCGTACTGCTCGGCGAGGTCGCGCGCAGCGAGCGCCAGTCCGTCAGCGTCCTCGGTGCGAGGCGGGCGAAGCAGGACCTCCACGCGGGAATTCTTGCTCAGACGCGCTCGAGCAGGTCGGCGGCCCAGCCGTCTCGGATGCGCCGCGTCACGCCGTGCCAGCCGTCGACCTGCGGCTCGTCCCGGTCGAGGTAGCCCGAGGTGATCGCCCGCTCGACGGGGAGCGTCGGGAGCATCCGCTCGACGACGTCGAGCGCGATGTTCATCACCGCGAGCTCGCTCGGCCCTAGCTCTGCGCCGACCGCGACCTGGACCGCGTTCGCCGCGGCGTTGGCGCGGGTCGTCTCGAGCGACACCTCGTCGATGTCCACAGCATGCACCGGCGCGAACCCGAGCTTCGCCGCTGCAACGGAGAGGACCCCCGACCCACAGCCGACATCGAGCAGGCTCGTCGGCTCCACGTCTTCGAGCAGCGCAAGGCAGAGCCGCGTCGTCGCGTGCGCACCCGTGCCGAACGCGCGGCCCGGGTCGATCACGACTGCGACCGCGTCGGGCGGCGGCTCCTCCCAAGGCGGGCCGACCCAGAGGCCGCCGACCCGCACCCCGTGGTGGAACGCGCGCCACCCGTCCTCCCAGCCCTCGGCGACGTCGTCCACCGCGATGACGTCGAAGCCGAGCGGTGGATCCTCAGCGTAGACGGCGTACGCGCCGTCGAGCTCCTCGACGCCTTCGGGGAAGATGTGAAGCAGAAGCGCGAGCTCCGGCTCGCCGCCGACGACTACGTATCGCTTGAGTGCTCCGCCCGGCAATGGTCAGGGCACTCCCGGCGGCTGCAAAGCTTCGCGACTCCTCGCTACGGCGCTTGCAGCGCCTTCGCTCGTCGGCCGGCTCCGCCGGCTGCTTCGTCGTCGGTCGCGCCGATAGCTTTGGCTATCGACGCTCCCTGCGTCCTCGCCTCGCTCGCTTTTCGCGCGCCGGGAGCGCGAGACCATCACCGGGCGAAGCACTAGCGGAACGCGCTCTTGAGCTTGCCGAAGAGCCCTTCGGACTTGCCGTAGGTGTGATCGTCGGCGCGCTCGTCGAACTCGCGGAGGAGGCGGCGCTGCTCGTCGTCGAGCTGGCGCGGCACGAGCACGTTGACGAGGATCCGCTGGTCGCCGCGGCCGCGTCTCTGCAGCACCGGCATGCCGCGGCCGTGCAGGACGACGATCTCACCCGGCTGCGTGCCCGGCGGCAGCTCGAGCTCCTCTTCCCCATCGAGCGTCGGGATCGTGAGGGTGGCGCCGAGCGCGGCCTGCGTGAAGGTCAGGTCGATGGTCGCGTAGATGTCGTCGCCTTCGCGCACGAACCGCTCGTCGGGACGGATCTGCACCTCGACGTAGACGTCCCCTGCCCTGCCGCCGACGAGCCCGGCGTGCCCCGCGCCGGTCACGCGGATCTGCTGGCCGTGGTGGATCCCCGGCGGGATCTCGACCGGAAGCGTCCGCTCCTCCACCACCCGTCCGGCGCCCCGGCACTCGGCGCACGGTCGCTCGATCCGGCGACCGGAGCCGCTGCATGTCGGGCAGGTCTGGGTGCGGACGAACTCGCCGAAAACGCTCCGCGTCACCTGTTGCAGCCGCCCGGATCCGTTGCACGTGGGGCAGGTCGTGATCTCGCTTCCCGGTTCCGCGCCGTCGCCTCCGCAGTGCGTGCAGGTCACGGCGGCTCCGAACGGGACTTCGCGAGTGACGCCGTGGGCGGCCTCGACGAGCTCGATCTCCACTGTCGCAATGAGGTCGGCACCGCGCCCGCGGCCACCTCCACCGCGGGCGCCGAACAGCACGTCGTCGCCGAAGAAGGCCGAGAAGAGGTCGGCGAGGTTGCCGAAGTCAACGTGTCCGGCCTGGAAGCCGCCGCTCCGCAGCCCGGCGTGGCCGTAACGGTCGTAGAGGTTGCGCGTCTCCGTGTTCGAGAGCACCTCGTACGCCTCGACCACTTCGCGAAATCGCTCCTGAGCGTCCGGCGCGTCCGAGACGTCGGGATGAAACTCCCGTGCGAGCTGCCTGAAAGCCCGCTTGATCTCGGCCTCGCTCGCCTGCCGCCCGAGTCCGAGCAGCTCGTAGTAGTCGCGGTCGGTGGTCGCCATCGTTCGGAATGTAGCGACGAGGCCCGCGGGCGAAACTCAGGCTTCGTCGTAGATCGACTCGACGAAGCGCGAGAGCTCGAGCGCGGCTGAGCGCACTGCCCCGAGCGCCTTCTCGTAGTCCATCCGCACCGGACCGACGAGGCTGACGGCGCCGAGCGCCCGGTGAACGAGCCCGTAGCACGCGCCGACGAGCGCGATCTCGGCGAGCGCCGGGTGCTCGAGCTCGTGGCCGAGCCGGACGTACGGACGCCGCGACGCGCTCGGCTCACCGAGCACGTCGAGCAGGTCGGCCCGGCGCTCGACGAGTTCAAAGAGACTTCGGTAAGCCCCGAGCTCCTCGGCCCGGACGTCGCCTAGTAGGTCGGCCGCGCCGCCAACGTAGAGCCGCTGTTCTGCGGAGACGAGATCCACGAACGCCGGCCGGAGCGCGTCGAGGAATGCGCGCTCACCCGGGCTGAGGCCGGGATCCTCGAAGCGCCGCCGGAGCAAGCCGGTACCGAGCTGGAGTCCGGCAACCGCCTCGTTCAGGTAGTCGCTTGCCCACTGCGCGAGCCCGGCGTCGACGGAGTCGGCGAAGTGGAAGATCCGCTTGGAGACGCCGCCTGCGGATGTGATGACGACGACCATTACCAGTTGCGGCTGCAGGAGCAGCACCTCCACGTGCCGCACGTGCGTCGCCTCGAGCGGCGGCGCGGAGACGAGCGCGAGCAGCCGCGTGACCTGCGACAGCATCTCGGTCGTTGCCTGCAGCGCCGACTCGACCTCGTTGCTCGCGGTCGTGAGGTCGAGCGGGAAGGCGGGCGGCTGCGGCTCGAGGCTGCCGAGCAGCTCGTCGGCGTAGTAGCGGTAGCCCCGCTCCGTCGGCACGCGTCCCGCGGACGTGTGCGGATGCGTGAGCAGCCCGAGATTCTCGAGCTCCGCCAGCTCGACCCGAACCGTCGACGGCGAGACACGCAGGTCCGAGCGCGCGACGAGTGTCTTCGAGCCGACCGGTAGCCCGGTGCCGACGAACTCCTCGACCACGTGGTGGAGGATCGCCCGCTGCCGTTCGCTGAGTTGCACCGTTTCCTGCATTTGCAGGAGATTTTAGCCGTTGCCGTCGACCGTGACCTGTCGGCTCACGCGACGATCTCGGCCGTCACCCCACCGCCGAGGAAACGGCCGCGCCGCGTGAGGGCGAGCGTCTCGCCGCTGTCTACGGCGAGGCCGAGCTGCTCGGCGCGCGCAAGGCCGTCCGGATCGAGGGCCGAGCGGAGCCCGCGGAGCGGCAGCGGCTCGTCGAGCCGAAGACCGAGCATCACGCGTTCGCGCGCCCTCACCTCGCGGTCGAGCGGCTCTACCTCGCGCTCCGGCGGCCGTCCAGCCGCAAGCGCCTCCAGGTAGCGCCCCAGCCGCGGCGTGTTCCGCCAGCGCCGATTCTCGATTGTCGTAACCGCGCCGATACCAAGCCCGAGGTAGTCGTGGCCGAGCCAGTACGCGAGGTTGTGACGCGCGCGGAGGTCCCGCCCCTCCGCGTCCGCGCGGCAGAAGTTCGCCGTCTCGTACCAGCGGTAGCCGGCCTCCGTCAGCCGCGCGACGACCCGCTCGAAGTAGTCCTCCATCGCGTCGGCCTGGCGCGCGAGCTCGGCTCCCCAGGCATGGGTGAAGCGCGTCCCCGGCTTCGCCTCGAGCTCGTAGCAGGAGAGGTGCTCCGGCTCGAGAGCGAGTGCGTCGTCGAGGTCGGCTTCGAGATCGGGGGCGCTCTGGCCGGGTATCCCGTAGATGAGATCGAGGGAAATGTTGTCAAATCCGGCATCGCGGAGATGATGCACGGCGCGTCGGACGTCGTCCGGCTGGGCAACACGCTCGAGCACCTCGAGGAGCCGAGGCCGGAACGACTGGGCGCCGAGCGAGACGCGATTCGCGCCGGTGGCGTAGAGCGCAGCGGCAACCTCCCGCGTCACGGTCTCGGGATTGGCCTCGACCGTCACCTCGTCTGCCGCCGGCAGCGTCTCCAGCAGGCGGGCGAGTTCCTGTTGGGCTGTGAACGTGGGTGTGCCCCCGCCGAGGAAGACGGTGTCGAGCTCGTCGGCGAGCAGACCGCGTTCCGACTCGAGCTCCTGCAGGAGAGCATCGACGTAGGCGCGGTGCTGTCCGCGCCGGCCGACCACGGTGACGAAGTCGCAGTAGCCGCAGCGGTGCGCGCAGAACGGCAGGTGGACGTACAGATGCCGGGCGCCGCCGGTCACGCGGCCACCCGCTTCGGGCGTAAGACGAGCTCGCCACCGCAATTCGGGCAGACGAGGCCCATCGCCTCCGCGCACGACCGGCAGAACGTGCACTCGAAGGAGCAGATCACCGCGTCGCCGTCCGGCGCCACAGCAGTGCCGCAGCGCTCACATTCGGTGCGCATCTCGAGCGCCATCAGCCCTTCTGCCCCTGACCGATGTTGAGAACGGCGAGGAAGGCCTCCTGCGGCACCTCGACCGCGCCGACCTGCTTCATCCGCTTCTTCCCCGCCTTCTGCTTCTCGAGCAGCTTCCGCTTGCGGCTGATGTCGCCGCCGTAGCACTTCGCGAGCACG
>DASXOM010000121.1:0-2128 GCA_036494245.1 Gaiellaceae bacterium
CGGCGAGGAGGGGACGCGCGACTGCTACGGCGCGCTCGGTCTCATCCACTCCCTCTGGAAGCCGATGCCCGGCCGCTTCAAGGACTACGTCGCCATGCCGAAGTTCAACGGCTACCGCAGCCTCCACACAACCGTCATCGGTCCGGAGGGGCGGCCGCTGGAGATCCAGGTGCGGACGCGCGAGATGCAGCAGACAGCCGAGCTCGGCGTCGCGGCGCACTGGACGTACAAGGGGGACGCACGGCGCTCGAGGGCGGCGGACGAGGAGTGGAACGCCTGGGTACGGCAGCTGATGGACATCAATGCCGACGAGGCCGATGCGGCCGAGTTCGTGAAGAGCTTCCGCACCGACCTCTTCGACGAGGAGGTGTTCGTCTTCACACCGAAGGGAGAGGTGAAGACGCTACCGGCGGGCGCGACGCCGATCGACTTCGCCTACGCCGTCCACACCGACGTCGGGCACCGCACGGTCGGCGCGAAGGTGAACGGCCGGATCGTGCCGCTCCACTACCGCTTGCGCAGCGGCGACCGCGTCGAGATCCTCACGGGCAAGTCCGCGGCGCGCGGTCCGTCGCGCGACTGGCTCTCGCTCGTCGCCTCGTCGCGGGCCCGCAACAAGATCCGCCAGTTCTTCTCCCGCGAGCAGAAGGAGGACCTCGAGGCGAAGGGCCGCGAGCTGCTCGAGAACGCGCTCAAGGGCCAGAACCTCCCCTACAAGAAGCTCAACGGCTCCGCCGTGCTCGCGGGCGTGATCCGCGAATCGGGCTACAAGAAGGCCGACGAGTTCTACATCGCGCTCGGCTCCGGGAAGCTGACCGCCTCGAAAATCGTCGACAAGGTTCTCCAGCAGCTCAAGGTCGGCGAGGTCGCCGAGGAGCAAGTTCCGGTCAAGAAGCCGCGGGCTCGAGAGGCCACCGGCAGCGACAGCTACGGAATCAACGTGATCGGTGTCGAGGACGTCCTCGTCCGGCTCGCGAAATGCTGTACGCCGGTCCCGGGCGACGACATCGTCGGCTACATCTCTCTCGGCAAGGGGATCACGATCCACCGCGGCGACTGCCCGAACGTCCGCGCGCTACGTCGCAACCCCGAGCGGTTCACGCCGGTCGAGTGGGAGGGAGGCGGTAGCCAGAGCTTCCGCGTCCAGATCGCAGTCGACTCCTGGGATCGGCCGCGCCTGCTCGAGGACGTGGCGCGGACGTTTGCCGAGCACGGCTCCAACATCGTCTCGTACGGCGGCAGCGTGGACGACCAGATGGCCCGCAACTGGTACGTGGCCGAGGTCGGCGACGTCAAGGCGCTGCGCGGCCTGCTCGGCTCGCTCCGCAATGTCGACGGCGTCTTCGACGCCCGTCGTGTGACACCCTCGTAGCGTTCCCTCGTTCGAGGGATCCAGGCTCACCGACCGTGGGTTACCCCCTTCGAGGGAGAGCCCAGTGGTGGAGCGGGGTGCGTCACTCGAACGAGGGACGGGATCGTTAGCTTTGCCACACCTCGCCGCCGGTGTCCCAGCCGACGAGGCAGAGGTCCGCGATGCGTGCGGCGACCGTCTCGAGCTCCGTAGTCGCGACCTCGCCGTCGACCGCGAGCTCGGCGACCCGCGTGCCTCGCCACAGCACCGGGACGGTCGCACGCCGCTCGGGCTCGGGCGTGCCCGCCTCCGGCCCGAGCACGAGGCTGTCTGCCTCCGCGAAGTAGATCCCGGCCCAGGTGCAGCCCGCCCGCGCCGCGAGCTCCGTCACGGTCCGGCGCAGCTGCTCGTCGGCGTCAGGCGTCGACATCTTCCCCCTCGAAAGCGAGGACAGCCTCGCGGTAGCCGTCCGGGACGGGACAGGCCTTCCGCTCGGCGAGGTCGACGTAGACGAGCGTCTGGTGCGCCGTGACCAGGAGTAGCTCGTCGGGGAGGCGATAGGCGGCGAAGGTGAAGGTGACGCTGGTCCTGCCGAGCCGTGAAACACGGACGCAGACCTCGATCTCGTCGTCGAACACGGCGGGCGCGAAGTACTCGACGTCGTTCGCCCGCATCACGAAGTCGCCCACCTCGCCGCGCCGTTGCAGGAGCCCGAGCGAGCGGAGGTACTCGACGCGCGCGAGGTCGAAGTAGGGGTTGTAGCGGCCGTAGTAGACG
>DASXOM010000122.1:0-5148 GCA_036494245.1 Gaiellaceae bacterium
GCTCCTCGTCGTCGCATATCCGAGCAAATACGAGGCTGCCGACCACGTGCCGATCGCGCGCTCGCACGAGCCGGACTCGATCGAGGGCGTCGACGACACGCTCATCACCGACATGACCGCGATCGGCATGCACAAGCACGATCTCTCGCTCATGCCGGACGGGCACGGCTGGCTGCTCGTCGAGTTCGGCGGCGACTCGAAGGCGGAGTCCGACGACCGGGCGCGTGCGCTCATGCGCGAGCTCGAGCGCGAGGGCCATCCCTCGTCGGCGATGAAGCTCTACGACAATCCGAAGTCGGAGGAGCACATCTGGGACGTGCGCGAGGCGGGCCTCGGCGCGACCGCGTTCATCCCGGGCAAGCCGGACACGCACGAGGGCTGGGAGGACTCGGCCGTCCCGCCCGAGCGGCTCGGCGAGTATCTCCGCCGCCTGGACGCGCTGGGGAAGAAGCACGATTACGAGAGCGCGCTGTACGGGCACTACGGGCAGGGCTGCGTGCATGCGCGCTGGAACTTCGACCTCGTCACGCGCGAGGGGATCGACAAGTACCGGCGCTGGCTCGACGACGCGAGCGACCTCGTGCTCGAGCTCGGCGGGTCGCTCTCGGGCGAGCACGGCGACGGCCAGTCGCGCGCCGAGCTCCTGCCGAAGATGTTCGGGGATGACCTCGTCGCCGCCTTCGGCGAGTTCAAGCGGATCTGGGACCCCGACTGGAAGATGAACCCCGGCAAGGTCGTCGACGCGTACAAGATCGACGAGAACCTTCGCCTCGGGCCCGACTTCGAGATGTGGCGGCCGAAGGTGAAGTTCGCGTACACGCGCGACAAGGGCGATTTCGCGCACGCGACCGTTCGCTGCGTCGGCATCTCCAAGTGCCGCACGCCGGAGGGCGTCGACGTGATGTGCCCCTCGTACATGGCGACCCACGAGGAGAAGCACTCGACGCGCGGGCGCGCGCACCTGCTGTTCGAGATGCTGCGCGGCGACGTCATCACCGACCGCTGGCAGTCAGACGAGGTGATGGAGGCGCTCGACCTGTGTCTCTCGTGCAAGGGGTGCACGAAGGACTGCCCCGTCGGGGTCGACATGCCCACGCTCAAGTCAGAGTTCCTCTACCACCGCTACGCGCGGAACGCGAGGCCACGGCACGCGTATGCGTTCGGCCTCATCGACCGCGTCGCCGGCGTCGTGTCGCACATGCCGGAGGCGGCGAACCTTCTCGCGCGCACGCCGCCGTTCGAGCAAGGCCTGAAGCTCGCGGCGGGGATGACGCAACAGCGCGACATGCCCGCGTTCGCGCCGCTGACGCTGCAGCAGTGGTTCAAGCGCCGCGGCACGGCCAACCCCGGCGGCCGCACGGTCGTCCTCTTCCCGGACACGTTCAACAACCGCTTCCACACCGACGTCGGCGTCGCGGCGGTCGAGGCGATCGAGGCCGCCGGCTGGCAGGTCGTCATGCCGCAGGGGCACGTGTGCTGCGGGCGCCCGCTGTACGACTACGGCTTCCTCGATCTGGCGGAGCGCTACCTGCGCCGCAATCTCGACCTGCTGCGTGACTGGTACCGCGCCGGCATCCCCATCGTCGGGCTGGAGCCGAGCTGCACCGCCGTGTTCAAGGACGAGCTGGAGAAGCTCATCCCGAACGACGAGGACGGGAAGCGGCTCGCGCAGGGGACGTACCACTTCGCCGAGTTCTTCGAGCACTTCGAGATCGAGCCGCCGCGGCTCGCGCGCAAGGCGCTCGTGTGGGGACACTGCCACCAGAAGGCGACCGGCGGGATGGACGCCGACCTCGAGCTGCTGAAGAAGATGGGGGTGGAGGCGGACGAGCTGAAGGCGGGCTGCTGCGGGCTCGCCGGCTCGTGGGGGTTCGAGGCCGGCCATCACGACCTGTCCATGACGATCGGCGAGCAGGGGCTCCTGCCGAAGGTGCGGGCGCTGCCGGACGACGAGCTCGTCGTCGCGAACGGGTTCTCGTGCAAGACGCAGATCGAGCAGGGGAAGACCGGCCGCCGCGCGCTCCACGTCGCGCAGGTGATGCAGCTCGCACGCGAGCACGGGCCCGAGGGCCCGCGCGGCCCGAGGCCGGAGCGGCTGGTCTACGGCCGCAAGCCGGCGCCGTCGCTCGCGCGCCGCGCCGCGCGCGCCGGCGTGCTCATCGCTGCCGCCGCCGCCCTCGCGATTGCCGGCTCGGTCGCGCTGCGCCGGTAGCCGAGCGTTTTCGTCCCTTCTATGTTTACGCGCGCGAGGGAGGCACCGTCGAGTGTGGCTAACGCGCGTGTGCCGGCGCCGCCTTGCGGCGCTCGGACATCCGGCCGCGGACGGCGTTGATCGGCTTCGCGACCGCCTCGAGCGGCTTCCGGGCCGCCTCGACGCCGAGGAATATCTCGACGATGCCGCCGATGCACATGATCGCGCCGCCGATGACGAACGCGACGGTCACCTTCCCGAACGAGCCCGTCTGGATGAGCTTGCCGAACGTCCACGGCGCCGCGATCGCCACGCCCGTGCCACACGCGTAGAAGAGCGCGATCGCCATCGCCCGCGTCTCCATCGGGAAGATCTCGCTCACGGTCAGGTATGCGGCCGAGGCGCCCGACGAGGCGAAGAAGAAGCACACCGACCAGCACACGGTCAGCGTCGTGGCCGAGAGGAGCTTCGCGTCGAAGGCCCACGCCGTCCCGAAGAGGATGACCCCGGAGGCGATGTACGTGATCGAGATCATCGTCCTGCGGCCGACCGAGTCGAAGAGCGGGCCGAGGAGCCACGGCCCGAGCAGGTTCCCCACCGCGAACGGGATGAGGTAGAGGGGCGCGTTCGAGGTCGAGGCGTGGAAGAACGTCGTCAGGATCGAGGTCGCGCCGAAGAGCGTCGCGTTGTACAGCACCGCCTGCGAGGCCATGAGGGAGAAGCCGAGCACGCCGCGGCCGGGGTACTCGTCGATCACGTGCTTCGCGATGGCGATGAAGCCGATCGACTCGCGCTGCTCGACCTCGAGCGGCTCGCCCTCCGGCTCGGGCAGGTCGGGGTGCGACTTCCGCACCTGCTCCTCGATCTCGTGGACGACGTCCTCGGCCTCGTTCGCGCGGCCGTGCGTGAGGAGCCAGCGCGGGCTCTCCGGCACCGACCGGCGGATGGCGAGGACGCAGACCGCGAGGATCGCCCCGAGGCCGAAGCCGATGCGCCAGCCCACGTTCGCCGAGAACGAGTTCAGGAGGACGACCGTGAGGCCCGCGGCGACGGCCGTCCCGATCCACCAGGAGCTGTTGATCGCGAGCGCCACCCGTCCGCGGACGCGGGCAGGGACGAGCTCGTCGATGGCCGAGTTGATGGCGGAGTACTCCCCGCCGATGCCGGTGCCGGCGAGGAACCGGAAGGCCATGAACGACCAGAAGTCCCACGAGAAGGCGGTCGCGATCGTGAAGCAGAGGTAGACGCCGAGCGTGATCATGAAGAGCTTCCGGCGTCCGAAGCGGTCGGTCAGGTACCCGAAGAAGAGGGCGCCGGCGACGGCCCCGCCGAGGTAGAAGCTGCCTGCCGCGGTCGCCTGCGAGGTGGAGAAGTGCAGCGTGCCCTTGTTCGTGAGGGCCGCGGCGACCGAGCCGACGAGGGTGACCTCGAGGCCGTCGAGGATCCAGGTGATCCCGAGGGCGATGATGACGCGCCAGTGCCAGCGGCTCCAGGGCAGGCGATCGAGCCGGTTGGGGATGTCCGTCCGGACGACCTCGCCGGTACCGCCGGTAACCCCGATCTGACTCGTGCTCATGGGAGACCAACGGCCCGGCGGGCTAAGGGGTTTCGGTACTTCCGCGCGGTAGACCGTCCGGCGCAGAACGAGACCGTCGCCGAGGCTCCGCGAAGCGGGAACCCTGATTCGGCGGAAGTGCGAAGCACTTGAGCCGTGGGCTACACTCCGGCGGCGCGCGGGGCGCCGTAGCTCAGCTGGTTAGAGCGCTGCACTCATAATGCAGAGGTCGGTGGTTCGAGCCCACCCGGCGCTATTCGACACGCGTTCACCCTTCGAGGTAAAGACAGAAAATGGCCACTGGAGTCCGAGTCGCAATCACGCTTGCCTGCACCGACTGCAAGCGGCGCAATTACCAGACGAACAAGTCCAAGCGAAATTCGCCCGACCGGGTCGAGTTCAAGAAGTACTGCCGTTGGTGCGGCCACCACACGGTCCACCGGGAGACTCGCTGACCTCGCATGGCCAGGCAGACCCGTCAGCAGCGCCGCGCGCGCCGGGCGCAATCGCAGCCGGCGCTGGCGGGCGGCCCGCCCGTGCGTCCGTCTGCGCGCCCGACCGCGAACGGCGGCGACGAGCCGCGCCGCCCTCAGGGCGCGCCGTCGTCGGAGGAGCGCCAGGTGCCCGGCAGCGGGCCGGTGCGCTTCGTCCAGGAGGCCTGGGCCGAGCTCAAGAAGGTCGAGTGGCCGAGCCAGCACGCCCTCGTCAGCGGCACGGCGGTGGTGCTCGTCGCCTGCTTGATCGTCGGCTTCTACCTCTGGCTGAACGACGAGCTGTGGAAATACGTCGTCCAGCACGTGCTGCTGCGATAGGGAGACCGTGATGTTTCGCTGGTACGTGATCAATACCTATTCCGGGCACGAGAACAAGGTGAAGACCAATCTCGAGCACCGGATCGAGTCGATGGGGCAGCGCCCCCGCTTCCGGCGTGTCGTCGTCCCGACCGAGCAGGTCATCGAGACGAAGGACGGCCAGAAGGTGCAGATCGAGAAGCGCGTGCTCCCCGGCTACGTGCTCGTGAACATGGATCTCGACGACGACGCCTGGATGGTGGTCAAGAACACCCCCGGCGTGACCGGCTTCGTCGGCGCAGGCTCGAAGCCGGTGCCGCTCTCGCAGCCGGAGGTCGACCGGATCCTGCACACGGGCGCCGGCACAGGCGTGGCCACGCGGGCGCAGGTCGAGTTCCAGCTCGGGGAGTCGGTGAAGATCACTTCGGGACCGCTGGCAGACTTCGACGGCGAGATCACGGACGTGAACGCGGACCAGCAGAAGCTGCAGGTGATGGTGAACATCTTCGAGCGGCAGGTGCCGGTCGAGGTCGGATTCGACAACGTCAAGAAACTGGACTGATTCGAATGGCAAAGAAAATTCTCACGCTCATCAAGCTCCAGATCCCGGG
>DASXOM010000123.1:0-2090 GCA_036494245.1 Gaiellaceae bacterium
CCGGCGGCCGCCGACGCTGACGAAGACGCCCTTGTTCAGCCAGTCGAGGCGCGCGCACGCGGTCTCGATCGTGGTGGAGGTGCGAAAGGTGTACTCGCTCGCATCGACGTCCTCGCCACGTCCGAGACGCGCGAGAACTTCCGCGCTGCCGTGCCGAACACCCTGGGATCGCACGTAGAGGAGCGCGCCGTCGTCGGTCTGGAGCGTGTACCGGACGTCCACGAGGACGGTGCCGTCCGGCAGGACGATCTGCCAGTCGGCGCTCGCGCCCGCGAGCAGCTTCCCGTTGAGCTCGGGCCCGCCGAACGTGCCGCCGGTGAGGGGCACGATCCGCCGGTGTCCTCGAGCGGTATCGCCGAGATCGAGCGGTTCCCCGAGCGTGGCCTCCAGGCGAAAGGCTCCCGTCAGGCGAGGATCGGGAAGCCGGCTCCCCATCTAGGAACGGCCGGGCGGATCGTTGGGATGGGATTCGAGCGGCGTCACCGTGAACCGCAGCCAGTCGCCGAGTGGCAGGTCCGAGAGCAAGCCGTCGAGCTGAGCCTCGCTGTCGGCGCGGTACAGGCCGACGGCCGATGTTGCGCCGTCGCCGTCGCGCGTCCGTCTCCACAGGCGCACGAGGTGCCCGTCGTCCGCAAGCTTGGCTGCAGCCGCCGACTCGGCCCTGTCGCGCTTTGTGATTTCGGACTGCGGCGTTCCTGCCGGAACGCGGACCTCGAAGTCGACGAGGAACTCGGTCACGAAGACGGATCCGTCCCGGCCTGCTCGGCCACCATGTACGCGGCGTACCAGGTGGACCAGTCTTCGTTGTGTCCCGACTCGCGATGCGCGGCCTCGGCCCGCCGGAGCGCGTTCTCCAGGTCCGCGGCGGATACGTAGCGCGTCTCCGCGGCGTTCATGCGGCCGGGACGCCGAGTCGTGACTTCCTGTGCGAGCCAAAGGTTCCCATCGGGATCGGCGATGGAGAAGAACGAGCCGTAGCTGGCGTGCTCGGGGTCGGGACCCGGCTGCCGTGCCTCGACCGGGAACGGCGGACCGTGCCAGATGTCGCTCACCTCGACGCCGCGGCCTGCGAGCTCGGCATGCGCGGCCTCGATGTCCGAGACGATCAGCCCGCCTTCGGCCGAGCCGGGCGCAGCCGTCGTGAGCCCCAGGCCGAACGTGATCGAGGCTCCGGAGCCGGGTGGCGTGAGCTGGACGATCCGCAGGCCGTCCATCGGGGCGACGTCGTCGTCGAGCCTCCACCCCATGCGCTCGTAGAACTCCTTGGACCGGTCGACGTCGGACACGGGAATGATGTCGATCTCGAGCTTCATGTCGACGGAAGTCATGGTTACCTCCTCCTCGTTCAGCTGTCGATGCCCTGTGATCAGGGTGCAGGCCGGCGGTGGCGCTACGCCACGACCGGTTGGCTCACGCTGTTAGGCGCCGGCTAACACGCGACGTATCGTTCGACGCGTGGAGTTGAGGCTGCTTCGCTACTTCGTCGCCGTTGCCGAGGAACTTCATTTCGCGCGGGCCGCCGAGCGGCTGCGCATCGCGGCGCCGTCGCTGTCGCAGCAGATCAAGTTGCTCGAGACGAGCGTGGGCACGCCGTTGTTCGTCCGCGACCGCCGACATGTCGAGTTGACCGCAGCCGGGAGGATGCTGCTGCCCGACGCACGCGAGATTCTCGCGCTCGCGGCACGCGCGCAACGCCGGCTCGCGGGAACGACGGGCCCTCTCCGCGTCGGCTACGTCAGCTGGCTGCCCGAGCAGCTCACCGCTTCGGCGGTGCTCGACATCCGCGTCGACGAGTGGGTCATGCCGAGTCACGTTCAGATCGCGCGCGTCCTCGACGGCGGCCTCGACGCGGCGATCGCATGGGCGGGGTCGCGCGACGAGCGGCTGGACTTCCGGCTGCTGTGGCCCGAGCCGTTGCTCGCCGTCACCCCCGCCGGCCGGAGCGAGGCAACCGTTCCTGCGCGGAACCTGAGCGTGCTCGTCGACGCCGACCTCACGTCGTGGCAGGCGTGGAACGACTTCGCGACCGAGTTCGCCGAAGCGGCGGGCGCACGACTCGTGCACATCGACGACGGCGGCATTGCCGGTGC
>DASXOM010000124.1:0-4533 GCA_036494245.1 Gaiellaceae bacterium
AGAATCCCCCTAATCGAGTCGTTCAGCGACCCGAACGCGCACGTCAACTACAGCCTCGCCACCACTAGCGGGTCCGGGTCGTTCTAGAGGCCCTCAGGCCTCCACGTCCTCGGGACCGAACTCGCGTACGACGCGGGCCGGAACGCCCGCGACCATCGTGTACGGCGGCACATCTGCGGTGACCACGCTGCCTGCGCCGACGATCGCGAACTCCCCCACCGTCACCCCGGCGAGGATCGTGCTGCGCAGGCCGAGATAGGCGCCGCGGCGAATCGTCGTCCGCAGGTCTGACCGCGTCGCCTCGTCGCCGAGCAACCGGTGGAAGTGGCGCGGGTAGTACGTGTGCCCGAGGATCGTCGTCTGCGCGATCACCGTCACGTCGTCCTCCAGCGTCACCGAAGAGGGCGAGGCATCGTCGATGAACACCTCCGTGCCGATGAAGACGCGCCGGCCGACGTTGACGCCGCGCCGCCGGTGCAGCGACGCGCGCGTGGCCGGAGGCAGCGGCGTGTAGCGGGCGAAGACGTGCAGCCAGCGCTTGCCGAAGGCGCCGAAGACGCGGGTGCCCTGCGTCTCGGGCCCGACCGGGATGTTCCCCCACAGCTTCTCGAGCACCGCCACTCCGCAAGGCTATGCCCTGCGGCCGTCGTCCCTACTGGATCCGGAGGAAGGGGAGGTACTCGGTGAGGTCAATCGCCGCCGGCTGCGGGAGCTCGTCGCGGACGCAGATCGTCCGGTTCAGGGCATGGTTTTGCTGCGCGATCGTCCAGTGCTCGAAGGACTGCGCGCGCTCGAAGCCACGCAGCGCCGCGACGATCGCCGATCGCACCGCAGGGAGCGGCAGCGCGCCGAGCGGTTGCGCGGCGCCGAGCGGCTTGACCGCGAACGAGCCCAGGAGGGTCGAGAGGCGCGACTTCCTCCCCGCCGGTAGCGAGAAGAGCCGCTGCGGCGCCGACTCCTCGACCGCGAAGCCGGTACGCGCCGCGAGCCACGGCGGAGCAGGCGTGACGCGGACGCGCCGCACGAGCAGGTCCGGATAGGCCGAGTAGAACGCGGACACCTCGTCTCCTCTCGGCTTCGGGGCGTACCGCGGCTGCTCGAGTCGCGCGCGCCGGAGCTCGTCACCCAGCACCGCGAGTGCGATTCCGGCGGTCGCGTGCGCCTGCCGGAGCGCCGCGAGATACGCGCTCTTTCGGCCGTGGAAGGAGCTCCGGATCACCTCGCGTTGTGCGGCGATCACCGCGCGCCGCGACACGGGGCTCTCCGCTGACTCGACGACCCGCTCGAACAGTGCGCTCATGGCGGCCTCTCGGTCGCCGGTCAACGCCTCGAGCGAGCCCACCGCACCACCTCCGACGGCTCCGATGCCCTCGACGCGACAGACCGCCCCGTGCGGGAGAACGATCTGTCCGGCGCTCAGCGACCGGTCGAACTGCTTCCCGAGCATGCGAGGCGCGTTGCAGAGCCTCCGCGTGCGCGCCCAGAGCCAGACGCAGGCGGCCTTCGGCTTGTCCGGATCGATCTCCCTCTTGTTCCACTCCTGCCAGCCCCAGGAGAAGACCGAGCCCAGCCCGACCTCCTTCGCGACGTGCTTGACGGCGAGCGCCTCCCACTTGACCACCTGGTACCAGGCCGAAGCCGGCCTGAGGCCGTTGCGGCCGCCGACTCCCTTGTGGCTGAGGAAGCTGAGCATCAGGCCGACCCGGGTCGCCGGGATTCCCATGGAGGTGATCGCCGCGACCGCGTTGCTGTAGCTCTGGCGCAGGACCCGGTTGCCGAGGATCGGGCCAAGCGGCCAGATCTGGGTGGCCGGCAGGTAAACCTCGCGCACGATGTCGGAGACCTTTGCCACCTCCTGCCACCAGGCGACCGCGTCGCTTGAGCCTGCGAACGGCGACTTGCTGATCAGCAGGACCGGGTGCGCGCCCTTCGCCGCAAGATCCTGCAGGAACGCAAGCACGTTCGCGCGGTACTGCGCGGTCAATGCACTCCACGGTGTGGGGATCGACGCGCCGAACAGCTCGTTCTCGACGATGAGAGGCGTGGCGCAGCCCCCGCTTCGAACGACGGCCCTCTGATACTCGTCCTCCGCGGAGGCCTCGATGGTGGAGGGATCGGCCGGCGCGGTCGGCGTCCCCACCTTGTGCGGCATCTTCAGGTCGAAGGCGTACGTCGCGGCGCCTCGTTTCCGGGCCGCGGCTGCGTAGTCGGCGCGGGAGCGAGTCGTGGCGGCGAGCAGCGTCCCCGGCTTGGCCAGGATCGGCAGCAGCGACGGCCAGCCATACTCGCCCCAAACCGTCTGCTGCGACCTGATGCCGCACTGCCCGGCGAACACTGGGTTCGAGGACGCGCTGCCGGCCGCGAGCAGGCAGGCAGACGCAACGACCGGAACGAGCAGGAGGACCCTCTTCACGACCAGCTCCTGTGTACCAGAGAAAGCGGCGGGGGGACAGCCCGCCGGCCCCTAGGCCTTGGTGAAGACGACCATCTTCTGGTTGTTCGGATGCTCGAACTCGCCCTCGTAGGCGAAGGAAAGGCCCGTCCCCTCGCACGCGAAGCGGAGCGCGTCGAGGTCGTAGTGATAGAAGTCGTAGTCGTAGTGAGACGTGCCGGTCTCGTTCTGCTTGATGTCGTCGAGGTACAGCTTCCCGTGCGGGTTCTCGTAGATCGTGGCGTAGAACTTGCCGCCCGGGCTCAGCACGCGGCTCATCTCGACGAGGCAGCGGATGATCGAGTTCAGCGGCAGGTGGGTGAACACCGACTGTGCGATCGCGTAGTCGAACTTCCGCCCGAGCTTGCCGAACTCGAAGTGGTCGGTCGCCAGGAGCTGGGGCTCCTTGTCCTCGATTCCGTAGCGGGGGAGCTCGACCATCCGCGCGGTCTCGAGCACGTCGCCGCGCTTGTCGACGCCGGAGTAGTGGCCAGGCTCCAGGTAGCCGATGAAGTGCACGCCGGCCCGCAAGGGCCCGCAGCCGACGTCCAGCAGGTGATGCCCGGGTTCGAGGCCGCGCTCGACGAGGTAGTCGAGCTGGAGCTTGCCGAGATAGTCCCAGTGGCCGACGTTGCGGCGGATCGTCTTCCGGTGCCAGTCGGGATCGAAGTACCGCTTGTAGCGGTCCGGCAGGGCGCGCTGTACCGGCCGCTTCACAGCGACCGGCACGACGCGCTTCAGTTGTCCGAGGATCGCCTGCGAGCGATCCGGCCGCGTCTCCTCGGGGCTAGTCATCGAGCGGCGAGTCGACCTCCGGCACTTCCTCGGCCTCGAGGTCCGAGCGCGGCTCGGCGTCGCCGTCGGTCGTCTCAGGCCCGCCGCCGAAGTCGAGGCCCAGCCCGGCGAGGGCGTCAGAGCCGTCGCTGCCGATCTCCTCGAGCGCCGCGAGGAGCTGCTCCTCGGTCTGCGGGCGCGCGAGCGCGCTCGCGGGCACCTTGTCGGACGGGCCGATCTCGATCGTCCGGTACCGCTTCAGGCCCGTCGCCGCCGGGATCAGCTTCCCGATGATGACGTTCTCCTTCAGCCCGAGCAGCCGGTCGACCTTGCCCTCGATCGACGCGTCGGTCAGCACCTTCGTCGTCTCCTGGAAGGACGCGGCCGAGAGGAAGGACTCCGTCGCGAGCGACGCCTTCGTGATCCCGAGGATCAGCGGCTCGGACGTCGCCTGCTCCTTCTTCTCCTTCTTCACGCGCGTGTTCTCGCGCTCGAGCACGATCTTGTCCACGAGCTGGCCCGGCAGGAGGCTGGCGTCGCCGTTGTTCTCGACACGCACCTTCTTCAACATCTGCCGGACGATCAGCTCGATGTGCTTGTCGTGGATCTCGACACCCTGGGACTTGTAGACCTTCTGCACCTCGCCGACGAGGTACAGCTCGGTCTCGGTGTAGCCCTTCAGGCGCAGGAGGTCCGCCGGGCTGATCGAGCCCTCGTGGAGCGGGTCGCCCGCTTCGACGTGCTCGCCCTGCGCGACGCTCAGCCGCGTCCGGCGCGGGACGAGGACCGAGAAGTCGTCCTCCTCGTTCCCTGTATCCGCGACGACCGTGATCCGCAGCTGGCGCTCGGTCTCCTCGAGCGCGACGGTGCCCGCCACCTCGGCCAGCACTGCGGCGCCCTTCGGGTTGCGCGCCTCGAAGATCTCGACGACGCGCGGGAGGCCGTGCGTGATGTCGGCGCCGGCGACACCACCGGTGTGGAACGTCCGCATCGTCAGCTGCGTGCCCGGCTCGCCGATCGACTGCGCGGCGATGATCCCGACCGCGTCGCCGATCTCGGACAGCTCGCCCGTTGCGAGGAACGTGCCGTAGCACTGGCGGCACACGCCCGTCTCGGCCTTGCACTTCAGCACCGACCGCACCGGGACCGCGAAGTCCTCGGCGATCTCGTCGCCGAGCTCTTCGACGATCTGCCGCAGCCGCGGCACCGTGATCTCCTCGCCCTTCGAGGCGACGACCGTCTTGCCCGGCTTGCCGGACGCGAGCGGCTTGTGGACGTCCTCCGCGGCGATCCGGCCGGCGACGGACTTGTTCAGCCCGTCGGGCAGG
>DASXOM010000125.1:0-3841 GCA_036494245.1 Gaiellaceae bacterium
CAACAGCGAGAAGAACCGGATCAACAAGGTGCTCTCGAACAACGAGATCCAGGCGATGATCACCGCGATCGGCACCGGCATCGGCGACGAGTTCGACATCGAAGGGCTCCGCTACCACCGGATCATCGTCATGACCGACGCTGACGTCGACGGCTCGCACATCCGGACGCTCGTCCTCACCTTCCTCTACCGGCACATGCGGGAGCTGTTCGAGTACGGCCACATCTACATCGCCGTGCCGCCGCTCTACAAGGTGAAGCTCGGGAGCCAGGAGTTCTACTTCGAGAAGGAGTCGCAGCTCGAGGAGCTGCTCGTGCGCGAGCGCTTCGGCGACATGGAGGTGAGCGACCGTGCCGGCACCGACGTCAAGCTGACGGAGGCGCGCTGGAAGCGGTTCACGGGCGCGCTCGCGGAGTTCGAAGGCTGGGCCGCTCGGCTCCGGGCCGACTTCGGCTCCCACGCCTCCGACCTTGTCGTCTCGCACCGGCTCGTCGAGCTGGACATCACGACACCCGCCGCCGCCGAGAAGGCGATCGCGGCGCTGCCGCCGAACGGCTACAAGCTCTCCGTCCTCGAGCGGGACGAGAGCGGCCTGCAGGTGAAGGTCGTCGAGGAGGAGACGTCTGCCGCCCAGACGATCGGTCTCTCCGCCGAGCTGCTGGCATCCCCGATCTACGCGAACCTCCGCCGCTCCTACGAGAAGCTCGTCGACGTCGTCGGGCCGCCGCCGTTCTCGGTCGCGCTCGGCAAGCACACGGCCGCGCCGGAGTCGTTTTCCGGGCTCCGCCACGACACGCTCGAGCTCGCGAAGGAGGTCGGCACCCAGCTCTCCCGCTACAAGGGCCTCGGCGAGATGAACCCCGACCAGCTGTGGGAGACGACGATGGATCCCGCGAAGCGGCTGCTCGTGCGGGTCGACGTCGAGGACGCGAGCGCCGCCGACCAGCTCTTCTCGATGCTGATGGGCGACCAGGTCGAGCCCCGCCGCATCTTCATCGAGGAGAACGCGAAGGACGCCTTCCTCGATGTTTAGGGGCACAGTTGTCTGAGGTCGAGACCGGAGCTCTGGGTCCGGGACGCATCGAGCCGCGCGAGCTCGAGCAGGAGATGCGCTCGAGCTTCCTCGACTACGCGATGTCGGTCATCGTCTCGCGCGCGCTGCCCGACGTGCGCGACGGCCTGAAGCCGGTGCACCGGCGCGTCCTCTACGGGATGCACGAGGCCGGGCTGCAGCCGAACCGGCCCTACAAGAAGTCGGCCTCGACGGTGGGCGCCGTGATGGCGAACTACCACCCGCACAGCGACTCGGCGATCTACGACACGCTCGTGCGGATGGCGCAGCCGTTCTCGCTGCGCTACCCGCTCGTCGACGGGCAGGGCAACTTCGGCTCGATCGACGACGATCCGGCCGCGGCGATGCGCTACACCGAGGCGCGCCTCTCACGGATTGCGACCGAGCTCTTGCGCGACATCGACGCGAATACCGTCGACTTCGAGCCGAACTACGACGAGTCGCGCCGCCAGCCGTCTGTCCTGCCGTCCCGCTTCCCGAACCTGCTCGTCAACGGCTCCACCGGTATCGCGGTCGGGATGGCGACCAACATGCCGCCGCATCACCTCGGCGAGACGATCGACGCCGTCATCGCGATGATCGACGACCCGGGCATCTCGGTCGAAGGGCTGATGAAGCACGTCAAGGGCCCGGACTTCCCCACCGGCGCGTTCGTCGTGGGACGCAGCGGGATCCGCGACGCGTATCGCACCGGTCGCGGCCGGATCGTGATGCGTGCCCGCGCCCACATCGAGGAGCTGCGCGGCGGACGGTCGGCGGTCGTCGTCACCGAGCTGCCGTACGGCGTCAAGAAGGGCGGCGACACCGGCGTGATCGTGAAGATTGCCGACCTCGTCCGCGACAAGGTGCTCACCGAGGTCTCGGACCTGGCGGACCACTCCGACCGCACCGGCATGCGCATCCAGATCGAGCTGAAGCGTGACGCTATCCCGCAGGTTGCGCTCAACAAGCTCTTCAAGCACACCCCCTTGCAGTCGACGTTCGGCTACAACGCGGTCGCGCTGGTCGACGGCGTCCCGCGCACGCTCTCGCTGCTCGAGCTCGTCCGGCACTACCTCGAGTTCCAGCGCGAGGTGGTCACCCGCCGCTCGAAGGACGAGCTGCGCAAGGCCGAGGCCCGTGCGCACGTCCTCCGGGGCTACCTCATCGCGCTCGACAACATCGACGCGATCGTCGCTCTCATCCGCGCCGCAGCCGACAGGGACGAGGCGCGCACGCAGCTGATGGCGCAGTTCGAGCTCTCTGAGATCCAGGCCGAGGCGATCCTCGAGATGCGCCTCTCGCGTCTCACCGGCCTGGCCCGCAAGGAGGTCGAGGCCGAGCACAAGGACCTGCAGGAGAAGATCGCCGAACTTCGCGACCTCCTCGGTGACCAGGCGAAGATCGACGGCCTCATCCGCGACGAGCTGGTCGAGATCAAGTCGATCTACAGCCGCAACGACGAGCGCCGCACCGAGATCGTGGCCGCGGAGGAGGAGCTCGAGCTCGAGGACCTGATCGCCGAGGAGGACATGGTCATCGCGATCACGCGGTCGGGCTACATCAAGCGGCTACCCGTCACGACCTACCGAGAGCAGCGACGCGGCGGCATCGGCGTGATGGGGATGGAGCTCAAGGAGGACGACTACATCGAGCACCTCTTCGTCGCCTCGACACACGACTACATCCTGTTCTTCACGAACGTCGGCAAGGTCTACCGGCTCAAGGTGCACGAGCTGCCGCTCGGCTCCCGCCAGTCGAAGGGCCGCGCGATCGTCAATCTCCTTCCGTTCCGGCAGGAGGAGCAGGTGCGCGCCGTGATCCAGACACGCGCCTTCGAGGAGGCGAAGTTCCTCGTCTTCGCGACGAAGAACGGCGTCGTCAAGAAGACCGAGCTCGCCGCCTACAACACGCCGCTCAAGGCTGACGGGATCATCGCGATCAAGATGCGCGACGGCGACGAGCTCGTCGGCGTCCGCCACTCCACCGGCGAGGACGACATCCTCATGGTCTCCGCGAAGGGACAAGCGATCCGTTTCCACGAGACGGACGCCCGGCCGATGGGCCGCGACACGTCGGGCGTCGCCGGCATGAAGCTCCGCAAGGGCGACGAGGTGATCTCGATCAACATCGCCGAGGACGACGCCGACCTGCTCGTCGTGACCGAGAACGGCTACGGCAAGCGGACGCGCGTGTCCGAGTACCCGGTCAAGGGACGTGGCGGCATGGGAGTCAAGACTGTGCAGCTGACCGAGGCGCGCGGCCACCTAATCGGCTCGCGTGTCGTCCGCGACGGCTACCAGGTGATGCTCATCTCGACCGCGGGCACCGTGATCAAGGTCCCGGTCGAGGACGTCAAGCGGCTCGGCCGCTCGACGCAGGGCGTGATCGTGATGCGGCTCCGCGGCGATGACGAGACGGTCTCGGCGCTCGCACCTGTCGTCGAGCCCGAGGAGACGAACGGCGACGGCGAGGTGGGCGTCGCCGAGCCAACCGACTCGTAGGTCGAGCGCTCGGTTTACCCAGCGCCCCCTTCCAATAGGTGCGCCGGGTCTCTATAACTTTGAGGCGGGGTCATCACCCGACGCGGTGAGGGGATAAGTGGCGGTCAGCCGGCAGGTCGATCTTCTCGAGCCCATCAATCTGGCAGAGCACCTCGACAAGGTCGAGCTCTACCTGGGCCAGGTCTGCCAGATCGCCGGGATCTCGAAGATGCAGCTCGACTACTGGACGAACAAGGCCCAGATCCCGACCAAGGGCAAGAAGCAGCGGATCTACGACATCGACGCG
>DASXOM010000126.1:0-7015 GCA_036494245.1 Gaiellaceae bacterium
CTGAACGAGATGGGCGTGGAGCCGTTCCTCACGGGCGCAGCGGTCACCGGCGTGCTCGCTCAGCGCCTCGCGCGCCGTCTCTGTGAGCACTGCAAGGAGCTCTACACGCCGAACAAGCAGGAGCTCGACGCGGCGCGCGTCCCCGACGACCTCCGCCACGGCAAGACCGAGATGTTCCGCAGGAACGGCTGCGTGCGCTGCCGCCAGACCGGCTACAAGGGCCGCATCGGCGTCTTCCAGCTCCTGGGGATGAACGAGGAGCTCTCGGCGCTCGCCGCGCGCAAGGCGAGCCACGAGGAGCTCGAGCGGGCGGCGCTCGGAGCCGGCATGACGACGCTCTGGGCCGACGGGATCGAGAAGGTCGTCGCCGGGATGACCTCGCTCGAAGAGCTCGCCCGCGTCACGACGCTGTAGCGCAAGATCCATCCGACGTGGGCGTCGGATGGGATGAGGTACGCGCGCGCCGGCTGGCGCGGTCGTTCCTGAGCGACCGGGCGAGCGGCGAGCGGCTCGTCGAGGTCGTCAGCGCGGTGTGCGGCCTCCAGGCCCAGCTGCAGACGGCGGCCGAGCTGCAGCTCTGCGCGCGGGTCGACGGAGTGACGCAGGCCGAAATTCGGGAGGTGGCCTGGGAGCAGCGGGCCCTCGTCAAAGCCTGGACGATCCGCGGAACGCTCCACCTCCACCCCGCCGCCGAGTTGGCGCTGTGGCACGCGGCGCAGCGCGCAGCCCTCGGCTCGGCCCCGACGGGGCTCCCGGCCTGGCGCGACCCCGAGCGCGTCCTGCACCCGGCACTCGACGCCGACGAGGTCGAAGCCGTCCGGGCAGCCGTCTGGGAGGTGCTCGACGGCCGCCGCCTCACGCGTGACGAGCTCACCGAGGCGGTCGTGAAGCGGGTGGGAGCGGCGCCGCAAGCACGTCTTCGCTCGGGGTTCGCGTTCTTCCACTCGGATCTGTGTCAGGGGCCGCCGCAGGGGTCGCGGATCACGCTCGTGCGGCCGGACCAGTGGATCGAAGACCGGCAAAGCGTGGAGCCGCGGGAAGCGCTGCGGGAGGTCTGCCGGCGGTTCCTACGCGCCTACGGACCGGCCCGCCCCGCCGAGTTCATGGCCTGGTTCGGAGCTGCGGCGTTCCGGGCGGCCGAGGCGAGGGCGCTGTTCGAGGACGTCGGCACCGAGGAGATCGACGTCGACGGCCGCCGATCCTTCGTCCTGTCCGGCGACACGTCGTTCCCGGTGCCGAGCCGTCAGGTGCGGCTGCTCTCGGAATACGACGTGTACATGATGGGATTCCGCGAGCGCGACCAGCTGATCCCGGAGCCGGTGCGGGAGCTGATCGCGCACCACCGTCGCGGCCGCTACGAGGGGCCGGCCGCAACGCGGCTCGTGCTGGTGGACGGGATCGCCGCGGGCCTGTGGGAGCGCAAGAAGCGCGGCAGGCGAATCGAGCTGCAGGTGCGGCTCACACGCCGTTTGGGGAAGACGGCCCGCGCGGAGCTTCGACACGAAGCCGAGCGCATCGGCGCGTTCCTCGGGCTCGAGCCTGCGCTCAGCGACTTGAGCTGACTACTTCTCGCCGCTACGGCCGCCGATGCTGAACTTGGTCGGCCGGCTGGCTGCGGCGAGATCCTCGAGCGAGCTCGGCGGCGGCGTGAACGCGCCGGCCGGCGCGGGAGAGGGCTCCTCCGGCGCGGGGGACGGCACTTCGGCCTCGGCTGCGGGCTCGACGGGCGGTTCGGGCTCGGGCTCCGGCTCCGGTTCGGCCTGCGCCTGGTGCTCCGGCTCGGGCTGGACGGCGCCGGAGTGCGCGTCTGCGAGCAGCTGGTGGGCTTCGTTGCGCGCGGCTTCCACCGTGCCGTGAGCGCTGGAGAGGAGGCTCTCTGCCTCCGAGCGTGCAGTCCCCAACACCGTGTCCGCCTCGGAGCGTGCGGCGCCCACGACGGTCTCGGCCTCCGAGCGGGCGGATCCGAGAAGCATGTCCGCCTCGGAACGAGCCGTGCCCACGAGCGTCTCAGCCTCGGAGCGGGCGGCACTCAACGCAGCCTCGGCCTCCGAGCGGACACCCTCCGTCGCAGCCTCGGCCTCGGCGCGAGCGGAGCCGACGAGGCGTTCTGCCTCGCCCCGCGCTGCCTCGACGGCCATGTCCGCCTCCGACCGCGCCAGGGCGGCGATCGACTCGGCCTCGGTCCGAGCGGCGGCGAGCATCGCGGCGGCCTCTTCGTCCACGGACGCCAGCCGAGCCTGCGCCTCGTTGGAGGCTTCCGTGGCCTGCCGGCGCTGCTCGGCGATCTCCTGCTCTGCCTGAGCTGCCTCCTGACGGGAGGCTTCGAGCTCGCGCTTGAGGTGGTCGAGCTCCTTCTCGCGCTCGTCGAGGGCGAGCCGGCGCAGCCGGACCTCCTCCTCGGTGCGCGCGATCCTGTCCTTCGCAGTCTCCTGAGCGTCGCGTTCGATGCGATCGGCAAGCTCGACTGCCGCCCTGACGAGGTCGAGTGCCTCGAGCCTTGCCGAGCGGTTGTCGGAGGTGAAGCCGGGGCCGCCGTCGGGCGCGTCGGGATTCGGAGGAAGCCGTTCGAGCTGAGGGAGCGCGATCACGTCGGCGACCGGATCGGCGTCGTGCCGAAGCTCGCCTTCTTCCCTCGCCACGGGATCCACCTAGCTCCCGCTCGAGCCTCTTAGGCGTGAATCTCGCAGCCGAGGTAGACCAGGGCCTCGACGGCCTCGGTCACGAACGTGCTCGCCTGCTGGGCGTCGGCGAAGCTGTACGAGCGCGGCTCGGCTCCGTCCTCGCGCTCGTCGACCTCGACGTCGACGACACAGGCGTCGCCGAGATCACGCGCCCGCATCGTCACGACGGGCCGGCCGTACCGGCTCGCGCTGCGGACGAAGAGCTCGCGCAGCTCCGGCTCGGCTGCCTGAGGGCGACCGCCCCTTCTCATCAGCGGGCGTCTGCGACGGCCTGCGCGACCACGTCGCGGTCGATGAAGCCCCGGAACTGCGAGGTGATGGTGCCCGGGCGCCTGACCACGAGAATCTCTGGCGTGTCGACGACTCCGAGCTTGTGGAGAAGCGCGGTGCCGGAGCGCTGGTGGAAGACGTTGAGAGTGACGTAGCCCGCGCTCGCAGCGGCGGCGCCGGCCTGAGCCTCGGCGCGAGTGAGCGCCTCGTCCTCGCCTTGCGGTGTGGTGACGGCCACCACAACCACGGAATGCTTCTGCAGGGCACGCGCGATCGGGACCGGCAGCCCGCGCGTGTGGAGCTTGGCGGCGGTGGCCGGGTGCGTGTGCGTCTTGCTCGGGGTGGGAGTCGTCGTCGCATGCGTGGTGCGGGTCGGAGTCGAGCTCGCGGTCGTCTGCGTAGGCGTGGTCGACTTGTGCTTCGTCATGACCACATAGCCGCCGCCGGCGACCACGACCAGCACGAGAAGTGCAACGAGGCGGATCTGGCGCGTGCTCAGAGTCGCGTTCATGTGCCTCCTATCGGCAGGCCCGGCGGCGCGGGCCTCCCTGAAACGGGGGATACGTGGAGAAGGGATAAAGAGAGGGCGCGGTTTCCCGCGCCCTCGCCAGTGCAGTTAGTCGGTGAGGCTAGAACCCAGTGCAGGGATCCGCCGTCGCGGTCGTGTCGTTCAGGACGCCTGTGGTCGCGCCAGTCGTGCCGGACGGCCCGATGACGTGTGCCCAGTTGCCGGACACGTTGGCGGAGATGCAGTACTGGTCGCCAGCGGTGTTCGCTTTCGCGCTAACGATGGCGCTGCTCGTACCGGCGTCGTACTTCTGCAGACCGGCAATGCCGAGGCCGGTGTAAGTGTTCGGAGTCTGATCCGAGTAGAACGCCACGGCCGACGGAATGGCCTGCCGGACGTCCGACTGCGCCGCCGTCTGCTGGGCCTTCTTCTGGAAGCCCAGGTAGGACGGGATGGCGATCGCGAGCAGAACGCCGATGATGATCAGGACGACAAGGAGCTCGATGAGCGTGAAGCCGCTCTCGTCCCGGGTGTTGATGCGCTGCCTGAGGGAATGCATGCAGTTCTCCTTTGTAAGACGGGTAACCCAGACACGGCCTCTATCGGCAGCGAGCGCGGCGGCTCCTCCCCCCGACCGAGTGATTCGTCTCACCCCTCCGCTCACCCGCCGTGGGTGATGCCTCTCTCACGGGGGCTCGCGCCTCTCCCTCGACCGAGTGATATCCCGCGGCCCCTCTAAAGCGAGCCACATCACCCGCCGATAGCTCGCTCGCATGACGCCGCAGCCTTTCTCAATCGACACGCTTCTCGAGCGCGTTGCCGCCGAGGACGCCTCCGACCTCCACGTCACCGCGGGGTCGCCGCCTCTGCTTCGCGTTCGCGGCAAGCTCGGCTCGATCGACGGGTTGGAGGCCCTCGATCCGGAGGAGACGCGCGACCTTCTCTATCGCATCCTCTCGACCGACCAACAGAAGCGGCTCGAGATCGACCGCCAGATCGACTTCTCCTATTCGCTCCCCGGCGTCGCGCGCTTCCGTGTCAACGTCTACTTCCAGCGCGACACGCTCGCCGCTGCCTTTCGCCTCGTGCCGAGGCTCATCAAGTCGGCCGCGGAGCTCGGGCTCCCCGAGGTGCTCCTCCAGCTGGCGCGTGAGCCGCGCGGTCTCGTTCTCGTGACCGGTCCGACCGGCTCCGGTAAGTCGACGACGCTCGCGACGATGATCGACTCGATCAACGAGAGCAAGCCGATGCACATCGTGACGATCGAGGATCCGATCGAGTTCCTCCACCAGCACAAGACCTCGGTCATCAACCAGCGCGAGGTCGGCGCCGACGCCAAGGGATTCGCCGAGGCGCTGCGCGGCGCGCTCCGTCAGGACCCCGACGTGATCCTCGTCGGCGAGATGAGAGACCTCGAGACGATCTCGACCGCGCTGACGGCGGCCGAGACCGGCCACCTCGTGCTGGCGACCCTGCACACGCAGAGCGCGCCGAGCACGGTCGACCGCATCATCGACGTCTTCCCGTCCGCCCAGCAGGGCCAGGTGCGGATGCAGCTCGCCGCGTCGCTCCAGGGAATCGTCACGCAGACGCTGCTCCCGAGCGCCGACGGCCGCAAGCGCGTGCCGGCGCTCGAGGTGCTCCTGCCGGACGACGCCGTCCGGAACCTCATCCGGCAAGGCAAGACCGAGCAGATCTATTCCGTGATGCAGACGAACACGACGCGCGGCATGCAGACGATGGAGCAGTGCCTTGCCGACCTCGTCGTGCGCAAGCAGATCACCCAGGAAACCGCGCTCGGCGTCACCAGCCGGCGCGAGGAGTTCGAGGCGCAGCTCGCTCGCAGCGGCGTCGCACCCCGCACCGATGACCATCTTCCCGAGGCCCTTCGCGGCCTCCGAGTCGCAGGAGCCTGACAGTGAGCGGATTTTCCGAGATGCTGAAGAAGGACATCTCCTTCAATCGCAAGCCCTCGGCGAAGGCCGAGACCAAAGCCGCGAAGACCGAGACCCCGGCTGCGAAGGCCGAGACTCCGTCGACCAAGGCCGAGACCACCGCGACGACGCAGGAGACGACGCCGAAGAAGCGCAGCCTCTCCCTGCCGAAGCGCGCGCCCAAGCAGAAGACCATGTCGACGAGCACGAACGGCCGGCACAAGCAGGTCGTCGGGCTGAGCATCGGTGCGTCGCAGCTCGCGGCCGCCGTCGTCGTCAACAACGGCCGGCCCAAGTTGGTCAAAGCCGCCCGGCACACCCTTCCTCCCGAGATCGTGGTGGGAGGCGAGGTGCGCGACTCCGAGGCGCTCGCCAACGAGATCGCCGCCTTCTTCTCCGCCGCCGACCTCCCGCGCAAGAACGTCCGCCTCGGCATCGGGAGCAGCCGGACCGGCGTCCGCGTGTTCGAGCGGCCCGAGGTCGACGACCCGCGCCAGCTCGCCAATGCAATCCGCTTCCGCGCGTACGAGACCCTGCCGATTCCGATCGAAGAGGCGATGCTCGACTACCAGATCCTCGAAGAGGCGAACGCTCCCGACCGGGTGCTGCTCGCCGTCGCCTACCGCGATCTTGTCGACCGCTTCACGGCCACGTGCGCGGCGGCCAAGATCGAGCTCGTCGGCATCGACATCGAGGCCTTCGCCCTGCTCCGTGCCGTCGGCGGCGAGCCGCTGAGCGCCGGCGAGCGGGCCGAAGCTGCTCGCGTGGCCGTCTCGATCGGGCACGACCGCACCACGGTCGCGGTCTCCGACGGGCGCCTCTGTGAGTTCACCCGTGTTCTCGACTGGGGCGGCGCCCGCGTCACGGCCGCTATCGAGCGGGCGCTCGACGTCGACGCACAGGAGGCCGAGCAGATCAAGTGCTCGCTCGACATCTCGGCCAAGACGGAGGAGTCCGAGCCCGCCGACGAGCGCACGACCAAGGCCACCGAGGCAGCGCGCCGCGAGGTGAACGGCCTCGCCCGCGAGCTCGCCTCGTCCCTCCACTTCTACCAGGATCAGGGGGACTCCCTGGGCTTCGCCGAGATCACTGTCACCGGCGGCGGTGCCCACCTTCAGGGGCTCGCCGAGCAGCTCGAAGAGCTGATCGGCATCAGCGTCCGTGTCGCCGACCCGTTCGCGCGCGTCGGTTCCGGGCACGGCATCAGCTCCAACGGCCAGGACGGCGCACTCGCCGTCGCAATCGGACTGGGAATCGAGGACTGATGCGCGCCGTCAACCTTCTCCCCCGCCAGCACGTCGAGCAGAGCCGCGAGCGCCCGAACGCACTCGTCCTCCTCGCCGCGATCGGCGGCGGGGCTGTCCTGCTCGCGCTCGTCGCGGGAGCCCTTGTCGCCAACCGCAGCGTCGACCGCGAGAAGCAGGCCCTTTCCTCTGCGCGCGCCGTGCTTGCAGTGACTCCCGACCATCAGCTCTCTGCGGAGACGCAGTCCTTCCGCCAGCAGGTGCTCACCCAGCGTGAGCAGCGGTCGCTTGCCCTCGCCTCGGCACTCGGCAAGCGCGTCTCTTGGGATCGCGTCCTCCGCCGCTTCGCACTCGTCCTGCCCGACGACGTCTGGCTCA
>DASXOM010000127.1:0-13179 GCA_036494245.1 Gaiellaceae bacterium
GCGGTCGCGCGGATGAAGATCAACGTCCCGGTGCGCGGCAACCGCAAGCTCCGGACGCTGATCGAGCGCGTCAACGCCGACGACCAGGTCAAGGGCTGGTGGCACGTCTCGAACGTCAACGCGGTCTCGCGGATGGCGATCAACGACCACTCCTGGGTGCACATCCAGATCGTCACGAACATCGCGCTCAAGCTCCTCCGCCAGCTCACGAAGCACGGCGTCGAGCCCGGCCTCGTGCGCGACTTCGGGCTGGAGCAGGACGACGCGGAGATCGTCGTCGTCCTCGCCGCGCTCTTCCACTGCGTCGGGATGTCGATCCACCGCTACGGCCACGAGGACTTCTCGCTCTTCCTCGCCGAGCCGAAGATGCGGCAGCTGCTCGAGGGCCTCTACTCCGAGCCCGACAAGACGGTGATCGTGTCGGAGGCGCTGCAGGCGATCATCAGCCACCGCGCCGACGGGGAACCGCTCACCGTCGACGCCGGTATCGTCCGCGTCGCCGATGCGCTCGACATGGCGAAGGGCCGCTCTCGGATTCCCTTCGAGAAGGGCAGCATCTCAATGCACTCGCTCTCGGCGGCCGCGATCGAGGACGTCACGATCACGGACGGCGACGACCGGCCGGTCAAGATCGAGATCCTGATGAACAACAGCTCCGGGATCTTCCAGGTCGACGGCTTGTTGAAGGCGAAGCTGCGCGGCAGCGGCCTCGAGCCGTACGTCGAGGTCGTCGCGCACATCGACACCGAAACCGAGCAGCGCCTCGTGCCGATGTACCGGCTCGAGATCTGAGACTCGCCCGCAAACGCCCGGCTACACTGGCCCGCGACCCGTTGCGGGGTCGTCTAATGGTAGGACGCCTGACTCTGGATCAGGAAGTTGGGGTTCGAATCCCTGCCCCGCAGCCTTAGAAAGCCCCGTTGCAACGGGGTTTCCGTTGTCCCGACAGGCAGCGCCTCGACCGCCTCTTCCGCAGTGCTGCCCATAGGTGCCCATTCAGCGCCTCACGGATCAGCGCGGACCCATACGCTGATCGTGAGCGTCGGTGGCTTGACGTTTGTTGTGGGACGGCAGACGATGCATCTATGGGGTCGATGCGGTTTCGTCGGACGGTCAGGGTCGCGCCTGGCGTTCGCCTGAACATCAACAAACGGTCGGTGGGCCTGTCCGCTGGTGCGCGGGGTGCTCGCGTGTCCGTCAACTCCGACGGGCGCTCCACGCGATCGGTTGGCATTCCGGGGACCGGTCTCTATTACCGGTCGCAGAAGGCGCCGCGCCGGTCGGATGGCACGGTTCCTGCTGACGCAGCGCTGCCAGTGGAGGCGCGTCCAAGCCGGCTGCTCCGAAGGCTCGTGGGGTGGTTGGCCGTCGCTCTGTTCGTCGTGCTCCTGTTCGCGGGTCAAGGGAGCGTCGCGGGCTGGGTCTTCGCTGTCGGACTGTTTGCTTGGCTCGCGCTCTGGAGTCTTGGTGGGCTGGTCGACGTGCTCGTGTTCGCGTGGTTCCGGCGGTCGAGCACGGCTGCGAGGGTGCGAGTAGCAGCCCAGGTGGAGCATGCTGCAGTTGTAGCGCCGCCGCCGCCTCCCGCCTCTGATGACGATCAGGTCGAGTTGTCGCCAGCAAACGTCGAGGCGGGCTGGCGCGATGGCGAGACTTGGCTCACGTGGGAGTCGCCGCGCAACTTCGTCGCTGGGGAGAGCCACTACATGCCGGCGCTTCGCGAGTTGACCGGCGAACCACGGGAGAGCGGATACCTGATCCCGGTCGAGGTTGCCTTCGTGCGTGAGCGGACAAACGAGTACGACTCGAACGCGTGGCGGGCCGAGGTCGACGGACGCCTCATCGGCTACGCCCGTCGCAACCTCGCCGAGCAGTTCGCAGCCGCCCTTGATCCGTACGCTCTGACCACGTTCACGGTCTGCGGAGTCATCCGCGGCGGATCGATCGAAGCACCGAACCTTGGTGTCCACATTTGGCCCGGACGGCGGCCTTGCCCAGGCCCCGAGCTCCACCAGGTCGACGAGGCTTTGTCCGTCCCGTGGCCGCCGTCCGGCACCGAGGGTGTCCACTGCTCGAACGACGAGGAACAACGGCTCGCACGGCCGACCTTCGTCCCGGATTCTCGGCCGGCCGCAGACCGATTCGACGAGTTCCTGCGGTGGGGACGCGACACAATCACCGCCGGGGGTCCCGAGGATCGAGCCCTTGAAGCTCTGAAGGGAGCCACCGCTATCGCGACGGCCAGCGAGGACGAGGATCAGAAGGAAGCTGCCGCCGCGCTGGCCGAGCGTCTGATGGGCTACGCGCGCGGGACGCTGACCCTTGAGAGGGCTGCTCGCATCAAGAAGCGACTCGAACCGAAGACCCGGCGCGCGAAGACGGCGGGGCCGGCTGTCGAGGAACGGCTAAGCCGGCTCAAGAACCTCCTAGACCGTGGCGTAATCACGGACGACGAGTACGCGGCGCAGCGTGCCGCGATCATCAAACGGCTCTAACGACGAAGGGCGGGTCTGAGGTCGGCCTGTCATTACTGCGGCTACGGGCCAGGTCGGTGGTGAGTTCAGGTCGCGCGCCTACGAGCACGGCACCCCACTCAATAGCCCAAATGGCCCTTAAGCTCGGCAAGGTCGGTCTCTATCCGCTTTAGCGCGTCCGCTATCTCGGCACGTTCGTCTTGGCTCTCGGCACGTTCTTCCTGGCGGTCAGTCTTGACGAAGATTGAGGCGACCGACGCCGTTAGGACTGCGATGAACCCAATGCCCACGAGCATCAGCATCATCGCGATCATCCGTCCGGCCACCGTGTGCGGGTAGAGGTCGCCGTAGCCGACGGTTGTCACGGTTACAACGGCCCACCAGATGCCGTCCCAGAAGGTCCTGAAGTCACCATGATCGACAGTCGCTTCCGAAGCTCCGGCGATGAACACCAGGAAAACAGTCCCAATTGCTGCGAAGCGGAAGACGCTTCGTGTGGTCAGCCTCCGCTCGGCCTGCAGCGCGCGGCTCAACACGGCAACCACGCGGAACAGCCGCATGAGTCGCACGAGGCGAACCAACCTGAGCGAAGAGAGCAAACGGCCATAGGCCGGCACAGTCACGACAACGACCGCGACGTCCAGCCAGTGCGCACGGACGGCGGCCCGTTTGCGTTGGGCGACGATCAGGATCGCGACGACCTCGGCGGCGAAGATCCCCCAGATCACCCAGTTTCGCCGCATCGGCCGCCACCTTCCACTCGTGAGACTTAGCGTCGCGTTGAAGAATGAGCACGGGGATCATCGCCAGCGTCGCCGCGAGGATCAGCGGCTCGAACGGAGTCTCGACCTTGCCCTTGGAATCCTGCTGCCACATCGCGGGAACCTTCGTCCCTCGGGACCGCACCCCTTCCGGGGGTAGCGCATCAGGGGCGAGGCGGCTCTGGTTAGAGAGAGTCGCTCTTGCGACGGTTGCAGTCCGCGCAGAGCAGCTGGAGGTTCTCGAGTGTCGTGGCTCCGCCGTGGGCGACCGGAAGGAGGTGGTCGTACTGGAGATCGAAGTTCGACCCGCACTCGACACAACGCCCCCCGTCTCGCTCAAAGACGGCTCTCCGAAGCTCCGTCGGGATGGGGACCCGCGTCGGGCGCCCAGCTTCGTCCGCGCGCATGAGGCTCCGTGCTGTCTGAACCTTCTGCTGCGAGCGCCGCTCGCGCTGGTGAATTAGCGCCTTCACGTCCTCGGCGTCGAGTCCCTCGTCCTCCCAATAGAAATAATCGTCCATGGCCCACAGAATCCGACGCACGTCGCGCCAGAGTGCCACCGGGTGACCGTCTTGGTCTTCCAGTAGCTGCCGAAACGTGGCCTCCTTCCAGCGGACGTTGTAGATCCGCTTGCCCGAGCGAAGGGTGTAGCGGCCAGAGAACATGCCGCCTAGGGACCACCCCAGCTTGACGAACTCGATCTTGTTGTCCACGCGGAGCATGTGGACTTAGTCGTAACCCGTTGCTCTGCATAAAGCAAGCCTCGCCACACGCGAGGGGCGGGTTAGCCGCGAGGACGTTCAGCCGCTCCAGGCGCTCAGGAACTCGCTACAGACGCAACTCGGCCAGCGGGTCGTGCTGCGGTCTCGCGCTCTCGCCGGCGACCGACCCCCAGAGACCCCCGCCGGCGATCGCACCGGCGGCGAGCAGCGCAAGCCAGCTGCCCCAGCCAAGCGAGAGTGAAAGGAGGCCGGCGGCGTCGGTTCCTGGCGGGGAGAGCATGCGGAAGAGCACGCAGAGAACCGCTGCGAAGCCGACGAGAGCGATCTGACCTCCGCCGATCTCGAGGACGTCGGCGAGCGTCAGAAGCGACGCGAGCAATGCCACGCCGGCAAGCAGGAGGAGGATTTTGCTGGTGTTCTTCAGCGCCTGGTGCGCGCTCAGGGTCGTGAGCGGACGTCCCGCAATCGCGCTGAACTGGCCTCCGACCTGACTGGCCATGTCCTGCAAGCTCGTGTTGCCGTACTGCTGGGCAACGGTGGCGAGCTGCTGTTGGGCCTGGGCGGCTCCCTCCGGCGTGATGCTGACCGAGTACCACGGCGAGAAAACCGAGACCGCGAGGACTGCGGCCCCGAGCGCGGAGACCAGTAAGCCGCGTGACGCACGATTGCCGGCCATGCCGCTGCCTCTATCGGCAGGTCGGAGAGCGATGCTAAATCCCTCACGGCGGGTTACCCGCCGCGTGCCACCATCCGCGACTGTGGGTGCCGTCGTCTGGACAGTGAGAGAAGGCAGGGAGAACCAGTTCCACGGAGAGTTGCTCCAGAGCGGCTACCGCTCGCCCCACCCGGTCCGCGAGCCGTCCCTCGGCGAGGTCTTGCGCTTACCCGACGGCTCGGGTCCCTGGCGCGTCGTCGACTGGAAGTTGACGAACCGATCGGCATCTCCGGGGAATGTGCTCGTCGTCGAGCCGTTCGGCGACTGAGCCTCGCGCGTTACCGCACGACGTGGTGGAGGTCGTAGAAGCCGTCGCGAGTCGGTTCGGCGAAGTTGTCCGGGTTCGGGAACGCCTGCGGGCCTCCCTCGACCAGCGGTTGCACCTGCTCGGCCAGGAACCGGTCGGCGGCCTCGCGGGACTCCCACACGTCGAGGATCCGGAACACGCCGGCTTCGTCGTCGAAGCCTGCCGTGTGCACGATCAACCCGTCGAACGGGCCGTTGCCGATCTTGTCCGCCACCCAGTCGTAGTTGGTCGTAGTGCGATCGCCGATCGGGAACTCCTGGATATAGACGACTGCCATCAAGCCCTCCCTGTCGCGGTTTAGGCGATCTTACGACTGCGCAGGGCTGCGCGGGACTCGGACGCCAGGCCGTAACCAGACCGCCGCCCACCGGCCTCCACGACCGGAGTTAGCGTTGCTGCGAACTCCTGGGTACGAGCACAGAGCAGACCGCGCCCCGAGCATCCTCCCGAACCCTCCGGCGCTTGGGGCGCCGGTCAGCTCACATGTCTTCCGGCGTCAGCGGCCGTTCGTATGGGCGAGCTCCGGCTCCTCGACCGGCCAGCCGTAGTCGGCCTCGGCGGTGAGAGGGCTCACGGCGTCGTCGGACGGCTCGTAGACGTGCCCGAGATCGTGGCTGAGCTCCTCGGCCTGGCTCGGCAAGTCAGTCGTCGACTGCATCCGGCTCGGGAGCTGCAGCCGGAACGCGTCCGGATTGGCCCGCGAATGCTCGAGGACGAGAACCGCGCCGTAGCCGAGCCCTGCGAGCAGCAGACAGACGATCGCTGCACCGAGCCCTTCCGTAATCCACAGGACACCGAAGCCGAACCCCACCACGCATCCGAAATACCGCAATGAGCTGTCCACCGTGTACCTCCTCGGAGTGAGCCTTAGCCTGACGACGATTCGCGGCGGAACGGCGGACACCTGCAAAGGGCTGGCGGCCCGGGCGGCGAAAGCTGGGCCATGACCCAGACGAAGTTCACGATCGCGGCCCTGTTCGTCGGCCTCACGATCGCGGCCCTGATCGTCCTCTCGGCGATCACCATGGGCGCCGTCGCCCGCACCTAGCCCCCGCGCGGCCGGACTGCCGAGAAGTACCGAGGGCAGGTCGCAGTGCTCAATCGATCGCGCGGCGGTAGAAGCCGCGCAGACCGACGGTGAGCAGGACGCTAACGGCGAAGATCAGCACGACGATGCAGACCCACGGCCGGATGTGCGGTACCTGCGGCACCATTGCTCCGCGCAGAGCCTCGCTGACGTACGTCATGGGATTGCAGGCCGTGACGATCTGGAACCAGCGAAGCTGATTGAGCTGCGGCCACGGGTACTGGCTGCAGCCGGTGAAGAGCAGCGGCGTGAAGACGAGCGAGAAGAGCAGGGTGATCCGCTGCGGCTGCACGAGCGTCCCCATCAGCAGGCCGAAGCCGGCGCCCACGAGCGCTCCCAGCAACAGCCCGGCGACGAAGAGCGGGAAGCTGGCCCAGCGCCAGGGAATCGAGCCGAGAATCAGGATCGCGAGCGGGATCATGATCAGCGTCGCCGTAAGCGAGCGGAGGACCGCGAACAGCACCTTCTCGGCCGCCACGAAGCTCGTCGGCATCGGGGCGAGCAGCCGGTCCTCGATCTCCTTCGTCCAGCCGAACTCGGCCACGAGCGGGAAGGCGAGTGCCTGCATCGCGGTGATCACCGCGGTCAGCGCGAGCAGCCCGGGAAAGAGCACCTCCGTGTAGCCGTGCTGCGTGTAGCCGAGGGTGCCGAGCACCTTCCCGAACACGAAGAGCAGGAACAGCGGCTGCAGGATGACCTGCGCGAGAAACGCGGGAAACTCGCGCCAGGTGACGTAGAGGTCGCGGTACAGGACAGCGCGGAAAGCGCGCCACTGCGTCCCCGGCTCGAGCACGGGTGCGGCGACGGCGCTCAGCGCAGCGTCCGTCCCGTGAGGTGGATGAAGACATCCTCCAGCGTGGGTGCGCCGAGCTTCACGTCCTGGAGCGCCAGCCCATGCTCGGTGAGGACGGCCGCCGCGGGGGCAACGCTCAACGCCGCGTCGCCCGAGAGGTAGAGGCGCACCCGGAGCGGGTCCGACTCCGACGGCGGCGCTTCCGGACCGCCGTTCTCGGTGGCGAGGTGGACGGTCTCGACCCGCTCGACCCCGGCGAGCCCGGCCAGCGCATCGACGACTGTCCCGTCGGCCGCTCGATCCGCGGTGAGCTCGAGCGTCCCCTCGCCTTCGAGCGAGCTGATCAGGGAGTCGGGCGTGTCGAGCGCAAGCAGGTGGCCGTGATCCATGATCCCGACCCTGCCGGCGAGCAGGGCCGCCTCGTCCATGTCGTGCGTCGTGAGGATCAGTGTCACGTCAGACTCGCTCAGCTCGCGCAGGCGATCCCAGACGAAGAGGCGCGCCGCCGGGTCGAGCCCGGTCGTCGGCTCGTCGAGGAAGAGCACCCGGGGCGCGTGCATGAGCGCGCGGGCGATCATCACGCGCTGCGATTGACCACCCGCGAAAAAATCGGGCTTGTCGCGGGCGCGGTCGAGCAGCCCGAACTGGTCGAGCAACTCATCGGCCCGCTCCTCGCGCTCGCGCGCCGGCATACCGTGGTACGCCGCGTGGAAGATGAGGTTGTCCCGGATCGAGATGGAACGGTCGAGGTTGCTCTGCTGCGGTACGACGGCGAGCTGCGCCCGCGCCCGCACCGGATCGCGCACCACGTCCATTCCGCCGATGCGAGCCGTCCCGGCAGTGGGCCGGACGCGAGTCGTCAGCATCCCGACCGTCGTCGTCTTTCCGGCTCCGTTGGGGCCGAGCAGGCCGAACACCTCGCCGGGGGCGGCGGCGAACGACACGCCGTCGACCGCGTTCACCGGCGACTTCGGATACCGCTTGACGAGGTCGAGAACCTCGACCGCGAGGCCTTCGGATTCCGTTGGAACCACCTCGAGATCCTACGACCGCCTCCGCGGACAGGCCTCGCTGGACGCGCTGAGCGCTGACCTGTAACGATTCGGTTCGATTTCGCCCAAACGCCGGCCAGATCGGCACACTGGGCCGATGCGGCGCGGGGTCTGGTCCGTCGTGCTCGGGGTCGTCCTGGCGGCGCTGGGCGCCGCGTCGGCGCTCGCGGCCGGAGAGACGACCACGTCGACGACCACCACGACGTCGACCACGACCACGGCGACGACGAGCAGCACCACCGGCACGACCACGACGACGCCTGCGCCGCCGGCGTACTCGCGGCTCGCGCCCACGTACCTGCCGGCCGGCTGCGTCGGCGCGGGTGCGGCTGCGATCGCGGAGCCCGGACGCCAGGTGCTCACGGTCGCCACGCCTGCGTCCAGCCTCGGCCCCTCCGCCTATCCGACGAAGGCGCCGATCGTCCGCTTCCTCTCCTCGAGCGCGGCCGGCTCAGCCTGCAAGACCGCTCACGTCGCGCTCGCGTCGGTGTCGCTGTTCGGCGGCGCGGTGACCGCGAGAGGCGTCGCCGCGACACACGGGAGGGGGACGGTCAGCGGCTTCGAGATCTACGGCTCGCCCGTGACGCTCCATGCCGGCCGCGCCGTGCACGTGGGCGACTGGGGCGCGGTGACGCTCGAGAAGACCGTCGGGCGGCTCACCGCTCCGCTCGTCGTTCAGCTCCTGGCGGCGCACCACGGCCTGCCCGCCGGTACGACGATCGCCTTCGCCTTCGGCGCCTCCCCGGAGCCGGCCCACAAGTCCCGGCCGACCCATCACCACCATTCGAGCGCCGGCGCGCAGACCACGACGACCACGTCCTCGAGCTCACACGGGAAGACACAGAAGCACCACCGGCACAAGAAGAAGAGCGCGGTGGCGCAGCCGCTCACTGCGGTGCCGGGGCTCGGCTACAAGCCGTCCCACTACGTCTTTCCGGTCGACGGCGGCGCCTCCTATATCGACACGTACGGCGCCGGACGGAGCGACGTCTACGACGGCTGGCATCACGGCGACGACCTCTTCGCTCCGCTCGGCACCCCGCTCGTCGCGGTCGCACGAGGGACGCTGAGCCTCGTGGGCTGGAACGAGCTCGGCGGCTGGCGACTTTGGCTGACCGACAAGAAGGGCAACTCGTTCTACTACGCCCACCTGGCGGGCTATGCGCGCTGGGTACTCACGCACCCTCACGTGCGCGCGGGCCAGGTGATCGGCTTCCTCGGCCGAACCGGCGATGCCTTCACGACGGAGCCGCATCTCCACTTCGAGGTGCACCCGCACGAGCCGGCGTTCGTCAAGCTCGGCTACGACGGCGCGGTCAATCCCACCACGTACCTGAAGAAGTGGAAGGTCGAGCACGTCCCGGCTGACGAGATCCCGCAGCCTGCGAAGCTCAAGGCGCCCGTCGGCGCCCCGGCGCAGGAGGCGGCCGTCGTCTGGCACCAGCTACTCGTCGCCCGTCACCTGCTCGGGTTGCCGACGCCGGCTGCTGCTTCGGCTTCGGCTTCGGACTCCTCTGCCCCCATGCACCGTCCGTTCCCGCACCCGCCGAGCTACGAGGCCTCGGGGGCCGCACCGTTGCCGATCGCCGGCGTGCGGCCGGCGTCCGCGCACGTCTCGGCAGCGAACGACATGCGTCTCCTGGTCGGCGGGCCGGTCGGTGGAGTGCTCGCACTCTCGGCGGTAGCCGCCGGAGCCTTCACCTTCCGCCGGCGCCGCCGGACCGCGAGCGACGCCGACTAGCCGCTCTCGTCCGGCCGGTCGCGCTCACGCTGCTCCTCGACGGTTTCGTCGGTGGCCGGTGCGCCACCGGGGCCGGCCATCACGACACCGTCCTCCTCGACGATGTCCTCGGGACGCGCGTGCCGGTACTCGTCGCTCTGAACGCCGCCACGCGGGTCGCCCGGCGTGTCGAGCGCGTGGACGTCTCCCTCCTGCCGCGCCGCCGTGGAGTCGTCCCCCCGCTTGCCCAAGAGCCACTTCCACACGGGCGTGACCTGCCCTGGACGCCGCTACACTAAGCCTCCGCCGGGCGCATTCGTCTAGTGGCCTAGGACACCGCCCTCTCACGGCGGCGGCACGGGTTCGAATCCCGTATGCGCCTCTTCGGCAAGGTCCCTGCTCAGCGTGGGCTTTTTTCGTGCCGCTTCCTCACGCGGCGGAAACCGGAAAGGCCCTCCGCCGCCCCACGAGAGCGTCCGAACCGCCTCCATCGCTTTTGCCCTGTTCTTGCGGCGCAGATAGACGAGGGTGGTCTCGATCCGCTCGTGCCCCATCAGCTCTTTGAGCGCGATCAGCTGGTCGGGGTTCGCCTCATCGAACTGAACAGCGAACGCCGCGCGAAGCGCATGCACGGTCGAGGTAACACCAGCCCGAGCCGCGACCTTCCGCACCGTCTCCCAGATCACTTTGTCTGACCGTTCAGGACGCCTTACAGCTCCGGGCCGACGATTGGGGATCAGGTAGTCGTCCGGCCTCTTCCAGACCCCTTCGCCCTCCGCCGCTCTGAGAATCTCCACGTACTCGTCAGGGAGCGGCTTCACGATCACCTTGCCGCCCTTCTCAAAGAAGCGGATCGTCCCCGCTTCAAAGTCGACGTCACGAAGCCGGACTCGCGCGAGAGCAGCCCGCCGAGCGCCGAGATAGATCGCCGTAGACAGGCACAGGAACTCCTGCCAGGTCTCACAGGCATCGAGCATCCGGCGAATCTCCTCCATCGTGACCGTCACCACGTCCAAGTCCTCCGGACGCGGTTTCCGCGGGCGCTTGATCGGACGAGCCACATCCGTCGGCGTAAAGCCGCGCCTCCAGAGGAACTCGGAGAACACATGAGCGAGACTCACTGCCCCGGCCAGCGTCGACGCCGCCTTCCCAACCCACCTGTTGAGGAACCGCTCATAGTCCGCCAGCTCGATCTCGTCCACATAGCAGTCCTTCAGATCGTCAGCGAGCAGATTCAGCTTGTATCGATAGTCGACAAGCGTTCCCCACTTCCGCCCCTGCCGCGCGAGGTCGCCGAGGAAAAGGTCGATAGCCTCCCCCAGCCGCAGCGGCCTGCTCATGCTTCGACCCGCAGCGTTAGAGGGAGCCTCGCCGCGTTCTTCCTCGCCAACTTGCGGTCGAGATGCTTGAGGATCTGCTGGCCCAGTTCGTTCGGGGTCTCGAACTCCGGCCACAGCTCACGGAACTCGTTCTGGACGCGGTACGCCTGCCGCTCGTTCTCATTCCAGTACCGCTGGTATTCCGTGATCGAGTACTCAGCCTTCCCCTCTTCCTTCATGCCGACCGCCCAGAGAACGATGAAGGTCGCCACACGGCTCGCCTTAGGCGTCGCCTTCGTGACCGCGCGAAGTTTGCTCAGAGTCGACCAGCGCTCAGCGTTCTCCCCGTAGCGCTCCTTTGCGGCCTCCAACCCGCCCTCGTCTTGAATCACCGCGCGAGCGATGCAATGGCCGAGGATCGTGTCCAGAGCCTTAGGCATTTCCGTTCCTGACGCAACCTGTCACCTGACGGATCTTGTCAGTAGGTCCCCAGTGCTGTCAACCCCTACACAGACTGGGCGATACAGCTCCTGTTCCAGCGCTGCCCTTGTCGGAGCAGTGCAAAGGTCATCAAGTCGGGGTGCTCTCGCCTTGAGGGAAGGCGCTCCCGGAGCGTCGAATCAGCGACCAGTGCGGTCCCGCGCCACCACCATCCAGACGAACCCGGACCAGGCGATGAACGACACAAGCCACAGCCGGTGGTTGTGATCCACGACCGCGTGGTATGCGAAGGAACCTCCGGCAAGTGCAAACACGGGCGCCTTCCAATACCAGGGGCCGCCTAAATAGGCGTACCGCACCGGCCGCCCCGTCCTTCGCGAAACGACATGGTCAATGAAGAAGAGGACCGCCAGAGAAGCCAGGACGGCCGCTACGACCCAAGGCCGATCCCATGCGTCCCCGGCGAGCAGAAGTCCCCGCACGACAAGTTTGATCGTAGGACGTTAGTCCGAGCGAGTCAAAGGCTGGCTCTCTCGCGGCCGTGCTCCGAAGGCGCGTTAGTTGAGGAGGGTCGCGTCGTGAGGGAGCAACAGATGGGCACCACTCGCCTGGGCCAGTGTTCCGGAATGACCCCGAAGGGCGGAGTACGATGCGTGACATGTCTTGGCGGCTGGCGGCGATGGTTCCAGCGCTTCTTTTCGGGATTGCGATGCTTGCGTCGCTGGCAGCTGGGTTCTGGTTTGTCGCGGCAATCTGGCTGCCAGTCGCGCTTGTCGCGCTCTGGCTTCGCCACTTCCTTCTGAGCAGCGGCAAGCGGAGGCTCTGGTGGGGGGTCTTGTTCGTCGGCGGCGTCGCGTGTCTGGTTCTTGTCGTCGAGGGTGGTCTTTTCGTCCTTCCTGCGGTGGTTGCGCTGCTTCTTGTCGATGCGCGCGGGGGCGACGAGGCGTCGTCTCCTGCCTAGCGGTCACTAGGTCGTCGGACATGAGACCGCTCGCCTGGGCCAGTGTTCCGGAATGAAGCTCCTATGACTTGTCAAGTCATGAGTGGCTGCTTTTCGAGTAGGCGGTAGAGGTGGCGGGCGAGGTAGCGCTTGAGGAGGCGGGTGGCGTCGCGGGTTGATTTGCCTTCGTTGACGCGGCGGGCGATGTAGTCGCGGGTTGCCGGGTCGTGTTGGCGGCGGTGGAGCACGATCGTGTGCAGGGCGCGGTTGAGTTGACGGTCGCCGCCGCGGCTGAGTCGGTGCCGGGTGGTTTGGCCGCTGGAGGCGGGGATGGGTGCGACGCCGGCGAGGCGGGCGAAGCAGGCTTCGGAGCGGAGCCGGCCGGGATGGGACCAGGCGACGATCAGTTGGGCGGCGACTATCGGTCCGACGCCGGGTTCGTCGAGCAACGCGGGGGCGAGTGCGCGCACGTGAGCGAGGATCTCCCGCTCGAGCTCGGCGGCTTCGACCGTTGCGGCCTGGATGCGATGGGCGAGGCTGCGCAGCACGAGCCGGGTCGCGAACTCGTCGGCTGCAACCGTGGTGCGGCGGAGGCGGCTGCAGCGGTCGAGCAGCTTCCCGAGCGGCAGTCGGCGCAGCTCGTCGCGGAGGGACTCTGGTGCGGTCACGATCACGCTGCGCAGCTGCACCAGTGCTTCTCGGCGGACGTCGACGGCGCTGCGACGGGTTATCAGCAGCAGCCGCAGTGCTTCGCGGCGTTGGCCCGAGCGGGGACGCGCGGGCGTGTCGCTGGCCAGCGCTGCCCGCGCGGTGCGGATCGCGTCGAGCGAGTCGTCCTTGCCGGCCAGCCG
>DASXOM010000128.1:0-4648 GCA_036494245.1 Gaiellaceae bacterium
GCGGCGCTCGAGGAACGAGTAATCCCGCCCGAAGACCTCCTTCGGCATGCAGTAGACGCAGCGGAAGTTGCAGCGGTCGGTGATCGAGATGCGCAGGGTCTCGAGCGGGCGCCCGAGCCGGTCGAGGAGCGGTTCCATCCCCTTCAGTATGCGCGTTACTCGTCGGCCCACACGCGCGCGAGCTCGACCACCGTCGCCGCGGCAAGGCCCATGTCCTCGACGCAGATCCATTCGCGCTCGCTGTGCGCGTCGTGCCCGCCCGTGAAGATGTTGGGCGTGGGGAGGCCCATCGCGGTGAGAACGGAGCCGTCGGTGCCACCGCGGATCGACGTCTGCTTCGGCTCGAGACCGACCCGGCGAATCGCCTCCTCGAGGTTGGCGACGATCTCGGGATGCGGCGCGACGGCGTCGCGCATGTTGCGGTACTGGATCCGGTCCTCCACCTCGATCGAGCAGCGCGGCTCGCCGGCGGCGACCTCCTCGGCGAGGGCGCGCAGGAAGGCGATGTGCTCGTCGAGGCGGTCGTTCTCGAAGTCGCGGACGATGAAGCGCAGCTCGACCTCCGACGAGTCGCCGTCGACGAGCACGGGGTGGACGTAGCCCTCGCGTTCGTCCGTCGTCTCGGGCGAGAGGCTGTCCTGCGGGAGGCGAGAGAGGATCTCGCCGGCGAGCTTGATCGCGTTCACCAGCTCGCCCTTTGCCCAGCCGGGATGGATCGCGCGGCCGTGGATGTGCATGCGCACTTGCGCTCCCGAGAACGTCTCGGCCTGCAGCTCGCCGGCGGTCGAGCCGTCGACGGTGTAGGCGGCCGTTGCGCCGAAGCTCTCGACCGGGAAGTGGATGACGCCGCGCCCGACCTCCTCGTCGGGGTTGAACGCGACCTTCACGGTCCCGTGCGGGATCTCCGGCTGGGCGACGAGATAGGCGGCGGCGGCCATGATCTCGGCGACGCCGGCCTTGTCGTCGGCTCCGAGCAGAGTCGTCCCGTCGGTCGTGATCAGCTCGTGGCCGACGTGGTTCTCGAGCTGCGGAGACTCTCCCGGGCGGATCGCCTGGCCCGAGTCGCCGAGCACGATCTCGCCTCCCTCGTACCGCACCCGCTGCGGCGAGACGCCGGCGCCGCTCACCTCGCGCGCCGTGTCGACGTGGGCGAAGAAGGCGATCGTCGGGATCTCGCGGTTCACGGTCGCCGGAATCGTTCCGGTCACATAGCCGTGCTCGTCCATCGCCACGTCGGCGAGCCCGATTTGCTCGAGCTCGTCGCGCAGGAGGCGTAGGAGATCGAGCTGGCCCGGCGTGCTCGGGTACGTGTCCGAATCCTCGTCGGACCGGGTGTCGATGCGGACGTAGCGGAGGAAGCGCTCCGCCGCGTCCTCGGCGAGTCGGGCGGCGAGCGTCGTCTCCGTGGGCACCGCGCGAGTGTACGTTCGGGTAATGCTCGTGCGTCTCGTTCAGCTCTACGCCGGCCTTGTTCTCTACGGCATCAGCTCGTCACTGCTCGTTCTCGCAGGTCTGGGGCTCGACCCCTGGGACGTCTTCCACCAGGGCCTGTCTCGGACGTTCGGTCTCGCGATCGGGACGTGGGCGATCATCGTGGGCGTCGCCGTGCTCTTGCTCTGGATCCCGCTGCGGCAGCGGCCGGGGATCGGGACGGTGAGCAACGTGATCCTCGTCGGGCTCACGATGGACGTCGTCCTCGGGCACGTGCACCCGCCGCACGCGATCGCAGCGCGGATTGCATGTCTGGTGTGCGGCGTCTTCCTCAACGGCGTCGCGACGGGCGCATACATCGGGGCGGGGCTCGGGCCCGGGCCGCGTGACGGCCTGATGACCGGGCTCGCGGCACGCGGCCACTCGATTCGCGTCGTCCGCACCGGGCTCGAGTTGACGGTGCTCGTGATCGGCTGGCTCCTCGGCGGCACGGTCGGTGTCGGCACGGTCGTCTACGCGGTGTCGATCGGCCCGCTGGCGCACGTGTTCATCCCGCTCTTCGCGCGCGGCAGGCCGACGCCCGAGGGTGCGTTGGAGGCCGTATAGCCGCCGTTGCGCTGGCGCTCGCGTCGGCGCTCTTCTTCGGTGCGATGAGCGTGGCGCTGCGGATGGCGCTCGATCGCGACCCGGACGCCGCGCTGGGGACGATCGCGACCGCCGGCACCGCACTCGTCGTCGCGCTCGTCGCCGCAGCGGCCGAGACGCCGGCGCGCGGTCTCCACCTCTCGTCGGCGTGGCCGTTCCTGCTCGCGGGGCTGCTCTCGCCGGGCCTCGCGCAGATCTTCGTCACAGTGGCGATCCGGGAGTCGGGTTCCTCGCGTGTTTCGATGATCTTCGGGACGGCGCCGCTCGTCTCGGTGACGATCGCGCTGCTCATCCTCGGCGAGCCCGCCAGCGCGCCGCTCATCGTCGGCGCGGTGCTCGTCGTCGCGGGCGGGGTGCTGCTCGCCCGCGAGCGCGATCGGCCTGCGCACCTCAACCGGGTCGGCCTCGTGCTGGCGTTCGCCGGTGCGACCCTGTTCGCGATCCGGGACAACCTCGTGCGGCATCTCGCCGTGGGCAGCACCTCGGTGCCGCCCGCGGTCGCCGCCGCGGCCGCACTACTCGGCGGCACCGTCCTGATCGCGGTCTGGGCGCGACAGGGGATCGGCCGTCGCTGGATCCCGTTCCTGCCGGCGGGTGTGCTCTTCGGGGCTTCGTACGTCTGCCTCTTCGAGGCGTACTACCGCGGCCGGGTCACCGTCGTGGCACCGCTCGTCGCGATCGAGTCGCTGGTCGGGGTCGCCCTCTCGGCCGTGCTCCTGCGCAAGTCGGAGTCGGTGGGGAAGAGCCTGGTCTTCGGCGCGGCCCTCATCGTCGCCGGCGGCGCGCTGATCGGAGCTTTCCGGTGACAGCTGTGGGAGTGATCTGCTATAAAGAGGCTTAGATTTTCTCACCACAGGAGGCAGAACACCATATGGCGAAGACCATCGGCATCGACCTTGGCACGACGAACTCGTGCATGGCCGTGCTCGAGGGCGGCGAGCCGGCCGTCATTCCGAACGCCGAGGGCGGGCGCACCACGCCGTCCGTCGTCGCGTTCACGAAGGACGACCAGCGGCTTGTCGGCGCTCCCGCGCGGCGGCAGCAGGTCACGAACCCGACCAACACGATCTTCTCGATCAAGCGCTTCATGGGGCGCAAGTTCGACGAGGTGACGGAGGAGATGACGATCGTCCCGTACGAGGTCGTCAAGGGCCCGAACGGAGACGTTCGCGTGACGGCGGAGGGCAAGGAGTACGCCCCGCCGGAGATCAGCGCGATGATCCTCCAGAAGCTCAAGCAGGACGCGGAGTCCTACCTCGGCGAGTCCGTGACGGACGCCGTCATCACCGTTCCCGCGTACTTCAACAACGCCCAGCGCGAGGCGACGAAGGACGCCGGCAAGATCGCCGGCCTCACCGTCCTCCGGATCATCAACGAGCCGACCGCGGCCGCACTCGCGTACGGGCTCGACAAGGAAGGTTCCGATCAGACGATCCTCGTCTTCGACCTCGGCGGCGGCACGTTCGACGTGTCCGTGCTCGAGCTCGGCGAAGGCGTGTTCGAGGTCAAGTCGACCGCGGGAGACAACCACCTCGGCGGCGACAACTTCGACAAGGCGGTCGTCGACTGGATGGCCGCGCAGTTCAAGAAGGACCAGGGCATCGACCTGACGCAGGACAAGATGGCGCTCCAGCGCCTCTACGAGGCGGCAGAGAAGGCGAAGATCGAGCTGTCTTCGACGATGACGACGCAGATCAACCTGCCGTTCATCACCGCGACCGCCGAAGGCCCGAAGCACCTCGACCTGCAGCTCACCCGGGCTAAGCTCGAGGAGATCACGGCCGACCTGCTCGCCCGGACCGTCGAGCCGACGAAGCAGGCGCTGTCCGACGCGGGCCTCGACTCCTCGAAGATCGACCACGTCGTTCTCGTCGGCGGCATGACCCGCATGCCGGCGGTGCAGGAGAAGGTCAAGGAGTTGATCGGCAAGGAGCCGCACAAGGGCGTCAACCCCGATGAGGTCGTGGCAGTCGGCGCCGCGCTCCAGGCCGGCGTGCTCAAGGGCGAGGTCAAGGACATCCTTCTGCTCGACGTCACTCCGCTCTCCCTCGGGATCGAGACGCGGGGCGGCGTGATGACGAAGCTGATCGAACGCAACACGACCATCCCGACCAAGAAGTCCGAGGTCTTCACGACAGCGGAGGACAACCAGCCGTCGGTCGAGGTGCACGTCCTTCAGGGCGAGTCGGAGATGGCGGCCTACAACAAGACGCTCGGCAAGTTCCAGCTCGTCGGGATCCCGCCGGCGCCGCGCGGCATGCCGCAGATCGAGGTCACCTTCGACATCGACGCGAACGGAATCATCAACGTGTCCGCGAAGGACATGGGCACCGGCAACGTCCAGCAGATCCAGATCCAGGGCGGCTCCGGCCTCTCGGAGGACGAGGTGCAGAAGATGATCCACGAAGCGGAGTCGCACGCCGACGAAGCCCACCGGCTGCGCGAGGCGGCGGACACGAAGAACCTCGCCGAGACGCTCGCCTATCAGACCGAGCGCTCGCTGAAGGAGCACCGCGACAAGCTCGACGAGTCCGAGGCCTCGACGATCGAGGGCCGGGTCATGGAGCTGCGT
>DASXOM010000129.1:0-12688 GCA_036494245.1 Gaiellaceae bacterium
GCGAGCCGCTCGTCGTTGAGCAGGAACTTCTGGGCGCGCGGATGGAGCTTGATCCCGCGCGCGCCGAGATCGAGGCAGCGGCGCGCCTCCTCGATCGGCCCCTCGTCGAGCGCGAGCCGCACGAACGGGATGAGGCGGCCGCCCGAGCGCGCCGCGAACTCGAGCGTCCGGTCGTTACCGGCCTGGAAGCCGGGATGGCGGTCGGGCTCGTCGAGGCAGAACATGAAGGCCCGCGAGACGCCGTAGCTGTCCATGGAACCGATCAGCTCGTCGTAGCGCCCGACCATCCCGTCGATGTCCGTGCCGAGGTGCGTGTGGGCATCGAAGATCTCGAGGTCCGCGGGGAGATCGGCGCGCAGCCGCTCGTGCCACTCGGCGGTGACCTGCCCTGCCCGCTCCAGTGGTTCCACTCCTCGAATCTACCGAGAGCAGTGCCGACTCCGTGTCAACTTCGCAAAGGACACTGTCGGCGCGACGCGGCGAGCGGTAGCAAGGGGCCGTCCACTTCTCCCGGATCGGAGGCTCCATGAAGCGCATCCACCTGCTCGTACTGCTCTCGGCACTCGCCTTGCCGCTCGGCGCCGCGTCGGCCCGCGGCAGCGGCTCCGGCAGCCTCGTCGTGGGCGAGCTCTACGCAGCCGGCGGCAACAGCGGCGCCGTCTACGCGAACGACTACGTCGAGCTGTTCAACCGAGGTGCGAGCCCCGTAGCCGTCGACGGCTGGACGCTCCAGTACGCATCCGCCGCCAGCGCGAGCTGGCAGTCGACCGCGCTGAGCGGCTCGATCCCGGCGGGCGGCCGCTACCTCGTCCAGCTCGCCTCCGGTGGAGCAAACGGAGCGGCACTGCCGGCGGCCGACGCCACCGGCACCTCGAACCTCGCGGCCACCGGCGGCAAGGTCGCCCTCGTAGACGATGCGACTGCGCTGTCGTGCGGAGCCTCTGCCGGAAGCTGCTCTTCCGTCTCCGGCGTCGAGGATCTCGTCGGCTACGGCGGGGCCGCGGACTACGAGGGAACCGGTGCGGCACCGGCGGGAAATGCGACCAACGCCGTGACGCGGACGGACTCCTGCACGGACAGCGACGACAACGCCGCAGATTTCGCGACGGCAGCTCCCGATCCGCAGAACTCCGCGGCGGCGGCGACGGCCTGCTCGGTCACGCCTCCACCGAACGGCGCGAGCGGGTCGGCGGGCGTCGACGTCGACATCCAGCCGGTGCTGTCGATCGCGCTCGACCATCCGACGCTGAGCTTTCCCGCCGCGGTGCCGGGGACGATCCCGAATCCGCAGCCGGAGAACGTCACAGTGACGAGCAACGACGCGAGCGGCTACACGCTCAGCGTCCACCGGACGGCGTTCACGCCGCACGACCTGCCGCTCGGCATCGGCGTGGGAGCCGGGAGTCTCGCGGCAGTGCCAATCGCGCCGGCGCCGGATCTGTCCCTGGCCGGCACCAGCGGCCCGAGTGCGGGCGGAGGCGACACGGTGGCGACGAGCGTCGGGTTCGTCTCGCCGCTGCCGGCCGTTCCGGCAGGTCACTACACGGCGACGCTCACGTTCACAGTGATCGGCAAGTGAGACGCACGCTCGCAGTGCTCGTTCTCGCAGCGGCCGCGGCATCCATCCCGGGTGCCGCGGCCGGGCCGGGCATCGGGCTCAGCGCAAGCCCGCTCCGCCTGACGATGCGAGGCAAGTCCGCTTCCGTGATCACCGTGCGCAACCCGAGCCGCCGGACCTTGCGGGTCGACGTCTCGCGCGCCGGATTCACGCGCTCCCTGCGGGGCAAACCGAGGGTGCGGTCCGCCCGCGGCGCCGCGACCTGGCTCCGCTTACGCCCTCTGCGGTTCCGGCTCGCGCCCGGCGCGAAGAAGACTCTCCATGTCGCCGCGGTGCCTTCGCGGCGGGCCGCTCCCGGAGATCACCCGGCGCTCGTGCTCCTGACGACGCGGCCGCTCGGCGTGAAGCACGTGCGGGTGCGGCTTCGGGTGGGCGTCGTCGTCGACCTCCGCCTTCGGGGCCGGATCCTGCGGCGCCTCGACGCGCGTGCGCTGACGGTTCGGCGCAGCGGACCGCTTCGCCTGCTCGATCTGCGCCTCGTCAATCGCGGCAACGCGATCGAGCGGCTGGCCCGCGACGGGCTGCGGGTCTCCCTCCTCCGCAACGGCCGCAAGCTCGCGACGCTGCGCCCGCGGAGCCGCGAGCTTCTTCCGCACAGCGCCGGCATTGCCGTCTTCGCCTACCACGGACGGGTCCGAGGGGCGGTGGTGGCGAAGGTCGAGCTGAGGCCACCCGTGCGGGGAGCACTGCGCTCATTCCGCGTGCGGCTCTGACCGATAGACGTCTCGTGGACAGACGCGTCGTCTGGATCTTCGTCGGCGTCGGCATGGTCGTGGGCGGGTTCGTGCCCGTGATCTGGGGCGGCAGCTCCTTCGGACTCGCCTCGCTCGTCTTCGGCTCGCTCGGCGGGGTCGCCGGGCTCTGGCTGGCGGCGAAGCTGACCTAGGCGAGGATCCGGCGGAGGAACTCCGCCTCCGGCACGGCTCCGTCCCAGCGCGGCTCACCGTCGACGACGATTCGAGGCACCGCCCGGACGCCAAGCTCCTGCGAGAGCTGCGGAAACTCGTTCGCCTCGATCGCAGCCGCCGTCACCCGCTCCGAGGCGAGGGCGAAGCGGAACGCCAGCAGCACGGCCGGCGGGCAGTGTGGTCAGGTCGGCGTGACGAAGACATCGAGCGTGAGGTCGCGGTCGAGCTCCTCGAGCGCGGCCAGCGAGTCGGCGCTCAGCGTCGGCTGCTCGCGTCCCGCCTCGACGATCCCACCGACAAGCGAACCGAGCTCGTAGCCCCACGGGAGCCCGTCGTAGCGGACGCCCACGTCGTGTCCTTCGGGCCGAATCGAGACGGCGGGGAAGCGCAGGAAGCCCTCCGGCTCCTCCTCCACCCGGCAGCTCACGTCATCGCCGAGCTCCGCGAGCCCCTCGCACAGCCGAACCATCTCCGCCCCAAAGTCGACGTCTCCCGAGCCCGGCCGTGGCGTCTCTTCGGGTCCCGGGACGCCGAAGGCGTCCGGTCTCCCTGGCCGGGCGTCGTCGGCTTCGCCGACGACGCTTCCAGCCTTGAGAGCCACCAAGAGCTCGACCGGCCGCGCGAGCTCGCCGAACCACTCGCGCACCTTCGTCTCCTCCTCGGTCCGCAGGACGGGCATACGGGCGAGCCTAGCGCCCGTACAGCTCGTCGATCGCCTGCTCGAGCTCGTCGAGCCGCGCCGCTCCGAAGGCGCGGACCGTCCCGTCCGAGTCGACAACGACGTTGGTGGGCACACCCCGCACGCCCAGCAAGCCCGCAAGCTCCAAGCCTGGGTCGAGGAGGATCGGCCCCTTGATTCCCCACATCTCGCAGAAGCGCTCGACCTCGGGCCGCGGCTCCGTCCCCTCCCAGATGTCGACGAGCACTATTTCGAGTCCCGACCGGGACGCCTCACGAATGCGCACGTCCTCGAGGAACGGCGCCTCCGCGTTGCACGGTCCTCACCAGGACGCGAAGAAGTTGAGGATGTACTTCTTCTCGGCCCAGTCGTGGTTCGTGCGCTGCTCGCCCGTCCAGTAGTCCTCGAGGGAGAATGCGGGCAGCTTGTTGCCGATCCACGCGCTCTGCTCCTCGGCGACCGGCGCCGGCGGCCGTGCCGCGAGCATGTCCTCGACGATCGACATCGTCTGGCTCCCGGCGTTGGCGACGAGAATGCGTCCGTCGTGCGGGTCGACGACCACGCCGCCGGGCCCGCCGCCGACCGGGATCTGCGACCACTCGACGCCGTCGGCGACGCCGAGGACGCTGACCGAGCCGGCGCCGCGGTTCGTGACGTAGATGCGGTCGTGCGAGGGATGGACGGTGAGCCCGACCGGCGCAGACCCGGTGCGGATCTCCTCCAGTACCTCGATCTTGTCGAGGTCGACGCGCGAGACCGTGCCGGCGATCGAATTGACGATGAAGGCCTCGCCGCGCTCGGGGAGGATCCCGATCGCGCAGGTGCCGATGCCGAGCTCGAGCCGGCCGACCTCGTCGAGGGAGTCGGCGTCGTAGAAGTTGGCCGAGGCCGCGACGAAGTTGACGCAGACGACGAGGCGGCGGGTCGGGTCGACCCCGATCGCCCCGGCGCCCGGCTCGGCGTCCACGGTCGCCACGGTCTCGAGCGTGTCGAGGTCGATCACGCTCATCGTCGAGCCGAGCGAGTTGCCGACGTAGAGGCGGCGGAACTCGGGGACGTGGGTCAGCCCGGACGGGTAGCCGCCGACCGGCACCGCGGTCTCGACCTCGAGCGTCGCCGAGTCGATGATTGTCACCTGGTCGGAGTGCGCATCGGCCGTGAAGACGCGGCCCGTCTGCTCGTCGAGGCCGATGTCGATCGGCTCGTTGCCCGTGTTGATCTCGCGGATCACCTCGCGCGACTTGAGATCGACAACCGAGACGAAGTCGCTGCGCGAGCAGGCTACGAACGCGCGCCGGCGGACGAGATCGACCGCGATCCCCTCGGGGTCGAGGCCGACCGGGATCTCGGCGATCTGCCGCCACGGCGAGCGTGAGTCGATCCGGCACGCGGCTCCGGCCGGGACGGCCGGGTCCTCTCTCTCTTCGGTGGCTGCCATGGAATGGCGAGTATCCATGGTCCCGCTGAGAGAGCGGTAGGGAATCGCCTTGCGATCGCTAGCATCGCACGCCTGTGGCCGACTCGCTCCTGATCTACGCCGACTCCTTCCGCTCCGCGGACATGCGGCACGCAGTGCCGCTCGGCGTGCCCGATCCGTTCCTCTACGCGGAGGAGAACGGCAGCCGCCATGTCTTCGTGAGCTCGATGGAGGCCACCCGCGTCCGCGAGCTCGGGCTCTTCGACGTCCATGCGCCCGAAGAGCTCGGCTCGGACGAGCTGATGGCGTCGGGGATCGACCGTCGCGAGCTCGACGCGCAGCTCGCGCTCCGGGCCGTCGGCAGCATCGGGCTGAAGCGAGCGAGCGTGCCCGCGAACTTCCCCGTCTGGCTTGCCGACCGCCTGCGCGCTGACGGGGTCGCGCTCGACGTCGACCAGGAGCTCTTCGACGATCGCCGGCGGGCCAAGACCGAGGATCAGCTCGCGGGAATGAGGCGGGCACAGCGTGCCGCCGAGGCGGCCATGGATACCTGCCGGGTGTTGCTGCGGCGGGCCGAGATCCACGGCGACGAGCTGCTGCTCGACGGCGAGCCGCTGACGGTCGAGCGCGTGAAGACGGACCTGAACCTGGTCTTCGCAGCGCACGACACGACCGCTGACGAGTACATCGTCGCGCCCGGCGCGCAGGGCGCGGTCGGTCACGACATGGGATCGGGGCCGATCCGGCCGAACACGCCGCTCGTCGTGGACATCTTCCCTCGCGACAACGCCTCGGCGGTCTACACGGACATGACGCGCACTTTCGTCGTCGGCGACGTGCCCGAGGACGTACGCGAGTGGCACCGCCTCTGCAAGGAGGCGCTCGACGCCGCGGTTGCCGACATCCGCGCCGGCGTCGAGGCGCGCTCCGTCTTCGACCACGCGTGCGACATCTTCGAGGCGGCGGGCGAGCCGACCCAGCGCACGAAGGAGCCCGGCGAAGAGCTCGCGGACGGCTTCTTCCACGGGCTCGGGCACGGTGTCGGCCTCGAAGTGCACGAAGCGCCGAGCATGGGACGGCTGGCGAACAAGACCCTGGTGGCCGGTGACGTCGTCACCGTCGAGCCCGGCCTCTACCGTGCCGGCTACGGCGGCGTCCGCCTCGAGGACATCGTCCTCGTGACCGACGACGGCGCCGACGTCATCACGGATTACTCGTACGACCTCGAACCCTGATTAATCCGCCCGGAACCGGGTAAAGCCTGCCCAAATACATCGGGAGCCGACGGATGGCTCATTGGGGGGCTTCCGCCGTCGCCCAAGCTAGGAGGGCTGGATGAGCGCTATGTCTTCCGATCGAGCCGTGACGTTGGTGGAGGGCACGCCCGCGGCCGATCCTGCGCCGCTCGGTCTTGCAGCGTTCGCCTTGACGACGTTCCTGCTCAGCGGCCACAACGCCACCTTCGTCAACGACGGGATCTGGATCGGCCCCGCACTGTTCTACGGCGGCTTGGCCCAGTTCTGCGCCGGGATGTGGGAGTTCCGTAACCGGAACGTCTTCGGCGCCACCGCGTTCTCGACGTACGGCGGCTTCTGGATGGGTCTCGGGATCGTCGTCGTTCTGGCTGACGTCTCGAAGACGTTCGCGGCCAGTCTGACCCAGGCGGGCATCACGAACGCGCTTGCATGGTTCCTGTTCGCATTCGCCATCTTCAACACGTACATGCTGATCGCCAGCATGCAAGTGAACACGGCCGTGTTCATGGTCTTCCTCACGCTGGAGATCACCGAGATCCTCCTCGTGATCGGCTTCTTCAGGCTCTCGCACGATCCGAATGCCGCATGGGTGCTCCATGCCGGCGGCTGGGCCGGAATCGTCACGGCCGGCGTCGCCTGGTACGCGTCGGCGGCCGGCGTCTGGAACACGGTCTCCGGCAGGGTTGTGTTGCCGGTCGGCAAGCCGTTCACGACGGCACGGGCCAGGAGCATGGCGACGGCCTAGGATCACCGGAAACCGAAGGAAGGGAAGGAGGCGGCGCTTGGCAACGGAGACGGGCGAGCACGCAATCGAGACGATGTTCCTCGAGGAGCGGACCTATCCGCCCCCCGAGGACTTCGCCGCCCAGGCGAACGCGAAGCCCGACATCTACGACGTCCCGTTCGAGGACTTCTGGGAGCGGGAGGGCCGCGAGCGGGTCACCTGGTTCGAGCCGTTCGGCGACCTCTACCAGTGGGAGCCGCCGTACGCGAAGTGGTACCTCGGCGGCAAGCTCAACGTCTGCTTCAACTGCGTCGACCGGCACGTCGAGGCCGGCGCGGGCGAGAAGGTGGCGTTCCACTGGGAGGGCGAGCCCGAGGGAGACACGCGCACCATCTCCTACGCCGATCTCCAGAAGGACGTCGTCCGCTTCGCGAACGCGCTCAAGAAGCTCGGCGTGAAGAAAGGCACGCCGGTTGGGATCTATATGGGCATGGTCCCGGAGCTGCCGGTGGCCATGCTCGCGTGCACCCGGCTCGGCGCGCCGCACACTGTCGTCTTCGGCGGCTTCTCGGCCGACTCGCTCTCGGGCCGGATGAACGACATGAAGTGCGAGCTGATCATCACGCAGGACGAGGCGTGGCGGCGCGGCTCGAAGATCGGGCTCAAGACCGTCGCAGACGAGGCCATGGACGCGGCGCCCGGCGTGCAGCACTGCGTCGTCCTCCGCCGCACGGGCGGCGAGGTGCCCATGCAGGAGGGCCGCGACCACTGGTGGCACGACCTCGCCGGCGACGTCTCCGACGATCCCGATTCGTGCCCGTGCGAGCCCATGGACAGCGAGGACCTGCTCTTCCTCATGTACACGAGCGGCACGACCGCGAAGCCGAAGGGGATCATCCACACGACGGCCGGCTACCTCGTCGGCACGTCGACGACGCACCACTACATCTTCGATCTCAAGCGGGACGAGGACGTCTACTGGTGCGCCGCCGACATCGGCTGGATCACCGGCCACAGCTACATCGTCTACGGGCCGCTCTGCAACAGGACGACGTCGGTGCTCTACGAGGGCACGCCCGACTTCCCGGACAAGGACCGCTGGTGGTCGATCGTCGAGAAGTACGGGGTGACGATCCTCTACACGGCGCCGACGGCGATCCGCTCGCACATGAAGTGGGGGCCGGAGTACGCGCAGCAGCACGACCTCTCGTCGCTGCGCCTGCTCGGCTCCGTCGGCGAGCCGATCAACCCGGAGGCGTGGATCTGGTACCGCGAGCACATCGGCGGCGACCGGACCCCGATCGTCGACACCTGGTGGCAGACGGAGACAGGGATGGTCCTGATCACGCCGCTGCCCGGGGTCACGACGCTCAAGCCCGGCTCGGCGACCCAGCCGTTCCCGGGCGTCGTGCCGGCGGTCTATGACGAGCAGGGGAACGAGGTCGGGCCCGGCGGGGGCGGGTACCTGGTGCTCAAGCGTCCCTGGCCGGCGATGCTGCGAGGCATCTTCGGCGACGACCAGCGCTACAAGGACACGTACTGGTCGAAGTACGAGGACATCTACCTCGCCGGCGACGGCGCCCGGATCGACCAGGACGGCGACTACTGGCTGCTCGGCCGGATCGACGACGTCATGAACGTCTCCGGGCACCGCATCTCGACGATCGAGGTCGAGTCGGCGCTCGTCGACCACCAGGAAGTCGCCGAGGCGGCCGTCACGTCCAGAGCCGACCCGGTGACCGGAGAGGCGATCGTCGCCTACGTGACGCTGAAGGGCGGTGCCGAGGGCAGCGTCGAGAAGCTCGAGGAGCTCCGGAATCACGTCTCGGAGAAGATCGGGCCGATCGCGAAGCCCGCGAACATCGTCTTCACGCCCGAGCTGCCCAAGACCCGCAGCGGCAAGATCATGCGCCGCCTGCTGCGGGACGTCGCGAACCAGCGACAGCTCGGCGACACGACGACGCTCGCCGATCCGACCGTGGTCGACGAGATCACGAAGCGGGCCACCGACGAAAAGGCGCAGGAGGCCGAGGCCTAGAGAGAGGGGGAGCTTGCGGGCTCCCCCTTGACTCTCCCCCTGCTGGAGGCGCGATGCTGCACGTATGCAGCTCAACAGCGTGCAGCTCATGCCGATCGGTAGGTTCTCGCGTCTCACGGGCGTAGGCGTCAAGGCGTTGCGCCATTACGACGAGGTCGGGCTTCTCATCCCGGCCGCGGTCGACGACGAGACCGGTTATCGCTTCTACTCGGCCGACCAGGTGGACCGGGCCGAGGCGATCCGCCTACTGAGAAGGCTGGACATGCCGCTCGACGAGATCCGCTCGACGCTCGCCAGCGAGGACCCCGCGGCGCTTCGCACCGCGCTCGTGTCGCACCAGCGGCAGGTGGCGAGCCGTGAGTCCGAGCTTCGTGCGTCCAGGGGGAAGCTGCAGCGGCTCATCGACGGAAGGGAGACGATCATGGGAATGCGCTCGGAGTCACTCGAGACCGAGGATCACCGACGGCTCGGCATCGACCTGTACAACCGCACCTGGACGCTGATGGACGCGCCCGGCGACGAGATGCTGCATTGCGCGCACGCGTCGGCGTACCACTGGATGCAGGGGGGCGGGACGACGGCGAACCGGGCGCGCAGCGAGTGGCTGTGCTCGCGCGTGTACTCGATCCTCGGCCGGCCCGAGCCCGCGCTCCATCACGCGCGCCGCTGTGTCGAGCTCGTCGAGTCCGCGCCGGACGAGATGGAGGACTGGGACTTCGCCGGGGCGCACGAGGCGCTCGCGCGCGCTCATCTCGTGGCCGGCGAGGTGGACGAGGCTCGTCGCAACTACGAGCTCGCGTGCGGGGAGACGGCGAAGATCGCCAATCGCGAGGACGCGAAGCACATCCAGGCGGACCTCGACGCGTTGCCGCTCTAGAGGCTAGGAGGCATCCGCGGCGAATGGTAGAAACCTCCCGTACGAGCGGCAGCGAAGGTCGAAGGCACTCCAACGGGCGGATCCGGGCAAGGTGCCAACTGGACCGCCGACCTGCGGGACAAGCGCCGCCGCCCGTCCTCTTGAATCTACGCCGGGCAGATCTGCTCGGCGTGCCTAGTCTCCGCGCGGGGTTTCAGCGCTCGCTGCGGCGGAGGTGAGAGAGGGCGAGAGCGAGGAAGGTCTTTGCCTTGGCCTTGGTCGTGGCCGTCACTCCTACCGCGAATCGTCCTACCGCAACTGCTCGGGTGTGGAAGAGACCCACGGTCTTGATGGCCGCCTCCCTGTGCGCGAGCCGGCGCGCTGCGCCGTGCGTTCGCAGTAGGGCGTAGCTCGCCGACTCGGACGCGTGGCTGTTGCTGAAGTCGATGCGTACAGCGCCCAGTGTGTGAATGCGGCGGTTGGCCGCCAGTCGGGTGATCTTCACATTGGGGAATCCCGCCGGCCGCTCGGATGCCAGGACGGGCGTTGTCGCGATCCGCTGCAATGCCGGGGGCAGTTGCGGGGCTTGAGCGAGCATCGTCCCTATATCGGCCGGCGTCTCCGATCGGATTTAGCCCCCGATCGAGCAGCAGACGTTCACCTTGTATCTGCCGCCGTCGGCGGTGATCATCTGTAACGTGCGGCAAGGACGTGGAATGCGCGTGGTCGGCCGGTCGGTCGCTGCGGCTGCCCTCGTTGGGCTGCTCGCTGCGTCGAGCGCGTCGGCGGTGACTGCGCCGCGAACCGTTGCGCTGCACGTCACAGTGAACGGATCGGGAACTCTGCGCGTACCAGGGAATCCTGCGTTCACATGCCGTGCAAGCTTCCCGGCCAGCAGCCACTGCCGACACACGTTCTACTTCCGCAAGGGACGGCGGATCGCGGTCAAGGAATCGCCTGCGAGCGGCTGGAAGCTGTGGAAGTGGACCGGAGACTGTCACGGATCGGCGGCGAGCTGCTCGCTGCGACTGAAGTCCCGGCGGCTCATCACGGCGTCGTTTGTGCCACCCGGCGACCGCCTGAATCCATACTCGCTTGGGACGCCGATGCCCCTGAGCGACCCCGCCGACACCGGATGGCGAATGACGGTCAACTCCGCGACCATCAACGCGGACGCCCAGGTCGAGGCGGTCAACGGGAACGTCCCGCCGCCGGCGGGTCATCAATACACGCTGGTCAACCTCACGCTGACCTCCTGAACGGCGGCCCGGTTCAGCTCAAGGACTTCACCATGGGCAGCTTGCTGACGGAAGCGCACAACCATGCCTACACCACCGGTGACTGCACGCCACCGTCGCCTGACATCAGCGCGGGCACGGTCAACTCCGGCCAGACCGAGAGAGGAAACCTCTGCTTCGTGATTCTCACCACCGACGCGAGCAAGCTCATGCTCAGCGCCGCCGGCGAAGTGACAACCGCCTACGGCGTAGCAGACGAGGCTCGCTGGTTTGCGCTCCACAAGTAGAGCGTCCTCTGGCCCGACGCTAGCCGTCGAGCAGCGACTCGAAGCGCGCGGCGTCGTCGAACGGGCCAATCACCGCAAGCCGTAGGCGGTCGGCCGTGATCAGCTCCGACGCGACCCGGGAGACGTCGTCGCTCGTAACCGCGTCGATCCCGCCCAGCACCTCGTCGGGGTCGGGAATCTTCCGCTCGAGCACCTCTTTCCGCAGGCCGAACAGCATCAGGCCCTGCGGGCTCTCGAGCTGGAGGACGAAGCGGCCCTTCGCGAAGTTGCGCGCCTTCTCGAGCTCCTCTGTGGGGAGCGGCTCCGCCGCGATCTTGCGCAGCTCGCCGGCGATCGTCGACACGGCGTCGTCGATGCGGGCGATGTCCACGCCTGCCTGCGAGTAGAGCGTGCCGGCGTCGGTGTAGCTGTGGTTGAGCCCGTAGACGTAGTAGGCGAGGCCGCGCCGCTCACGCACCTCGCTGAACAGGCGCGAGGACATCCCGCCGCCGAGCGCGGTCGCGAGCAGCTGGATCGCGTAGCGGTCGGGATCGTCCAGCGGCCGGCTGGGCACGCCGAGAATGACGTGCGCCTGCTCCGACTGTTTCGTATGGACGACGACGCGGCCGTTCGCGTACGGGGCAGTGGCGTCGGGCTCGCCTGTCGCGCCGTCCGCGAGATCGCCAAGTAGCTCCTGTGCGCGCTCGAGCAGCCCGTCTCCGATGCGGCCCGCGACGCCGAGCACCATGCGCGACGGCTTGTACCACCGGTCGAGATAGCCGGTGAAGGTCTCGCGCGTCGCTGCGCGGATCGTCTCCTTGGTGCCGATGATGTCCCGGCCGAGCGGCTGGTCGCCCCAGAGGAGAGTCTCGTAGACGCCGCCGATGAAGTCGCGCGGCGTGTCGAAGTACATGTTCATCTCCTCGACGATCACGCCTTTCTCCCGCTCGATCTCCTCGGGCTCGAAGCGGGAGTTGCGGAGCATGTCGACGAGGACGTCGAGAGCCACGTCACGGTGCTCGGCCGCGCACTTGACGTAGTACGCCGTGTATTCCTTGCCGGTGAAGGCATTGAACTCGCCGCCGATCGCGTCGATCGCTCCGGCGATCTCGCGGGCGCTCGGCCGCTTCTCGGTTCCCTTGAAGAACATGTGCTCGGAGAAGTGCGCGATTCCCAGCGCGTCCTCGGTCTCGTAGCGGGAGCCGGCGGCCAGCATGATCAGCACGGCGACCGACTGCGCGTGCGGCAGGTCGGCCGTGAGGACGCGCAGTCCGTTGTCGAGCGTGTCTCGTTGGAACACCGTCACCGCGCTCGATCGTATAGACCTATCCCGGATGCACGGCGAACAGACCAGACGGGCGATCGCGGCCCAACCGGAGTGGCTGGCACAGGTGCCGACGGACAGGCGCTTCCCGGACGGCGAGCGGCTCCTCTTCACGGGCTGCGGGACCTCGTTCCACGCCGCGATGACCGGAGGCGAGGCGGTGCAGGCTTTGGAGCTCGTGTTGCGCCCGAAACGCCAGGCCGACCTGCTCGTCGTCGTCTCTCACGAAGGCGAGACGCCGCTGACGCTCGAGGTGGCGCGCGCCTGGGGCGGCCCGAAGTGGCTCGTCACCGGGCAGGCCGAGGGGCCGATCGCCGAGCTGTGCGACGAGGTCGTCGTCTGCACGCCGGAGATCGAGGAGAGC
>DASXOM010000130.1:0-1769 GCA_036494245.1 Gaiellaceae bacterium
GGTCACCGTCTTCACGACGTCGGGGCCGGTGATGAACATGTACGACGAGCCCTCGACCATGAAGATGAAGTCGGTCATCGCGGGCGAGTAGACGGCGCCGCCCGCGCACGGGCCCATCACGAGCGAGATCTGCGGGATCACTCCGGACGACTGCACGTTGCGCCAGAAGATCTCGGCGTAGCCGGCGAGCGAGACGACTCCCTCCTGGATCCGCGCGCCGCCGGAGTCGTTGATCCCGATCACCGGGCAGCCGTACTTCACGGCGAGGTCCATGACCTTGCAGATCTTCTCGGCGAAGACCTCGCTCAACGACCCGCCGAAGACGGTGAAGTCCTGGGAGAAGACGAAGACGCGCCGGCCGAAGATCGTGCCGTAGCCGGTGACGACGGCGTCGCCGTACGGGCGGCGATCCATCATCCCGAAGTTGGCTTCGCGGTGGCGGACGTAGCGGTCGAGCTCGACGAACGAGCCCGGGTCGCAGAGCTTCTCGGCGCGCTCGCGGGCGAGGAGCCTCCCCTCCTCGCGCCGGCGCGCGACCGCCTTCTCGCTGCCGGCGTGGAGCGCCTCGGTGCGCAGCTCCTCCAGCCACTCGAGCTTGCCCGCCGTCGTCTCGTGCCTCTCAGCCACCGCCGCGGAGCCTAACGTTCGCGCTCGTGAGGCAACGCCTGCCCCCCGCCATGCGCGTGCGCTCGTTCGCATTCCTCTGGACGTCGTCGCTGGCGAGCGGGTTCGCGCTCCAGATGCTCGTCGTCGCGATCGGCGTGCAGGTCTACCTGATCCACGAGGATCCGCTCGACCTCGGCCTCGTGGGGCTCGCGGAGTTCCTACCGCTCCTGGTTCTCGCCCTGCCAGCGGGGCAGATCGCCGACCGTTTCTCTCGCCGTACGGTCGTCGCCGTCGGCATCGGCTTCCAGATCGTGATCGCGACGATCCTCGTGTTGATCACACTCTCCGGCGCCGACGAGCTCTGGCCCTTCCTCACGGTCGGCGCCATCGCCGGCGCCGCTTCGGCGCTCACCAACCCGGCCGGCCGCGCCCTGACGCCGGAGATCGTGCCCACCGAGCTCCTGCCGGGAGCGATCGCTCTCAGGAGCGTGGCGAACCAACTCGGAATCGTCGTCGGCCCGGCGATCGGCGCCGTGATCTTCAAATTCGAGCCGGTCGCCGTCTACCTCACCGCGGGGGCGCTGTTCGTGCTCGCGCTCGTCGCCATCCTCGGCGTCGAGTCGGTGCGAGCGACTGCACCGGCGATGGAGCTGACGTGGAAGAACCTATCGGCCGGGGTCGGCTTCATCGTCCACACGCGCATGCTCCTCGGCGCGATCTCGCTCGATCTCGTCGCCGTGCTCTTCGGAGACTCGATCGCGCTCGCGCCGGTCTTCGCGCTCACGATTCTCCACGTCGGCCCAATCGGCGTCGGCCTGCTGCGGGCCGCGCCCGCGGCCGGAGCGCTGCTCGCGGGCATCGTCCTCGCCCGCCGCCCCCTCCGCCATCGCGCCGGCCCCACGCTGCTGGTCGTCGTCGCGGCGTTCGGAGCGATGATGATCGTCTTCGGGCTGTCGAAGTCGCTGCCGCTCTCGCTCGCCGCGCTCGCGGTCGCCGGCTTCGCGGACATGATCAGCATGAACATCCGCTCCACGACGGTTCTCCTCGTGACGCCGCCCGAGCTGCAGGGCCGTGTCAGCGCAGTCGAGTGGGTGTTCATCAGCGCCTCGAACGAGCTCGGCGCGTTCGAGTCGGGCGCCGTTGCGTCATTCATAGGGACGGTC
>DASXOM010000131.1:0-7062 GCA_036494245.1 Gaiellaceae bacterium
GAGCTCGTCGATCAGGCGGGTCATGCGCACGCCGCGCTCGACCGTCGGATCGTACTCGAACGTCAGTTGAGGGGTTCGTTTCAGCCTGAGCTCCTGCGCGAGCCGCGATTGCAAGACGCCGTGCGCGGCCTCCAGCCCGAGAATGCTCGCGCGCTGCTTGCGGCCCGAGCCGAGCACGCTGATGTAGACCGTGGCGTGTCGCAGATCGGGAGCCGTGTCGACGCCCGTCACGGTGATGAGCCCGATTCGGGGATCCTTGAGCTCGGGGAGAGCCTCGGCCAGCACCTGCCTCACCGACTCGTTCACCCTACGCATGCGCTCGCTCATGGCTCCGTATTCAAGCGCCTGGTCACATGGACCGCCGCTCTCCAGCGCGCTCCTGACCGAGACCGAAGGATCGAACCCGACTCCCCACCCAGGGTGGGGACGCTGTTCCCTCCGCCCTCGAGGCCGACGCTACCGGCCGAGGCGTCACGAATCCGTGCCGGTTCGTCGCGAAGCGCCGGAATTGCACGACGTCCGTCCGGGCGCGCCCGAGCGGCGAACGCTCAGCGAATCACGTCGAGCACGAGCGGCTGCGGCTCCGGCTCGTCGCCGATCTCGTATGCCGCCAGGAGAGCGACCTCGGCAGCCTCGGCCGCCGCATCGTCACGAGCGTGGATCTCGGCCAGCGGGTCGCCGGCGGCGACCTCCTCCCCGCGTTTACGGAGGCAGACGACGCCGACCGCATGATCGATCGGCTCTCCGGCGACTTCGCGGCCGGCGCCGAGCTCCATCGCCGCGACGGCCACCTCCCTCGCCCCGAGCCTGCGGACGTAGCCGGTCGCCGGTGCAGGAACCAGCCGCAGGACCGGCGCCGAGGGCAGTCGAGCCGGATCGGCGTCGCCTCCCTGCGCCTGGATCCACCGGTTGTAGACCGCCAACGCCGAACCGTCCTCGAGCACGCTCTCCGCGCGCAGCCTCCCCTCCTCCTCGTCCACGCCGAGATCCGAGAGCGCGAGAAGCTGCGCGGCCGCGTCGACAACCAGCTCGCGGAAGTCCCCCGGCCCGCCGCCGCTCACCGTCTCCCACGCCTCACGCACCTCGAGCGCGTTGCCGACTGCGCGGCCGAGCGGCTGATCCATGTCCGTCAGCACGCAGACGACATCCATCCCGGCCTGGTCGCCGAGCGCGTGCATCTCCCGCGCCAGCTCGCGCGCGTCGGCGAGCGTCCGCATGAACGCACCCTCGCCGACCTTGACGTCGAGCACGACCGCACTCGCACCGGCCGCGATCTTCTTCGACATGATGCTCGCCGCGATCAGCGAGACTTGGTCGATCGTCGCCGTCACGTCGCGCAGCGCGTAGAGCTTCTTGTCGGCCGGGACGAGGTCGGCGGTCTGCCCCGCGACCGCGATCCCAATCTCGCGGACCTGGTCGACAAGCTCGTCCGTGGTCAGCTCGACACGGAAGCCGGGGATGGACTCGAGCTTGTCGAGCGTCCCACCCGTGTGACCCAGGCCGCGGCCGCTCATCTTCCCGAACGGAACGGCGCACGCAGCGACCACCGGCCCGACCGCGATCGTGATCTTGTCGCCGACTCCGCCCGTCGAGTGCTTGTCGACGACACGGCGGCCGAGCCGGGCCGCAAGGTCGACGGTCTCGCCGCTCGCGACCATCGCATCAGTCAGCGCAAAGGTCTCCGCCGGGGTGAGGCCGCGGAACCACACCGCCATGAGGAACGCCGCCGCCTGGTAGTCGGGCACGTCACCGCGCACGTAGCCGGCGACGAACTCGCGGACGTCGGCAGCGGAAAGCTCCTCGCCGTTCCGCTTCCGCTCGATCAGCTCGGCGGCATGCATCGGCGCGAGCCTAGTGATGTGGCCGGTGACGTTGCCCGGTTCCCGGGTCGCGAGCACCAAGCGATGCAAGGACGCAGGGAGCGCTCATAGCCAGAGCTATGGGCGCGACCGAGGACGCCGCAGCGCGCCGTGTGATCGCGGGCCGGGAGCCCGGCGAACGTTGCCGGTTACATCACTCGTCCTCGGGATCGACCAGCAGACGATCCGTGAGCGCGACCTCCCACTCCTGGCCGCGCAGCCAGCGCTCGGCCTCGTCGAGCAGCCGCTCGACCTCCCGGTGCTCGCGCGCCACACACGCAGCCGTGATACGCGCACGCTGCCAGGCATCGTGGTGGTCGACCTCGGCGACGGACGCGCCGACGCGGTTCTGGAGCTGCGCCTTCGCTGCGCGAAGGTGATGGCGCTTCTCCTTCAGCGAATGTGACTCCGGGAAGTGGAGCTCGCACGTGAGAATTCCGACCCAGCCGCTCGGCACGCCGCCATTCAATCCGATTCGAGCGCCCGCTCCAGCACCTCGGCCGCCGTGCGTACTGCATCGATCTCGGCGCCCGTCGCGTCCGTGAGGAGGCGCTCGAGCAGATCGAGTCTCCGCGACCGGCCGCGCTCGAGGATCCGCCGCGCCTTTGCGGTGGCCTCGATCCGGACTGATCGTGCGTCGTTGACGTCGGGATACCGGCGCAGGAGCCCCTCGGCCTCCATGGCTGTCACGAGCTTGCTCATCGTCGCGCTGGTCACCTGCTCCGCGGCAGCCAGCTCCGTCAGCGACCGCGGCCCACCGAAGACGAGCACCGAGAGCGCCGATGCGCGAGCGGGCGAGATCCCCATCGCGCTCGCATCAGACCCCCGGACACGACGTAGGAGATGAATCGCGGCCGAGTGCATCTGGTTGACGGCTTCACGGCGCGGATGACTTGACATAGTTGGTTAGGCTAACTAATAATCTCTCATCTGTCGAGGGAGGAACAATGAACGCGATCTTCGAGCTCATCGACGAGGGCGACGCAGACGGGATCCGCGCGCTGCTCGCCGCAGATCCGGCAGCGCGCGAGTCCCGCAACGACCAGGGCATCTCGCCACTGCTGCACGCCGTCTACGGGGGACGCGGGCCTGCTTTCGACGCGATCCTCGAGATCGGCGAACCGGCCGACCCGTGGGACCGGCTGATCGGAGGATGCGCCGACGGCCTACCCGCGCCCGATGCGTGGACTCCCGACGGCTTTACCCCGCTCCACCTCGCCGCCTTGGTCGACAACGTCCCGGGAGCGGCCGCCTTGCTGGCGGCGGGAACCGACCCGAACGTGCTCGCGACTGCGACCTACGCGAGGGTCACGCCACTCGGCACCTGCGCCTTCTCGGGCGCACTCGGCGTGGCGCGACTGCTGCTCGAGCACGGCGCCGACCCGCACATCGGTGAGGACGGCGCCTACACGGTGGAGGCAGAGGCGATCGCACGCGGCAACGAGGAGCTCGCGAAGTTGATCGAGGACGCCGCCGGACGGAGCGTGCCGCAATGAGCGAGATCCAGGAATTCGTCGGCAATGCGCACGGCGATCTCGATGCCGTTCGTGCGGCGCTCGAAGGCGACGCCACGCTCGCGAACGCCGCCTGGGACTGGGGCGGCGGGGACTGGGAGACGGGACTCGGAGCCGCGGCCCACATGGGTCGCCGCGACATCGCCGAGCTACTGCTCGGCTACGGCGCACGTCTCGACATGTTCGCGGCCGCGATGCTCGGGGAGGTCGAGATCGTCCGCGCCATCCTCATCGCTCATCCGGAGCTGCGGGACGCCAAGGGCCCCCACGGGATCCCGCTCCGAGCCCACGCAGAAGCCGGCGGCGAGCAGGCGCGAGTGGTGCTCGAGTTGCTCTAGGAAGCGGCGGAAGGAGCCTCGTCGAGCGACGTCCGCTCGACCTCGCGCGTCTCGAAGATCTCGAGCACGTCCCCTTCCTTCACGTCGTTGAAGCCTTCGAGGAGGATCCCGCACTCGAACCCCTCCGCGACCTCGCGGACGTCGTCCTTGAACCGCTTCAGCTGGGCGATCGTCGTCGTGTAGATCACGGCGCCGTCGCGGATCACGCGAACGGTCCCGTTGCGGCGGACGACGCCGTCGGTGACCATGCAACCGGCGATCGTGCCGAGCCGCGAGACGCGGAAGAGCGCACGCACCTCGGCCTCGCCGATTGTCTCTTCCGTCGTGACGGCGGCGAGCTTGCCGACGAGCGCCTGCTCGATCTCCTCGGTGAGCTTGTAGATGACGTCGTACGTGCGGATCTCGACGCCTTCGCGCGCGGCGAGCCCGCGCGCCTCGGCGTTCGGGCGGACGTTGAAACCGACAATGAGGGCGTCGGAGGCGGAAGCGAGCATGATGTCGTTCTGCGTGATCGCCCCTACTCCCTCGGCGATGACGTTCAGCCGTACCTCAGAGTGCTCGAACTTCGACAGCTCCGAGACGACGGCCTCGACCGAGCCCACGACGTCGCCGCGGACGATGAGGTTGAGATCGGAGACCTCGCCGGCCTGAAGCTGCTCGTAGAGCCCCTCCAGCGAGACACCGGTCGTCGGCCGCACCGAGGCGAGCTGCTCGCGGCGGAGCCGCTCGCCACGCCGGTTCGCCACGTCGCGCGCCTCACGATCGTTCTCGACGACGCGTGCCAGCTCTCCGGCCGCCGGCGGCTTGTCGAAGCCGAGGATCTCGACCGGCTCGCCCGGAACGGCGCTCTCCCGCCGCTCGCCCTTGTAGTCGAACAGCGCCTTCACACGGCCGTAGGCGTCGCCCGCGACGACAGCGTCGCCCACCCTGAGCGTGCCGCGCTGCACGAGCACCGTCGCCACCGGCCCGCGCCCGACGTCCAGCCGCGACTCGATGATCGGGCCCGAAGCCTCGGCATCCGGGTTCGCCTTCAACCCTTCGAGCTCGAGATCCGCGACCAGCAGCACCTTCTCGAGTAGCTCGTCGAGATTCTGCTGCGTCTTGGCCGAGACCTCGGCGAACTGGGTGTCGCCACCCCAGTCCTCGGGGTTGAGCCCTTCCTGCGCGAGCTCGCCCTTCACGCGATCGATGTTCGCGTCGGCGAGGTCGACCTTGTTGACGGCGACGACGATCGGCACCTCGGCCGCGCGCGCGTGGGCGATCGACTCCTTCGTCTGCGGCATCACTCCGTCGTCGGCGGCGACGACGAGGACGGCGATGTCCGTCACCTTCGCGCCGCGGGCGCGCATCGCCGTGAACGCTTCGTGGCCCGGCGTGTCGAGGAAGGTGATCTTGCGGCCGTCGACGTCGACCTGGTAGGCGCCGATGTGCTGCGTGATGCCGCCGGCCTCGGTGGCGACGACCCGCGCATTGCGGATCGCATCCAGCAGCGTCGTCTTGCCGTGGTCGACATGCCCCATGATCGTGACGACCGGCGGCCGCGCCTGGAGAGCGTCGTCCGGGTCGTCGAACTCCTCGGGCTCCTCCTCCTCGTCGGCGGCGTGCTTGATCGTGATCTCGCGGCCGACCTCCGTCGCGATCAGCTCGACCTCCTCGTCGCTCAGCGACTGCGTCGCCGTGCGCATCTGGCCGAGGCCCATGAGGATCTTGATGATGCTGGGCATCGGGACGCCGAGCGCCTGCGACAGGTCGCGGACGCTGACGCCGGACTCGACCGACACGGGACCCGTCGGCGGCGCAGCCGGCGGACGCGGCTCGCGGCGCTGGGCGGCGTCCTGGCGCGCTTGCCGCTGCTCACGCGAGGGACGGGCCCCACCCTGGTCGATGACGACGCGGCGCCGGCGCCCGCCGGCGCCGCCGCCGCCGCGGGGGCGAAGGGGACGATTCGGTCTGTTGCCTCCGTTAGCCATGTGTCACACCAGTGTAAAGGCGACGCAGCTCAGGGCCGACGCGGACGTGCTGGCGCAGGACGCGCGCGAATATGCCGCGTTCGGCCGCGCGCTCGAAGCACGCGAGGCTGCGGCACGTGTACGCACCGCGGCCGGGCTCGCGCCGTCCGGCCACCAGGGCACCGTCGCGGGCCGCGAACCGAAGCAACTCGCGCTGCGGCTTGCGCCGGCCGCAGCCGGCACAGCGCCGCGTGGGCTCGCGCCCTACGACTCTTCCTCCGCGGGAGCTTCGGCGACCTCGATCGGGATGCCGTCCGTGTCGTCCTCGTCTGCCGCCCGCTCAGGCTGCGGATTGACCGTGTCCAGGTCGACCTCACCCTCCGCCTCGGCGACGGCAACCGCATCCGGCCCGTGAGTCGCGGCGGCGTCGGCCGGAGCCGCGGACTCCACTTCGGTCACCTCGAGCTCCGGCAGGGAGGGGCCGACGCTCTCCGCGTCGGGCTCCATCGTGTCGGCCAGCGCCTCGAGCCCGGGCTCGTCCTCGGTGACGACCAGTTCCTCGTCGTCCGAGTCGTGCAGCGCGAGCTCCTGGTGTGCCGGCACGCCGCAGTACTTCGAGCCGGGCAGGGTCGCGTTCGGGCAGCGCTTCCCGTTGGCGAGGATCGCGGCGCAGCGGCCGGAGAAGTCCTCCGCGCCCGGCTCGCCGCCGCCGAAGGCAGCTTCCGCCTCCGCCTGGGCGAACTCCGTGTCGCTCTGGATGTCGATCTTCCAGCCGGTGAGGCGCGCGGCGAGGCGAGCGTTCATGCCCTCTTTGCCGATCGCGAGCGCGAGCTGGTCGTCGGGAGTGACGACCGTCGCCTCGCGTGCCTCGTCGTCGAGATACACCTCGCGCACGCGCGCCGGCGAGAGCGCCTTCGCGACGAAGCGCGCGGGCTCCGGGTTCCACGGGATGATGTCGATCTTCTCGCCGCGAAGCTCGGACACGACCATGCGCACGCGCGAGCCGCGAGGGCCGACGCAGGCGCCGACCGGGTCGACGCCCTGGGCGTGCGACTCGACCGCGATCTTCGAGCGGTAACCAGGCTCGCGGGCAACGCCGCGGATCTCGACGAGCCCGTCCGCGATCTCCGGCACCTCGAGCTCGAACAGCGTCTTGATCAGCTCGGGATCGCGCCGTGAGAGGATGACCTGCGGGCCCTTCGTCCCGGAGCGCACTTCGGTGATCACCGCCTTGATCCGCGAGCCCTGCTCGTAGCGCTCTCCGTCGACCTGCTCGGAGCGCGGCAGCAGCGCCTCCACCTTGCCGAGGTCGACGAGGACGTTGTTGCGGTCGCCGGCCTGCTGGACGATGCCCGTCACGACCTCGGTCACGCGGTCGATGTACTCGTCGTACATCATCCGG
>DASXOM010000132.1:0-6432 GCA_036494245.1 Gaiellaceae bacterium
CATCGGGCAGGCGGACACGCCCGGGAAGCGGCTCGTGCTCGAGCTCGCCGCGCCGACGTATCTCGCGCACGCCCGCAATCCGCACGTGCCGCACCCGAACGAGTAGCGCTACTCGTCCGGGATCCGCGCCGTGAGCGCGGCGAGCACCTTGTCCTCGATCGAGGGGACGTCGTGCATCAGCGTCCGGAAGCCGGACGCGGTGAGCACGAGAATCCGGGACGGCCCGCGCGTCTTCACGGTCGCGGTGCGCGGCTGGCCGGTGACGAGGGCGATCTCGCCGACGAAGTCGCCCGGGCCGAGCTCGTTCACGACCTTGCCCTTGCGGACGACGTCGGCCTCGCCCTGGACGAGGACGATGAACTCGAAGCCGCCCGTCCCCTCGCTCGTCAGATTGCGCGCCTTCGGGAGGTCGAGCTCGTCCGCGAGCGCAGCGATCAGGCCGAGCTCGCGCTGCGAGCAGCGCTCGAACAGCGGAACCCGCTTCAGCAGCTCGATCTTCGCGTTCTTCCTCAGCATCGGCCGGGTACAGTCTCTTGCATGTCGCGGTCCGGCGCAATGATCGTCGATGCGGTCCGCAGCCCGATCGGGAAGAAGAACGGCACGTTGTCGCACATTCGCGGCGACGAGCTCGGGGCTCAGGTCGTGAACGCGCTCGTGACGCGGAATGGTGTCGATCCCGCCGAGATCGAGGACGTGCAGTGGGGCTGCGTGACGCAGGTCGACGAGCAGGCGTGGAACATCGGCCGCAACGTCGCCCTCACCGCCGGCTGGCCCGTCTCCGTTGCGGGGACGACGGTCGACCGGCAGTGCGGCTCCTCGATGCAGACGAACTTCAACGCCGCCGCGGCCGTGTGGTCTGGCCAGCTCGACCTCGTGGTCTCGGGCGGCGTCGAGATGATGTCGCGCGTCCCGATGGGCTCGAACAACGGCTCGATGTCGCCGCTCGTCTGGGAGCGCCACGACATCGTGATGCAGGGCATCTCCGCCGAGGAGATCGCGAAGCAATGGAATCTGTCCCGCGAGGAGCTCGACCGGATCTCGTACGAGTCGCACCAGCGTGCGGCGCGGGCGATCGACGAGGGACGCTTCGAGCGGGAGGTTGTGCCGATCGAGCTCGACGTCCCGGAATCGGACGACTCCGGCGGTGCTCCGACGCTGACGCGCGTCCGGTTCGCGGTCGACGAGGCCGTGCGGCGCGAGACGACGCTCGAGAAGATGGCGTCGCTGCAGCCGGCGTTCATCCCGGACGGCGTCGTGACCGCCGGGAACTCATCCCAGATCGTCGACGGCTCGGCCGCGCTGCTCGTCGCCTCGGAGGCGAAGGTCGCGGAGCTCGGGCTCGAGCCGCGCGCGCGGTTCCTCTCTTTCGGCGTGGTCGGAGTCGATCCGCACTTGATGCTGCACGGCAATCCCGAGGCGTCGGCGAAGGCGCTCGCGAAGGCGGGCCTGACCTGGGACGAGATCGACGTGATCGAGGTCAACGAGGCGTTCGCCTCGGTCGTCTCGCAGTTCCTCGCGGACACGGGTCTGCAGGAGCGGTACGAGGCCGGCGACGTGAACCCGAACGGCGGCGGCATCTCGCTCGGCCACCCGCTCGGCGCCACGGGCGCGCGGATCACGGCCACGCTCGTCTCGGAGCTCGAGCGGCGCGACGCGCGCTACGGGCTCGCGACGATGTGCATCGGCTTCGGCCAGGCCATCGCCGCCGTGATCGAGCGCGTCTAGCCCGAACGGCTCACCAGCCGCCCGCGTGGTACGAGATTCGGCGGGGCGGCCAGTAGGTGAAGATCACCGGGCCGATGAGGTTGCTCCGCGGGACGGCGCCCCACCTGCGGGAGTCGCAGGAGCTCGGCCGGTTGTCGCCGAGCATGAAGTACTCGCCCTTGGGCACTCGCCAGGCCTTGTCGAAGTAGGTGGAGTCGGCGCTGCGCGCGGCGGCGGAGACGTAGGGCTCGGCCAGCCTCGTTCCCTCCCTCGCGTCAGGCTGCCGGATCCAGATGAATCCGCGGGCGTCCTCGCGCACCGTCTCGCCCGGGAGTCCGATCAGCCGCTTGACGAAGGTCGTTCCGGCGTCGCCATCCCCGCACTTGTTCGCCTTCGGCGGAGCCTTGAAGACGACGATCTGCCCGCGCTGCGGGCTGCCGAAGTCGTAGGCGAGCCGGTTCACGAGCACGCGGTCGCTCATGGATGCCTCGCAGCCGGAGGCCGGGCGTGCGCAGTGAAGAGTGTGCTCCATCGAGGCGGAAGGGATGCGGTACGGCTTCGCCACCTCCGCCTCGAAGGCGAGCACGAACCCGATCGCCACGGCGACCGTGACGGCCCAGTCGAGGATCTTTCGCCAGGGATCCGGAAGGCGGTTCACTACGGGAAGGCTCACGACGACTGAGGATAGATCCGGCGGCGGCTCAGTCGTGCTGCGCGAGCCAGTCGCCGACGACCTGCATGTAGCGCCCGCGCTCCTCGACGTGCGGCATGTGCGACGAGTTCTCGAAGCAGACCCACTCCGAGCCGGCGATGCCGTCGAGCAGCACCTGCTGCTGCAGCGCCGGCGTCGCCTCGTCGTGGCGGCCCGAGACGAGCAGCGTCGGCACGTCGATCTCGCCGAGCCGGTCCTTCGCCTGCCAGTCGCGGATCGAGCCGATGACGTGGAACTCGCTCGGGCCGTTCATCGTGTGGTAGACGGTCGGATCGCGGTCGATCCACGCGAATGCCTCGGCCACCTCGGACGGCCAGTCGATCCTGCAGACGTGGCGCCCGTAGAAGACGAGGCACGCCTCCATGTACTCGGGGTCGTCGGTCGTGCCGGCCTCCTCGTGCCGGCGGAGCGTCTCCTCGACCTCCGGCGGCAGCAGCGCGCGCAAACGGTTCGCCTCGGCGACGAAATCGGGAAACGACGCGGCTGTGTTCGCGAGCACGAGCGTCCGTAGCCCGGGCGGCCGCGTGAGCGCGTACTCCTGAGCGAGGAACCCGCCCCAGGACTGCCCGAGGACGTGGTGGCGATCGGCGATCCCGAGCGAGTCGACGAGGTTGTGCAGCTCCCGGACGAAGAGGTCGACCGTCCAGAAGTCGGCCCCGCGATCCGGGTAGTGCGTGCTGCGGCCGTTGCCGAGCTGGTCGTAGTGGACGACGGCGCGTCCGTCGGCGAGGTCGGCGAGCGAGAGGAGGTAGTCGTGCGTCGCACCGGGGCCGCCGTGGAGCACGACGAGAGGCGCGGGTGCGGCCGCATCGCCGGGGCCCAGCTCGCCGGTCACGCGGTACCAGGTCTGCGCCTCGCCGAAGGGGACGGTTCCCTCGCTCACCTTCACCCACGCGACTCTACGCCCGTTGTCCACACCTTCCACGGCTTCCACAGCCGCTTGCGCCTGCGCGGGCGAAGGTGGAGAGTGGCGCGACACTGGTACCGGCGACGCGCACCCGACGCAGGGAGCGGGCACTTTCGGAGGCCGAGGCGTACGCGCGCTGTCACGGCCATCGCGCCCTGAATCCCGTACGGGCCATGGTCGCCCCGGACAGGGACGAGCGCCTCCGGACAGCACTTATGCGCGCGCTGGAGGAGCTCCGTCCCTAGCTCGTAACTGGTTAGGCTCCGGCGCGTGAAGGTCGGAGTCGTCGGGTTGGGGACGATGGGCGCGGGCATCGCGCAGCTCGCGGTCGAGGCGGGGATCGAGACCGTCGGCCGCGAGGTCACCGGCGAGCTGGGGGAGACGGCGCGCGGGCGGATCGACCACTTCCTCACGCGCAAGGTCGAGAAGGGCCAGATCGACTCCTTCGACATCGGGCTGCTGAGCCTGACGACCGATCTCTCCGCGTTTGCCGACTGCGACGTCGTGATCGAGGCGATCGTCGAGGAGCTGGAGCCAAAGCGGGAGTTGTTCGCGGAGCTCGAGCGCGTCTGCCGTCCCGACGCCGTCCTGGCCACCAACACGTCGGCGCTGTCAGTGACCGAGATCGCCGGCGCGACCTCGACGCCGGAGCGCGTCGTCGGGATGCACTTCTTCAATCCCGCGCCGCTCATGCCGCTCGTGGAGATCGTCCGCGCGGAGCTGACGTCCGATGGGGCTTTCGACACCGCCTACGCGCTCGGCGAACGGCTCGGCAAGCATCCGATCCGCTGCCACGACACGCCCGGCTTCGTCGTCAACCGGGTCCTGATCCCGCTCCTGAACGACTGCGTGCGCGTGCTCGACGAGGCACGCGTCACGCCCGCCGACCTCGACGCAGGCATGAAGCACGGCGCCGGGTGGCCGATGGGCCCGTGCGAGCTCGTCGACCTCGTCGGGATCGACGTGCACGTGCATGCGAGCGAGGCGCTGTGGGAGAAGCTGCGGGAGCCCCGCATGGCGCCGCCTGCGCGCCTGGTTGCGATGGCGAACGCCGGTCTCCTCGGTCGGAAGAGCGGCCGCGGCTTCTACACGTACGACGGCTAGTTCGCGAGCAACACTTCGAGCCGTAAGGCCTGGAGAACTGCGGTCGATGCGTGGGAGAGCAGCTCCGCGGAGGCCTCCTCGGACGCTCCGCTTGCCTTCAGCGCCTGCGCGAGGGCCTCGACGCGCGCGGCGAGGCCGTCGGCGCGTCGCTGCAGGCGGTCGTCTGTCATGACAACAGAGCTTCTCGAAATAGTCCGACCTTCCTGCCGTGCGCAGTACCCTGGGAGCGCTATGCGGCGGATCCTGGTCAGCTGCGCCGTTCTCGCGGTGCTCGCGCTCCCTGCTGGGGCGACCGCCCGGGCTCGGGGGGCCGCCAGGCCGGGCTATCTCGTCGTCAGCAAGGCGGTGGGCGACGGCGGCGTCCACGGGACCCCGATCGTCACGCTCATCGTGAAGGGCTTCGTCCTCGGCCGTGTCTCGCAGGAGGCGAAGGTCCAGATCGTCCAGCTGCCGTCGGTGGGCGGCCAGGGCGCGCCGCAGGTGGTAGGGACGGACGTCTCGAAGAGCTCGATCAAGTACCGCGGCCGGTTCAGCGGCAACGAGTACAGCGGCAGCAAGTTCCGTTTCCGTGCGATCGGCGGCCAGTACCGGGTGGTGGTGCGCGGCTCGGGCGTCTATCTCTTCGCCGGCGGGCAGGGGCACGTCACGGTCCAGGGCTCCTCTGTCTTTCCGCACGCCGACGGCAGGTACGCGGTGGACGGCGGCGCCTGGCGCTCCTTGCCGAAGAGACCCGTGACGCGGAAAATCGGCGGAGGATGACGCGAGTGGCAGGGGACGGACAGACGATTCTCGTGGTGGAGGACGAGCAGGCGATCGCCTCCTTCGTCGCCGCCTACCTCCGCAAGGACGGCTTCCTGGTGCGGATGACCGCAAGCGGTCGCGAGGCGTTGGCCCTCGTCGGCGTCGACGCTCCCTCGCTCGTCATCCTCGACCTGATGCTCCCGGACATCGACGGGATCGAGGTCTGCCGCCGAATTCGCGAGACGAGCACGCTGCCCGTGTTGATGCTGACCGCGCGCGACGACGACCTCGACAAGATCGCGGGCCTCGAGGTCGGCGCCGACGACTACCTCACGAAGCCCTTCAACCCGCGTGAGCTCGTGGCGAGGGTGCGGGCCATCCTCCGTCGCAGCGCCGGAAAGACGAAGCCGGACGCCGGCGTGCTCCAGCACGGCGAGCTCGTGCTCGACGCCGGCAGGCGGGAGTGCCATGTCGGCGACAAGGAGATCCGGCTCGCGCCCAAGGAGTTCGACCTCCTTTGGGAGCTTCTCGACCACAAGGGCCTCGTGCTGACGCGCGACCAGCTGCTCGAGCGCGTCTGGGGCTACACGTTCGCGGGCGACACCCGCACCGTCGACGTTCACGTACGGCAGCTGAGGCGGAAGCTCGGCGACGCGGCCCCGATCGTCACCGTGTGGGGGATCGGCTACAAGGCCGGCCCGGCTCCCGCCCCCGTCGAGTAAGGAGCCTTCGTGCTCGGATCACTGCGCTTCCGGCTGCCGGCGCTGTTCCTGCTCGGCATCGTGCTCGCCGCCACCGTCGCGACACTCATCGCCGTGCGCTTCTTTCAGAGCAACACCCGTACGCATGCGGCTTCGGAGCTACGGGCGGAGTCCGTAGGGATCGTCCAGCTCTACGAGCAGAAGGCCGCGATCGGGCGCGTCCGCCTCAAGACCCTCGAGCTCGAGCTCGGCGGCGACAGGGTGTTCTGGGTCCCCGTCGCCCCGGGAGCCTTGCTGCTTGCCGGGCCGCTGCCAGAGCTCCCGAGCCGCGCAGTGCCTGCCGAGGTACTGCACGGCGGCACGCCGCCGGCGTTCGACTTCGAGTTCGGCGACACCCACTATCTCGGCGTCGCACAGCCGATCACGCTGGGTCAGGTCGGCGCGGGGGCGCTCGTCGTCGCCGAGCGCGAATCGGCGCTCCGCGCCCGCTGGCTGCAGCTCTTCTGGGAGCTCGCGCTCGCCTTCGGGATCGGGATTCCCGTCGCCGGCATCCTCATCCTCTA
>DASXOM010000133.1:0-2022 GCA_036494245.1 Gaiellaceae bacterium
CCGAGCTTGCGCTGGATCCGGTAGCGCCCGTCGAACAGCGTGTCGATGAGGGAGTCGCTTACCGCCACGGCCGCCTTAAGGGTAGAGACATGCTCACCGATGTAACAGCCTTTCGAGAATCGTCTTCGCGATCGGGGCCGAGATCGACCCGCCGAAGCCGTTCGGCTGTTTCTCCACGACGACTGCGACGACGTAGCGCGGGTTGTTCGCTGGGGCGAAGCTGACGAACCAGGCGTTGTAGACACCGGGGACGCTCGTCTCGGCCGTGCCGGTCTTGCCGGCGACCGCGACGCCCGGGATCTGCGCGTTCGTCCCGGTGCCTCCCTGGACGACGAGCTGCATCATCCGGTTCAGCTCGGCGGCCGTCTCGGGCTTGATCGGGCGGCCGAGCGTCTGCGGCCTGGTCTTGACCACCGTCGAGCCGTCGGGCGCGAGGATCTTGTCCACGAGGTACGGCTTCGGCTCGACTCCCTTGTTCGCGATCGTCGCTGCGACGAGCGCCATCTGGAGCGGCGTCGCCTGCATCCTCTCCTGCCCGAATGCGAGCCGTCCCGGGTCGACCTCCGTCGCCGGATCCTTCGGGAACCAGAGCCGGTAGCAGCGGCATCCCTTGTAGTACTTGTAGAGGCCGCTCGCCTGGCTCGCGCTCGGCGGCAGCTCGAGCGGGGGCAGGGAGTAGAAGCCGTAGCGTTTCGTGTAGTCGAGGATCGTCTTCGCCCCGATCGTCTTGCCGATGTTGCAGAAGACGGAGTTGATCGAGTGCTCGAGCCCTTCCGAGAACGTGACGTTGCCGAACGTCTCGTGAGCGCCCGGTGAGTCGGGCGCGCTCGAGTTGTAGACCCGCTTCCCGTACTCGGTGCAATAGCCGGGGTCGTTGAACGTCGAGCTCGGTGTGAACCGGCCCGTGTCGAGCGCCGCGGAGGCAGTGATGAGCTTGAACGTCGAGCCCGGCGTGTAGAGGCCGGCGGTCGCGTTGTTGACGAGTGCCGACGCGTCGCCGCACGATCCCTTCGTCTTGAGGATCTTCGAGAAGCCGTTCGGCCGCACGATCAGGTTCGCGTCGTACGTGGGCGACGAGGCCATCGCGTAGACGGCGCCCGTCTTCGCGTCCATCACGACGACAGCGCCGCAGCGGCCGGCGAGCTGCTGGAGCGCCAGTCTCTGGATCGCGGGACGCAGGGTGAGGACGACGTTGTCGCCGTGCACGGTCTGCCCGCCGAGCTTGTCGAGCTCCTGCTTGAGCGTGTTGCTGAGGTTCGTGTTCGCGCCGGTGAGGTAGTCGTCGAGCGACTCCTCGAGCCCGGTCGTCGTCCCGGCCGAGGTGGAGTAGCCGATTACCTGCGGCGCGAGGTCGGCGGCCGGGTAGCGGCGCGTGAAGATCGTGAGGCCGTGCTTGCGGTGCTTGCGGTTCGTCGCGAGGACGGCGCCACCGGAGCCGAGGATCTTGCCGCGGTCGACCGTGAGCCGCGAGACGATGGAGATCGCGTTGTCCTGCCGGTCCGCGAGATCGCCGACCGCCCAGGTCTGCCAGTAGGTCGTCGACACGAGCAGTGCTGCGAGCAGGACCATCGCGGCGACGGAGACGTGCAGGAGCTGCTTGTTCACGCGCCCGCCCCCTGGCGGTTCGCTCTATGCGAGATCAGGAGCAGCCCGGCGACGAGCAGGAAGTTGGCGACGATGCTCGATCCCCCGTAGGAGACGAAGGGGAGGGTGATGCCCGTGAGCGGGATGACCCGCGTGATCCCGCCCACGATCACGAACGTCTGGAAGGCGAAGCCGAAGCCGAGGCCTGCCGCGAGCAGCTTCGAGAACCCGTCGCTCGCGGCCAGCGCGATCCGGAAGCCGCGCAGCACGAAGGCCATGTAGAGGAGAAGCACGGCGGCGATGCCGACGAGCCCGAGCTCCTGCGCCAGGGCCGAGTAGATGAAGTCGGTGTTCAGGTCGGGAATCACCTGCCGGCCGGTCGTCCCGGTGAAGATCCCGTGGCCGAGGCCGGTGCCGCCGAAGCCGCCGTGGCCGAGG
>DASXOM010000134.1:0-2175 GCA_036494245.1 Gaiellaceae bacterium
GTCATCGAGTCGATCGCCTTGATGCCGGTGGCGAGCGGCTCCTTCACCGGCTGGCGCTGGATCACGCCCGGCGCCTTGAACTCGAGCGGCCGGCGCTCGTCCGACTCGATCGGGCCGCGCCCGTCGAGCGGATTGCCGAGCGGGTCGACGACGCGGCCGAGCAGGCCGTCGCCGACGGGCACGCTCGCAACCGTGCCGGTGCGCCGCACGGGCTCGCCCTCGCTGACGCTCTCCCACTCGCCGAACAGCGCGACGCCGACCTGATCCTCCTCGAGGTTGAACGCGAGCCCGACGACGTCGTGCTCGAGCTCGAGCATCTCGAGCGCGACGGCGTTCTCGAGGCCGTAGACGCGCGCGATGCCGTCGCCGATCGAGAGGACCGTGCCGACCTCGGCGAGGTCGGTCTCGACGTCGTACTGCTCGATCCGCTGGCGGAGGATCGACGTGATCTCTTCGGGGCGCAGCTTCAAGGGGTCTCCTATCTCCTCACGAGTTCGTGTCTCAAGCGTTCCAATCTCCCGCGGATGCTCGCGTCGACGAGATACGAGCCCGCCTTCAGGACGATGCCGCCGACGATGTCCGGATCGACGCTGCGCGTCGCCTCGACCTTGCGGCCCGCGGCCTTTTCGATCTGCGCGACGATGTCGTGCGCTTCCTTGTCGGTGAGCTCGCGCGCGGTCGTCAGCTCGACCGTCAGGCGACGGTCCTCACGCGCGATCAACCGTTCGAACTCGCGCGCGATCTCCTCGATCTCGCCCGCGCGGCCCTTCTCGGCGACGAGCATGAGGAAGTTCTTGAAGAGCTGATCATCGTCGCCGGCGAGGTCGGCGAGAATGCGCGCCTTCGCCGACGACTCGAGTTGCGGGTTGCGCAGGACCAGGCGCAGCTCCGGCGTCTCCTCGACCGCGGTGGCGAAGTCGGCGAGCGCCTCGTGCACCTGCGCGAGCCGGTCCTGCTCCTTCGCAGCCGAGAACAGCGCCTCGGCGTAGATGCGCTGCGCGGCGGCTACGCCGACTCCTCGAGCCGCGAGAAGTCGAGCGAGGAGATCGCCTCGCTGATGAGCTCGCGGTCGCGGTCGGAGTCGAGCCTCTCGCCCACGATGCGCGACGTCGCCTCCAGCGTGAGCTCGGCAACCTCGACGCGAATGCGCTCGAGCCCTTGCCTGACCGCAGATTCGATCTCCTTGCGCGTCTCCTCGAGGCGGCGCTGCCGCTCGCTCTCGGTCTCCTCGCGCATGCGCTGCTCCATCGACTCGCGCGTCTTGCGCGCCTCGGTGAGGATCTGCTCCGCATCGCTGCGGGCCTGCCCGATCAACTGGCGATGCTCTTCCAGCAGCTTGCGCGCCTCGTCGCGCGCGTTGTCGGCCTCCTCGAGCGAGCGGCGGACCTGCTCACGCCGCTCGTCGATGAGCTTCTGGATCGCGCCGAACGCGAACTTCTTCAACACGAGGAAGACGATCACGAAGAAGACGATCGTCCAGATCATCAAACCCGGGATGATCTTGGTGAGCGGGCTGCTGGCTGCGACGAGCATCAGGTGTTCGACACCAGCACGAAGCCGAGGAATCCGCCCACGAGGCCGTAGAACACGACCGCCTCGGTGAGGGCGAAGCCGAGCCACATGATTCCCTGCAGCTCACCGCGGAGCTCGGGCTGGCGGGCCACGGACTGGATCATCGACGCGAACACGGTGCCGATGCCGATGCCGGCGCCGAGCGAGCCGAGGCCCATGCCGAGGCCGAAGCCCAGCGCCTTCGCGGCCTTGATCGTTTCCCCGGCTGCAAACAGTAGATGCACGGTCATTCCTCCTTTTCAGTGCGCCGGCTCGATCGCCGAGCCGATGTAGATGGCAGTGAGTGCGGCGAAGATGAACGCCTGGATGGTGACGACGATGACGAGCTCGAAGATGTAGAACGCGATGCCGATCGGAAGCGAGAAGAAGATCGTGACCCAGAACGTGATCCCGCTGAGAATGAACAGCAGGCCGATCGACACGAGGATCAGCATGTGGCCGGCGAGCATGTTCGCGTACAGCCGGACGCTGAGGCTGACGATGCGGAAGATGTGCGAGATCGTCTCGAGGAGCGCCATGAACGGCACCATCCCCTTGGGCACGCCGGCCGGGACGAAGCTCTTGAAGTACTTGAGGCCGTTGTACCGCACGCCTTCGATGTGC
>DASXOM010000135.1:0-6309 GCA_036494245.1 Gaiellaceae bacterium
GACCGCCTGCTGGGCGACTGCCAGCCGCCGGCGGAGAAAGCGCACGCGATCGAGGTCGTCCTCGGGCGTCAGGTCGAGCGCCTCCTTGTACAGCGTGACCGCGTACTGCTTCGCCCAGCCGCGCTCCGCCTCTTCGGCAGCCGCGACGAAGTGCTTGGCAGCGTGCTCGAGCTCGCCGGCACCGCGCCAGTGGCGGGCGAGCGCCGCTCCGGCCTCGCCGACCTCGGGCGTCGACGCCTCGATGAACTCGGCGATGTTGCGGTGGCCCTCGCGCCGACGCGCCCGCGGCTGAAGCTCATATGCGACGTCGCGGATGAGGACGTGCTTGAACGACCACTGCACGTCTCCCTCGATCCGGGAGACCGCGTCTCGGTGGACCAGGTCGCGCCGCTCGAGCGCGGCAAGGACGACGCCGAGGCACCCGGGATCGCGCGCGATGCGCTCGAGCGCGCCCTTCCAGAAGATCCGGCCGACGATCGAAGCGTCGAGGATGACCTCCCGCTCCTCGGCCGGGAGCGCGTCGAGGCGCGCCGAGACGAGGCCGCGGATCGTGCCGGGCAGGGTCTCGGCGGGCGCTCCGCTCTCGCTCATCACCGCTGCGAGCTGCTCGATGAAGAGCGGGTTCCCCTCCGCCGCCTGAGCCACCTGGGCGGCCTTCGTGTCGGCGCCGAGAAGGTGGAGCGCGAGCTGCGCCGCGTCGCCGCCGGTGAGCGGCTCGAGGGGCAGGGCGTTGTAGGCGACCAGGCCGCCGCCCCAGGCCGGCCGTGCGTCGAGCAGCTCCGGCCGTGAGAGCGTCAGGAGCAGGACGGGCAGGCCGTGCAAGCGCGCGGCCAGGAGCTCGATCAGGTCGAGGAGCACCGGGTCCGCCCAGTGGATGTCCTCGAAGACGAACGCCGTCGGCTCGTCTCGCGCGCCGGCCTCGATGAAGATCCGCACCGACTGGAAGAGGCTGTCGCGGTCGGGCGCAGTCGTCTGCGTCTCGAATCCGAGCAGGATCGCGAGGTGCCCGGCGACCGACTCGGCCTCTTCCGCACCGACGAGCCGCTCGACGAGCGTGCGCAGCTTTCCCGTCGCCACGTCGACGTCGTCGCTGTCGAAGATACCCGCCAGCTCCTTCACCTGCGCCGCGAACGCGCCGTATGCGCTGCGCTCGCGGTACGGCAGGCAGCGGCCTCTCACGACGCGGCCGCCGCGCGACGCGATGCGTTCCATGAACTCGGCCGCGAGCCGCGACTTGCCGACTCCTGGCGGGCCGAGGACGGTGATGAGGTGGGGACGGTGCTCGAGCTCGACACGCTCCCACGTCGCATCGAGCAGGCCGATCTCGCGATCACGCCCGACAAACGGGGTGGTGGAGAGGTCACGCTCGCCGAGGGCGGAGGTCGCTCCGAGTGCGCGCCACGCGGCGATCGGCTTCGCCTTGCCCTTCGCCGTCACCGGCTCGACCGGCTCGTACTCGATCGCGGCGCGCGTGGCGAGGTGCGTCTCCGCACCGACGACGATCTCGCCGACCGGCGCGTGTTGTTGCAGCCTCGACGCGGTGTTCACGACGTCCCCGGCGACCATTGCCTCCCCGTGGGAGGGCCGCGCAGAGAGCGTCACGACCGCCTCGCCCGTGTTCACCGCGCCGCGGATGCTGAGCTCGAGCTCAGGCCGCTCCGCGTTGAGGCTCGTGACCGCGTCGCGGACCGCGAGTGCCGCGCGGACCGCGCGCTCCGGATCGTCCCCGTGCGAGGTTGGAGCGCCGAAGACCGCCATCACGGCGTCGCCCACGAACTTCTCCACGAGGCCGCCGAAGGACTCGAGCTCGTCCCGCACCGTGGCGTGGTACGGAGTGAGGATCGCGCGCACGTCCTCCGGATCGAGCTGCTCCGAGCGCGACGTGAAGCCGACGAGGTCGACGAAGACCACGCTGACGATCCGCCGCTCCTCGCGGTGAGGCGCCTCCTCGACGAGCGCGGCTCCGCAGGAGAGGCAAAAACGCGCAATCGCAGGGTTTTCCTGGGCGCACGCGCCGCAAGTTGGCATCCTCGCATCCTGGCAGCGATCCGGTTCCATAGCAACGGATTCGAGAGTTCGGCCGTTGACGGATTGAAGCTTCGGAGTGCGGGCCGAGGCATGGACACGCCAACGACGGAGGGAGACTCACCCAATGACGAAGGCCATCCTCAGCGTCGGCGCGCTCCTGGCAGCCGCGATTGCGCTCGCCGGCTGCGCCGGCAGTGGCAGCGGCAGCGGCAGCGAAAGTGACACGACCGGCAGCGTCGCGGGCGCGCATCACGCCCAGGGATCAGGGAACTTCCGCGCAAGCGTGCACGGCTTCGAAGCCAATCTCCAGACGAGCGTGCGTGTGTTCCAGAGCGGCAACCTCACGAAGGCGATCGCGTCCGGTGGTCCGCTCCTGACCAACTGCGCGCAGACGGTGGACACCAAGATCGCCCCGCACGTGTCGACCCATGCGCAAAAGCTGGTGCTGGCACACCTACGCACTGCCTGCGCCGACATCTCGCAGGCGGCCGGCGCGGGCGCCTCTGGCAACGCGCTGAAGGCGAAGCAGTTCGCCCGCGCGGCGCTCATGCAGGCGCAGGTCGCGGCTCGGCTGTCCGGCTGAGCTTCTTCTGAGCGAGAGGGGGTCCCGCGTCCGCGGGGCCTCTCAGCCCTTGCTCACGACGACGCTGATCTTCGCGTGCTGTTTCAGCTTCTTGCCGTGCTTCGGCTTCTGGGAGAGAACCTCTCCCTTTGCTCTCGAGGACGCAACCGTCTTCACCTTGCCGACGGGGCAGAACGCCTTCTTGATCGCGGCCTTGGCCGCGTCGAGAGTCTTACCTACGAGGTTGGGCACGACGCACGGCCGGAGGACGAACGTCGCTCTTACCGTGAGGCTGTCGTTCGTGGTGACCTTGCAACGGTGGCTGCCCTTGCATGTGCCCGACCAGCCTGAGAACTTCGAGCCTCTGGCGGCCTTCGCCTTCAGAGTCACCGACGTCGCGTAGGCGTAGCCGTGCGTGCAGGTCTTGCCGCAGGCGATCCCCGCGGGCGAGCTCGTCACAGCGCCCTTGCCCGACTTCGAGACCGTGATCGGGTTGAGGAAGAGGGCGCTCGCGGTCTTCGCCCGTGCCCCGACCAGAGCGGCCTGGTAGTCCTGGACGTAGGCGAAGCGGAACCTCGTAGACCCGCCCGCCGGCACCTTGCCGGTCTGGTGCAGCGTGAACTCGCTGCCCAAAGTCGTAACCGAGGTGAACTTCGCTGCCGTCGCCGTCCGGTCGTAGACCATCGCGCCCTGGCCGGTTCCCGTCTCGCCGTCGGCCGCGCCGTGCATGCGGATGAAGATCGCGCCCGGGGAAGTCGGCAGCGAGAAGTTGGCGCCGGTCGCATGCGTCGAGAAGCTGTTGTCGCCCGGGAATTCGTACTCGAGCTTCGACGAGTCGCCGGACGCCCCGAAGAACTGCTCGCTGTTGTCCCAGAGCAGATCGAGGGCGTGCGCCTTCCCATCGGTGCTCTTGAAGACGTCGGTGATCCAGCTGATGTGGCCGTCGTGATCCTGGGTGATCGTGCGCTCGTTGGTTACGCCCGTGGAGACGAAGGTCGCGCAGCTGCTCGTCGTCGGCGGATACGTCGCCGTGCTGCACGTGACGATCGGATCCGTCTCGCGGATCACGACGTCGCCCGTGGCTTTGTCGACCGCGTACGTGTCGGTCAGCGCAGGGAGCCCGGCCGCGCCCGAGTTGACGAAGAACGCCTGGGTGGGCGCATACGCGTTCGCGCTGTCGACCTGCAGCTCGGAGCGCGTCGGCGTGGTCGGCGAATCGGCGCGCCCGAGACCGGCGTTGCAAGCGAACGTGACCGTCGTGTTCGCGTGGCTTGCGTCGTAGAGGAAGCCGTTGTGCAGGCCGCAACTCCCGAGTGAGGCGTAATCGAACGCGGCGGTCAGCTGCTGGGCGTCGAGCGCGTAGTCGTACGCCTTCCCGTCGTTCGGGCCGCCGCCGATCTTGGACGACTCGCGCGCGCCGACGCCGACCACGGGGCCCGAGAACGGCGTCAGGTCCGCGGGGTTGGTGCCCGCCGGAACCGCCCTCAGCTGGCAGGTGAGCTCGAGGAGCTCGTTGAGGTCGGCTGCGGCAATCGAGAACGAGCCGTTCGAGTTGAGTGGCACGTTGCCCTTGACCTTCACGGACGTTCCGGCGAAGTAGCACCGGATGTCGACCTTGTCGCTGGCGGGACTACCGCCGCTCGTCGTCCCGGAGATCGTGAACGTCTGGGCTGCGGCGTCCTCGTCCGCGATGAAGAACGACGGGTTAGCCGGGCTCGTGATCTGCGACGCCGTGATCGCCGCACCCGCCGCCGGGGTGACGACGAGGCAGCCGACGGCGAGCGTCGTGGCGAGAGCTGCGCCCACGATGCGGTAGCGAACGAGAAGAGGCCCCATTCGGGGCCTCTTCGACCTCGGTCACGCGTTTCCTAGCTGCAGCCGGTGTTCGTGCCGCAGTCGCGGCACGTGTAACAGCTGCCGGTGCGAACCATCCGGCCGCCGCAGCGGGCGCACTCGACGGCGTCCTCCCACGAGTTGAAGAGAGCCGTCTGGCCGGGCGGCGGTGCCTCGGTGGGCTCCGTCGGTGCGGCTGCTTCGCCGGCGGCGTAGCGCTCGGCCATCCGTGCCTTCACCTCGGGTGAGAGGATCCCGGCCTCCTCCTGCTGCTCGGGCGTGAGGAACCGCTTGCCGAACCAGCGGAAGATGTAGTCGACGATCGATTTCGCCGTGCGGATGTCGGCGTCGTTCGTGAGGCCGCTCGGCTCGAAGCGCATGTGACTGAGCTTCGAGACGTAGACCTCGGGCGGCACGCCGTACTGCAGGCCCATCGAGACGGCGAGGCAGAGGGAGTTCATCAGGCCGGCCATCGTCGTTCCGTCCTTGGCGATGTCGACGAAGATGTCGCCCGGACTGCCGTCGTCGTAGAGGCCGACATGGATGTAGCCCTCGTGGTCGCCGACCTGGAACTTGCGGCCGACCTCGGTGCGGTCGAGCGGGAGGCGCTTGCGCTCGTGCACCGGGATGGGCGGCGTCGCGACAGCCGTCTGGCCGTCCTTGCCGGAGCTCGAGAGCGGCTGCGCGACCTTGCAGTTGTCGCGGTAGATCGCGATCGCCTTGACGCCGAGCTTCCACGCGTCGACGTAGAGGTCCATCACGTTCTCGACCGTGGCCTCCTCGGGCAAGTTCACCGTCTTCGAGATCGCGCCGGAGATGAAGGGCTGGACGGCGCCCATCATCTTGACGTGGCCGAGGTAGTGGATCGCCCGCTCGCCGACCGCGCAGTCGAAGACCGGGTAGTGCTCGGTCTTCACGTACGGAGCGCCGACGACGCCGTTGCGCTCGTCGACCCAGGCGACGATCTCCTCGATCTCGCGTGGCGCGTAGCCGACGCGCTCGAGTGCCATCGGCACGGTCTTGTTGACGATCGTGATCTCGCCGCCGCCGACGAGCTTCTTCGACTTGACCAGCGAGAAGTCGGGCTCGACGCCGGTCGTGTCGCAATCCATCATGAAGCTGATCGTCCCGGTCGGCGCGAGCACGGTCGCCTGCGCGTTGCGGAAGCCGTGGATCTCGCCGAGGTCGAGCGCGTCGTCCCAGGCCTTGCGGCAGTGGCCAAGCAGATCGGCCGGCACGGAGTCGGCGTGCTCGATGTTGCCGACGGCCGCCCGGTGCTTGGCGATCACGCCGACCATCGGCGCCCGGTTGACCTGGTAGCCGTCGAACGGGCCCATCCGCGCCGCGATCTCCGCCGACTTGCGGTAGGCGCGCCCGGTCATGAGACCGGTGATCGCCGCCGCGTAGGCGCGGCCCTCGTCGGAGTCGTACGGGAGCCCCCGCGCCATCAACAGTGCGCCGAGGTTCGCGTAGCCCAGCCCGAGCTGGCGGAACCTCTTTGCGTTGCGCCCGATCTCGGGCGTCGGATACGACGAGTAGCCCACCAGGATCTCCTGGGCGAGGAAGACGACGTCGACTGCGTGCTCGAACGCCTCGATGTCGAGCTCGCCGTCCTCCCGGCGGAACTTCATCAGGTTGAGCGAGGCGAGGTTGCACGCCGAATCGTCGATCGACATGTACTCCGAGCACGGGTTCGACGCGTTGATGCGGCTCGTGTTCGGAAGCGTGTGCCACGAGTTGATCGTCGTGTCGTACTGGACGCCGGGATCCGCGCACTCCCAGGCCGCGTGCGCGATCTGTTGCAGGAGCTCACGCGCGTCCTTGGTCTCGAGCACGGTGCCGTCGGTGCGGGCGGTGAGGTTGAACTCCTCGCCCTTCGTCGCGGC